>NZ_JBFRHF010000033.1:0-116713 GCF_052115705.1 Inquilinus sp. 2KB_23 | reverse complement strand
ACCCAGGCCGGCGCCGCGCGGGCCAGCAGCAGCGGCTCGTCGCCGACCTCGGCCGCGCCATGGACCGCCGGGTCGACCCGCACCGGGCCGGCCAGCGACCCGCCATGGCCGCGGCTGAGGGTGTGGGCGGTGATGCCGATCTCGGCCAGACGCCGCGCCAGAGCCAGGGCCACCGGGGTCTTGCCGGCGCCGCCCGCCACCAGGTTGCCGATGCAGACCACCGGCACCGGCGCCCGCTGCGGCGTCACCCAGGCCCGGCGCAGCCGCGAGGCGGCGTCGTACAGGGCGCCGGCGGGCGCCAGCAGGCGGGCGGCCGCCGTGGCTTCCGGGCGATACCAGAAGCCGGGGGTCTTCATGCCCCGCCCGCCCTCATGCCAGGATCGGGGTGATCAGCGGCTCCAGCGTCGCCATCACGGTCGAGACCACGCCGCGGTTGCGCTGGGCCACGGCGGCGGCGGCGCGGGCCATGCGCCGGCGCTCCAGCGGGTCGTCCAGCAGCCGGCCGACCGCGACGGTCAGCGCCGCCGCATCGGCCACCGGCATGGCCGCGCGGGCCTGGCCCAGCTGCGCCGTGATGTCGGGGAAGTTGGTCATGTGCGGCCCATAGACCAGCGCCGCGCCCAGCTGCGCCGCCTCGATCGGGTTGTGCCCGCCGAACGGCACCAGCGACCCGCCGATGAAGCTGACCGGGCACACCCGCAGCCAGATCCCCATCTCGCCGATGGTGTCGGCCACCAGCACGTCGGTGCCGGCCTCCGGCAGGGCCGTCTCGCTGCGCCGGATCGCGCGCAGGCCCATCCCCTCGACCAGCCCGGCAATCTCGGCCCCGCGGTCGGGGTGGCGCGGCGCCAGGATGGTCAAGAGGCCCGGCCGCTTCGCCGCCAGCGCCTTGTGCGCCTCGGCGATCTGCGCCTCCTCGCCGGGATGGGTGCTGGCCGCCAGCCACACCGGGCGGCGGCCGATCGCGGCCCGCATCGCCGCCAGCTCCTCGAGGTCCGCGTCCGGCGGGTCGGAGGAGAATTTCAGATTGCCGACGGTGCCGACGCCGCGCGCGCCCAGGGCCCGGAAGTTGCGGGCCGACCGCTCATCCCAGGGCAGGATGACGCGGAAGATGCCGAGCAGCCGGCGGATCAGCCGCGGCAGCCGGCGCCAGCGCCGGAACGACCGCTCCGACATCCGGGCATTGACCAGGGCGATCGGCAGGCCGCGGGTCTCCATCTCGGTCAGCATGTTCGGCCAGATCTCGGATTCGACCCAGATCGCCAAATCCGGCTTCCAATGGTCGAGGAAGCGGCGGACGAAGGCCATCCGGTCCATCGGCGCGAACTGGTGCACGGCGCGGTCGGGCAGCCGCTCGGCCACCAGCCGGGCCGAGGTCACGGTGCCGGTGGTGACCAGGACCGAGATGCGCGGGTCACGCTCCAGCAGGCGCCGCACCAGCACCTGGACCGACAGCACCTCGCCGACGCTGGCGGCATGGACCCAGATCACCGGGCCGGGCGGCCGGGCCAGGCTGGCATTGCCGAGTCGCTCGCCGCGACGAGCAGGATCCTCGCGGCCGGCGCGGGTGCGCCGGGCCAGCAGCAGGGGCACGAGGGGGCCGGCGGCATCGGTCAGGCCGCGGTAAAGCGCGTAGATCATCGGCCGCCAAAGGGGGTCAGGGTCATCGGAACGGGTGCAGATGGGTCAGGAACTGATCTGTACATGCCTCCCAGGAATAGCGCAGTGCGAAAGAACGGCAATCCTCTGATGACACTTTTAAGGCTTCGGTGATGGCGATGCCCAGATTTTCGTCGAGCCGGCCGACCGGCGCGTCGCCGATGACATCGGCCGGGCCCTGCACCGGATAGGCCGCCACCGGCACGCCGCAGGCCAGCGCCTCCAGCATCACCAGGCCGAAGGTGTCGGTGCGCGACGGGAACACGAAGACGTCGGCCGCGGCATAGGCGTCGACCAGCTCCTGCCCGTCCTTCGACCCGGTGAAGGTGACGCCGGGGTACTTCGCCTGGAAGGCCGGCAGCGACGGGCCGCCGCCGACCACCACCTTCTCGCCGTCCAGCGGCAGCGACAGGAAGGCGTCGAGGTTCTTCTCCACCGCCACCCGGCCGACATAGAGGTGGCGTGGCCGCTCGTGCTTCAAGCCCTGGCCGGGCCGCTGGGCCGGCTGGAAGCGCTGGGTGTCGACGCCGCGGCTCCAGCGCGCCAGGCGGCGGAAGCCGCGGCTGGCCAGGTTCCGCTCCAGCGTGTCGGTCGCCACCATCACGGCGGCGGCGGCACGGTGGAAATGCCGCAGCAGGGCATAGGTCGAGGCCAGCGGCATGCCGGTGCGCAGCTGGACGTATTCCGGGAACTGGGTGTGGAACGAGGTGGTGAAGGACAGCCGCCGGCGGATGCAGTAGCGCCGCGCCGCCCAGCCCAGCGGGCCTTCGGTCGAGATGTGGATGGCGTCGGGGTCGAAGCCGTCGATCAGCCGCGCCATGCGCCGGCCTTGGCCGATGGCCAGCCGGATCTCGGGATAGGTCGGACACGGGATCGAGGCGAAGCGGTCGGGCCCCACCACCTCGACCACATGGCCGCGGCGGCGCAGCTCGTCGCGCGTCGATTCGATGGTGCGCACGACGCCGTTGACCTGGGGCAGCCAGGCATCGCTGACGATCAGGATGCGCATCAAGCCCTGGCCCGCATGTCCTGGAAGCCGAACTCCGCCTGGATCAAGCGGCGCGCCGGGGCTTCAGGTCCGGCTGCGGCGCGACGGCGTCGCGGGCCGCCACGATCTCCGCCCAGTGCAGGATCTCCAGGCGGCCGTCGTCATGCTCCACCAGCGCGGTGCAGCTCTCCACCCAGTCGCCGTCATTCACATAGGTCATGCCCTGCATGTCCTTCAGTTCGGCGGTGTGGATGTGGCCGCAGATGACCCCGTCCACGCCCCGCCGCTTGGCTTCCTCGACCAGGGCGATCTCGAACCGGCCGACGAATTCGACCGCACGCTTCGCCCGCTGCTTCATATAGGCCGAGAGCGACCAGTAGGAGAAGCCGAGACGGCGGCGCACGAGGTTCAGCGCCGTGTTGAGGTGCAGGAGCAGCTCGTAGGCCTTGTCGCCGACATGGGCCAGCCATTTGGCGTAGCGCACCACCACGTCGAACTGGTCGCCATGGATCACCAGGAAGCGGCGGCCATCCGCCGTGACATGCAGGCAGTCCTCGGCCACCTCGACATCGCCGAAGCTCTGGCCCACGAACTGGCGCGCGGCCTCGTCATGGTTGCCGGGAATGAACAGGACGCGGGTGCCCTTGCGCGCCTTGCGCAGCAGCTTCTGGATCACGTCGTTGTGCTGCTGCGGCCAGTACCAGCTCTTCTTCAGCCGCCAGCCATCGACGATGTCGCCGACCAGATACAGCGCGTCGGAGTCGGTGTGCTTCAGGAAATCGAGGAGCAGGTTGGCGTTGCAGGCCCGGGTGCCGAGATGGACGTCCGAGATCCAGATGGTGCGATAGCGCGTCACCTGCTCCATGGGCCGTCAATCCTTCAGCGGTCGCCTACCGTCCATATAAACGAGACGCCGTTCGGGAACAACATATAGATGCAACCGGTGATTCTGCACTGGATAAACTTAATAAAACGGTCACGAGTGCTTTCTCGGGCCCGGTTTGATGCCGGTTGTTTCGATTTGTTTCGTCGGGGATGTGAATCTTTTCTGAACGCGGCCAGCATGTCCCAAGACGCTCGGCCGGCCCTCCCCGCGGCACCGCCGGGGGAGGGCCGGCCCGAGGCCTGGGCTACAGCGTGAAATCCGCCGCGGTCAGGGTGTGGTCGGACACGACGTTGATGGCGAAGTCGAGCTGCCGGTCGCCATTGGTGTCGGCCGCGACCAGTTGCACCCCGCCGATGGTCACCACCCGCAACTCGCCGGCCACGCCGGTGAAGGCGCCGGTGCCGAAGATGAAGGCCCCATTGCCGGGCCCGGCGCCGTTGGCGTCGATCGCCGACAGGTCGATCTTGTCGCCGGTGGAGAAGTCGCCGATCACGTCCTTGCCCGCCGCCGCCACCGTGCTGTCGCCGATCACGAGATAGACGAAGGTGTCGTTGCCGGCGCCGCCCTTCAGCAGGTCGCCGCCGCCGCCACCGGTCAGGGTGTCGTCACCGCCCAGGCCCTGCAGCGTGTTGGCGCTGGCATCACCGGTCAGCACGTCGTTGAAAGCCGACCCCAGCACCTGCTCGATGCCGGACAGGGTGTCGCCCTGAGCATCACCGCCAACGCCGGCACCGGTGGCCAGGTTCACCGTCACCGCGGAGGCGGAGTTGGCGTAATAGGCCGTGTCGATGCCGTCGCCGCCATTCAGCGCGTCGGCCCCGCCATCCCCTTCCAGGACGTCGTTGCCGGTGCCGCCGTTCAGGGTGTCGCCGCCATCGCCGCCGCGCAGGACGTCATTACCGTCACCACCACCCATGACATCGGCGCCGGCCTGGCCATAGAGGGCATCATTGTCGGCCCCGCCGTCGATCTGGTCGTCGCCGTCGCCGCCGGCGACGGTGTCGTTGCCGTCATCACCGAACAGGGTGTCGTTGTCGGCCCCGCCGTCGATCGAGTCGACGCCAGTGCCGCCATGGATGGTGTCGGTGCCGGCAGCGCCGACCAGCCGGTCGGCCCCGTCGCCGCCGTCGAGATTGTCGTTGCCGGCCTCGCCGTTCATGGCGTCGTCGCCGCCATTGCCGACCAGGACGTCATCGCCGTTCTCGCCGCCGATGATGTTGGCGCCGCTGTTGCCGGTCAGGTGGTCGGCATTGCTGGAGCCGTAGAGGTTCTCGATGCTGGTCAGGGTGTCGCCCTGGGCGTCGCCGCCGGTGTTGATGCCGGTCGAGAGGTCGACATTGACCCCCGCGGCCGAGCCCTGGTAGTTGGCGAAATCCGAGCCGTTGCCGCCGTCGAGGATGTCGATGCCGGCGCCGCCGCGCAGGGTGTCGTTGCCGTCGCTGCCCAGGATGATGTCGTTGCCGGCGAAGCCGTACAGCCTGTCGGCCATGGACGACCCGGTGATGGTATCGTCGCCCGAGAATACGGTGGCGAGAAGGGTCAACTCGTCACCGCCGAGAAGGAACGCCGTGGCCAGGTCCGCGAGCGGCACGCTGGTGCCGGTGATGGAGAACACCGGAAGCAGCTTGGTGTAGGTCAGCGAGGTGACCGTGCCGGTGACGAGGACCGGCGGAAAAAAGCCCAGGCCGGTGCCGACGATCGTCAGCGAGCCCAGGTCGTTGAAGAAGACCGTGCCGCCGAGCGGCGTGAACACCGGGGGCGGCGCCAGCGCGACGCCCGAGGACGCGACGTTGTGCAGCGATCCGAACTGGATGCCGTCGCCGAGAAAGTCGCCGTTGCTGTCGATGCCGGTGACGTTGAGAACCGAGAAAATCGCCACTGAAATTCCCCCTGTTGGCCTCGATCCTGAAATCGCGGCCGCGACGGGCCGTCGTGGATCGGGTCTGTTGAGTTCGATCAGCGCCCCCGCAAGCCGGGAGCTTTCGCGGCAAGGCAAACCTCGCCATTCGAAATATCGGATACGTATAAATTTCTATCTAATATCATAGTATGCAGGCCTGGCGAATGCGAGCGAAAAGACTCGCCGGGTTCTCACATCGGGCCGGCGCCGGTGGCCCGGATGCCTTGCGGCACCCGGGCCCAGGTCGCGCTACAAGGTGAAGTCTGCCGCGGTCAGGGCGTGGTCGGAGATCACGTTGATGGCGAAGTCGATCTGCCGGTCGCCAGTAGTGTCGGCCGCGACCAGTTGCACCCCGCCGATGGTCACCACCCGCAATTCCCCGGCCACGCCGGTGAAGGCGCCGGTGCCGAAGATGAAGGCCCCATTGCCGGGCCCGGCGCCGTTGGCGTCGATCGCCGACAGGTCGATCTTGTCGCCGGTGGTGAAGTCGGCGATCACGTCCTTGCCCCCCGCCGCCACCGTGCTGTCGCCGATCACGGCATAGGCGAAGGTGTCGTTGCCGGCCCCGCCCTTCAGCAGGTCGCCGCCGGCGCGCCCGGTCAGCGTGTCGTCGCCGGCCAGGCCCCACAGGGTGTTGGCGCCGGCGTCGCCGCGGAGCACGTCGTTGAAGGCCGACCCGACCACCTGCTCGACGCCGGTCAGGGTGTCGCCCTGGGCGTCGCCGCCCAGGCCGGTGCCGGCGGCCAGATCCACCGTCACCGCCGATGCCGAGGCGGCATAGTAGGCGGTGTCGATCCCGGCGCCGCCGGTCAGCCCGTCGATCCCGGCGCCCCCGATCAGGACATCGTTGCCATCGCCGCCATCGAGGGTGTCGTCGCCATCGCCGCCATAAAGGGTGTCGGCGCCGGCGCCCCCGGCGAGGGTGTCGATCCCGGCCGCGCCCTGCAGGACGTCGTTGTCGTCGCCGCCGTCGAGATTGTCGTCGCCGGCGCCGCCAAAGAGCGTGTCGTTGCCGGCACCGCCGAAGGCGCCATCGTTGCCGGCGCCGCCATCGGCCGAGTCATTGCCGGCGTCGCCGGAGAGGGTGTCGGTCCCGTCGCCACCCACCAGCCGGTCATTGCCGTCCCGGCCGTTGAGGATGTCATTGCCGGCCTCGCCGCCCAGGCCGTCGTCACCCGCACGGCCATCGAGCAGATCGTCCCCGTTCTCGCCGCCGATGATGTTGTTGCCGGCGTCGCCGGACATGGTGTCGCCGAAGCTGGAGCCGTAGAGGTTCTCGATGCTGGTCAGCGTGTCGCCGGTGGCATCGCCGCTGAAGACCAGGCCGGCCTGCAGGTCGACGAAGACCTCCTGGCTCGAACCCTGGTAATTGGCGAAGTCCGAGCCGTTCCCGCCGTTCAGGGCATCGCCGCCGGCGCCACCGCGCAGTGTGTCGTTGCCGTCGCCGCCGTTGATGGTGTCGGCACCGTCGAAGCCGATCAGGAAATCGGCCTGGCTGGAACCGGTGATGGTGTCGGCCCCGGAGAAGATGATGGCCAGTGCCGCCAACTCGCCGCCGGGGGTGAGGAAGCCCGAGGCCACATCCGCCAGCGGCGTGCTCATGCCGGTGATCGAGAAGATCGGGGTGATCCCCGGCTTGCTGTAGGTCAGGCTGTTGACGGTGCCGCCGAAGGTGTTCGGAAAGATGAACGACATCGCGGCCCCGGTGATGGACAGTACCCCGGTGTCGTTGAAGGAGACGGTGCCGATCAACGGCGTGATGATCGGAATGCCTGCGATGCCCGAGGACGCGATCTGCGACAGCGTCCCGAACTGGATGCCCGCGCCGTTGAGGCCGGTGCCGTTGAGAACGGAAAAGACAGCCATGGAAGTTCCCCCTTGCTGATGTCTCCGGTGGCCCGATATTGCGGCGTTGGCGCCGTCTGGTTCGAGGTCGGACACCCGGATCCGGATGAGAAGCGATTGGGCCGGATGCGGCGCCATTCGAGGGCGCCGATCCCGCCCGGCGGAAAGAGAAGGCCGGTTCCCGGGCGCCTGCCGACGCCCGGGAACCAAGCCGGGCTACAACACGAAGTCTGCCGCGGTCAGGGCATGGTCGGAGGTGACGTTGATGGCGAAGTCGGGCTGCCGGTCGCCATTGGTGTCGGCAGCGACCAGCTGGACCCCGCCGATGGTGTCGTTGTTGCTGTCGATGCCGGTGCCGCTGAGAACGCTGAAAACCGCCACGGAAATGCTCTCCCTGTTGGCCCGATCCTGGCGCGGCCTGGGCGGCCGTCTCTTGTTCGGGCGAAGCCTCTCGCCGCACGAAGGACGGTGTCGGATGCGCAGATGAGATCGGCGCCGGGCCCCGACTCGCTCAATACAGATAAATTCTCATGCAATAGTATGATATGCAGCCGCGGCCAGACGAGGGGAATGAATTCCTTCTCGCCGGGCCGTACAAAGGGAAAGCCGCCCCCGGACGCCGTCCGACGCCCGGGAGCTACAACACGAAGTCTGCCGCGGTCAGGGCATGGTCGGAGATGACGTTGATGGCGAAGTCGATCTGCCGGTCGCCATTGATGTCGCCGCAGACCAGCTGCACCCCGCCGATGGTCACCACCCGCAATTCCCCGGCGGGGCCGGTGAACGGGCCGATGCCGAAGGCAAGTGAAAGGACTAGCCGGCCCTTGCGCGGGGCCGGCTAGCCGCCCCGTCGGGAAGGGGCCTGTCGAGGATCGGGCGCGCTTCCGGTCGGTCTCTTACCGCCCGGCCACCGTCATGCCGTCGATCCGCACCGTCGGCGCGTCCATGCCGTAGCGGTGGACCAGGTCGTCGGCCGGCACCAGGGCCTTGTACATGTCCTTCAGGTTGCCGGCGATGGTGACCTCGTTGACCGCGTATGTGATGCGCCCGCGCTCGATCCAGAAGCCGTTGGCGCCGCGGCTGTAGTCGCCGGTGACGCCGTTGACCGAGGACCCCATCAGCCCGGTGACGTAGAAGCCGTCGGCGATGTCGGCCATCAGCTCCGCCGGCGTGGCGCTGCCGGGTGCCAGGTAGACATTCGACGGGGACGCGCCGGGCGGGCCGCTGGTGCCGCGCACCGCATGGCCGGTCGGGGTGAGGGCGAGCTGGCGGGCGGAACGGAGGTCGAGCAGCCAGGTGGTCAGCCGGCCGTCATCGATCAGGGCGCGGCGGCGGTTGGCCACGCCCTCGCTGTCGCAGGGGCGCGAGCGCAGGCCGCGGCGGATGTGCGGGTCGTCGATCACCTCGATGCCGGGGGCGAACACCGCCTGGCCCATGCTCTCCTTCAGGAAGCTGGTGCCGCGGGCGATGGCGCCGCCGTTGATGGCGCCGACGAGGTGGCCGAGCAGGCTGCGCGACACCCGCGGGTCGAAGATCACCGGCACCCGCGCCGTCGACGCCTTGCGGGCGCCCAGCCGGGCCACGGCGCGTTCGCCGGCGCTGCGGCCGACCGCGTCGGGCGCGTCGAGGTCCTCGGCATGCACCGCGCTGGTGTGGTCGTAGTCGGTCTCCATCGCCGTGCCCTCGCCGGCGATGGCGGAGACCGAGATGCTGCTGCCGGTCGAGCCGGTGACGCGGGAGAAGCCGTTGCTGGCGACCATCGCCGCCATGCTGCGGCCGAAGCTGGCGCTCGCCCCTTCGGAATTGGTCACGCCCTTGACCGCCAGCGCCGCCTCCTCCGCCGCCCGGGCGCGCTCGGACAGGGTCTCGGTCGAAGGCTCGGCCGGATCGACCAGGTCGAGCTCGGGCAGCACGGTGGCCAGCTCGACGGGGTCGGCGATGCCGCAGAACGGATCCTCCGGCACCACCCGGGCCATGGCCACGGCGCGCTCGACGATCTCGTCCAGCGTCGCCGCCTTGCGGTCGGAGGAGGAGACCATCGCCATGCGCTTGCCGATGAAGACGCGCAGGCCGAGGTCGCCGCCCTCGGAGCGTTCGACATGCTCGACCTTGCCAAGGCGGTGGCTGATCGAGATCGAGGTGCTGTCGAACAGCACGGCGTCGGCGGCGTCGGCGCCGGCCCGCTTGGCCTTGGCGATCAGGCCGGACAGCAGGTCGAGGGTCTCGTCGCGCGTATCGGGCATCGTGCGGTCCGTCGGTTCCAGGGACATCCCTGTCATGTAGCGACGCGCCCCCCGCCGCGGCAAGGTCCAAGGCCACCGGGTCGCAGTTCAGCGTCCCTCCAGGGAGGCTTCATCTCCGCCGCGGAGACGCGCATCCTCGCAGCACGAGTCGATGGGATCGGAGGGAAGCGTGATCGGGGAACGGATCGCAACGGGCGTGCTGCGGGCCGCCGCCGGGCTGGCCGCCACCGCCTGGCTGCTGGCGGCCGGCCCAGCCGGTGCCGCGGGCGAGGACCCTGCCTGGAGCCAGGTGCGGATGGGGTCGCAGGGCGCGCCGCAGCCGATCGGCAGCTATTCCAACGGCTGCATCGCCGGCGCCGTGCAGCTGCCGCCGGAAGGGCCCGGCTACCAGATCATCCGGCTCAGCCGCAACCGCAACTGGGGCCACCCCGACCTGGTCGCGACGTTGGAGGACTTGGGCCGCCGCGCCGCCGCCGCCGGGCTGCCGCCGCTGCTGATCGCCGATATGGGCCAGCCGCGCGGCGGCCCGATCACCGACCACGCAGCGCATGAGATCGGGCTGGATGCCGACATCTGGCTGCGGCTCGACCTGCCGCAGCTGCCGCGCGACCAGCGCGAGACGCTGAAGCCGGACTACATCACCGGCCCCTGGACCGACGTGATCCCGCGCGGCGCCCTGTCGGCGCAGCAGGCGCAGCTGATCCGCCTGGCCGCCACCGAGCCGCGGACGGAGCGGATCTTCATCCACCCGGCGATCAAGCGCGAGCTGTGCGCCATGTCCTGGGACGACCGGTCGTGGCTGGGCAAGGTGCGGCCCTGGACCGGGCACAACGAGCATCTGCACATCCGCATCGGCTGCCCCTCGGGCAGCCCGCTGTGCCAGGAGCAGGCGCCGACGGCGGCCGGCGACGGCTGCGGCGCCGACCTGATGTCGTGGTTCCCGATGAAGCCGCCGGTGCCGCGCAAGGGCGGCAAGCCCTATGTGCCGCCGCCGATGCCCGCCGCCTGCCGGGCGGTGCTGACCGCGCCCTGACCTCAGGCGGCCCGCATCGACGTCAGAGCAGCGACCCCTGCTCCGGCTTCGGCTCGGCCGGGCGGGTCGGCTTGTGGGGCTTGCTGCCGCCGATCACCGCCGGCGCCTCGCCGTCCTGGAAGCGGATCGACACGGCGCGGCCGGGCGTCGCCTCCTGGGCCGAGCCGATGGCATGGCCGGTGGCGGGGTCCAGCACCAGGGCATAGCCACGGCGCAGCACGTCGACATAGGAATAGCTCTCCAGCAGCCGGCCGGCGGCGGCCAGGCGGGTGGTGCGGTCGGCCAGGGCGCGCAGCACCGGCTCGGGCCCGAAGCGGCCGGACAGGGCCTGGAAGCGTTCCGCCGGGCGGTGCGCCAGCCGCGGGCCGAGGGCGGCCAGCCGGTCGCCGAGCTGGGCCAGGTGGCGCGCCGTCTCCGCCACCTGGCGGCGCGGATGCGGCAGCCGGGCGCCGAGTTCGGCCAGCCTGGCTCGTTGCCGCTCGACGCTGCCGGCGGCGGCGCGGTCCAGCCTTTCGCCGCGGTCGTCCAGCCGCTGCATCGCGGTCTCGATCAGCCGGGCCGGATCGCCCAGGCCGCGGCGCAGCGCGTCCAGCCGGGTGCGGTGCTCCGTGAACAGCCGGGCGGTGCCGGCCTCGAGGCGCCGGGAGCAGTCCAGCACCCGGCCCAGCAGCTCGGCCCGCACCGGCACCGCCATTTCCGCCGCCGCGGTCGGGGTCGGGGCGCGGCGGTCCGAGGCGAAATCGATCAGGGTGGTGTCGGTCTCGTGCCCGACGGCGGAGATCAGCGGGATGGCGCTGGCCGCGGCGGCGCGCACCACGATCTCCTCGTTGAACGGCATCAAATCTTCCAGGCTGCCGCCGCCGCGGGCGACGATCAGCAGGTCGGGCCGCGGCACCGGCCCGCCCGGCGCGATCGCGTTGAAGCCTTCGATCGCCGCGGCGACCTGGCCCGCCGCGGTCTCGCCCTGCACCGCCACCGGCCAGACCAGGACATGGCGCGGGAAGCGGTCGGCCAGGCGGTGCAGGATGTCGCGGATGACGGCGCCGGTCGGCGAGGTGACGACGCCGATCACCGCCGGCAGGAACGGCAGCGCCCGCTTGCGCGCGGCCTCGAACAACCCTTCGGCGGCCAGGCGGCGGCGGCGCTCCTCCAGCATCTTGAGGATGGCGCCCTCGCCCGCCAGCTCCATCTGCTCGATCACCATCTGGTACTGCGAGCGCGAGCCGTAGATGGTCAGGCGGCCGGTGCAGATCACCTCCATCCCCTGCTCCGGCCGCACCATCAGCCGCGGCACCTGGCCCTTCCAGATCACCGATTCGAGGGTGACGCTGTCGTCCTTGAGCGTCAGGTAGACGTGGCCGGAGCGCGGCACCGTGACCTTGCCGATCTCGGCGCGCACGCGGACCAGGCCGAATTCGCCCTCGATGGTGCGCTTCAGCGCGCCGGTCAGCTCGGCGATGGTGAATTCCGGCAGGTTGGAGCCGGGGCGGCCCGCGGGGGGCTGAGTGGTGTCGTTTTGCTCGGTCATGCTGCGGCCACCATGCTAAACCGCTGCCACTTGAGCAAGAGATCGAGAGCGGGTTCTGCGATGCGCATCCTTCTGGTCGGCGGCGGCGGCCGCGAACATGCCCTGGCCTGGGCGATCGCCGCCTCCCCCCTGTGCACCACCCTCTACTGCGCCCCCGGCAACGCCGGCATCGCGCAGCAGGCGACCTGCGTGCCGATCGCCATCGAGGACATCGACGGGCTGGTGACCTTCGCCAGGACCGAGGCGATCGACTTCGTCGTGGTCGGGCCGGAGGCGCCGCTGGTGGCCGGGCTGGTCGACCGGTTGACCGAGGTCGGGATCAAGGCCTTCGGGCCGAGCGCCGCGGCGGCGGCGCTGGAGGGGTCGAAGGGCTTCACCAAGGACCTCTGCGCCAAATACGGCATCCCGACCGCGCGCTACCGCCGCTTCACCGATGCGGCCGAGGCGAAGGCCTACATCGCTGCCGAGGGCGCGCCGATCGTGGTCAAGGCCGACGGCCTGGCCGCCGGCAAGGGCGTGGTGGTGGCGACGACGGTCGAAGAAGCGCAGGAAGCGGTCGACACCATGCTGACCGAAGGCGGCTTCGGCGCCGCCGGCGCCTCGATCGTGGTCGAGGAATGCCTGGTCGGGCCGGAGCTGAGCTTCTTCGCCCTGTGCGACGGCGAGACCGCGCTGCCGCTGGCCACCGCCCGCGACCACAAGCGCGCCTATGACCATGACGAGGGCCCGAACACCGGCGGCATGGGCGCGGTGTCGCCGCACCCGCTGGCGACCCCGGAGCTGGAGGCCCGGATCCTGGACGAGGTGGTGCAGCCGACCCTGCGCGCCATGGAGGCCGAGGGCACGCCGTTCCGCGGCATCCTGTTCGCCGGGCTGATGCTGACCGACCGCGGGCCGCAGCTGATCGAGCACAATGTCCGCTTCGGCGACCCGGAATGCGAGACGCTGCTGCCGCGGCTGAACTCGGACCTGCTGACCGCGCTCTTGGCCGCGGCCGACGGCACCCTGCGCCACCTGACCCTGCGCTGGCGGCCGGAGGCGGCGGTGACGGTGGTGATGGCGGCGAAGGGCTATCCCGGCAGCTATGGCAAGGGCAGCCCGATCCGGGCGCTCGACCGCGCCGCCGAGGTGCCCGGCACCATCGTGTTCCACGCCGGCACGGCCGCGGATGCCGACGGCACCGTCACCGCCCAGGGCGGCCGGGTGCTGGCGGTGACGGCGCTGGGCGCCGACATCGCCGAAGCCCGGTCCCGCGCCTACCAGGCGGTCGACCGCATCGACTGGCCCGAAGGCTTCTGCCGCCGGGACATCGCCGTTTGACCATCAGGCACGCGTAGGTTGGGTTCGCGGCATGCGAACCCAACATGTATGCGACCGGAATGTTGCTAAAGTGGCGAGATGAGCAAGGCCTTCACCAAAGAGAGCGAGACCGAGGAGGAGCTGGACGACGCGCCAGCCCCACTGCCTGCGGGATCGAAGAACTACATCACGCCGGAGGGCTTCCAGCGGCTGCAGGACGAGCTGAAGCAGCTGTGGCGGGTCGAGCGGCCGAAGGTGGTCGAGGTGGTGTCCTGGGCCGCCGGCAATGGCGACCGGTCGGAGAATGGCGACTACATCTACGGCAAGAAGCGGCTGCGCGAGATCGACCGCCGGGTGCGGTTCCTGACCAAGCGGCTGGAGATCGCCGAGGTGGTCGACCCGGCGCGCCAGACCAACCGCGACCGGGTCTATTTCGGCGCCACCGTGACCTATGTGGACAGCCAGGAGCGCGAGCGCACCGTGCGCATCGTCGGCATCGACGAGACCGATGCGGATGCCGGCGACATCAGCTGGATCTCGCCCCTCGCCCGCGCCCTGGCGCGGACGCAGGAGGGCGACGTGATCGAGATCCGCACACCCGGCGGGATCGAGACCGCCGAGGTGCTGGAGATCCGCTACGGGAACAGCTGAGCGTCAGGCGCTCGACTTGACCCACAACGCGGCCAGAGCCTCGATCCCGGCCTGGTCCTCGGCGTCGAAGCGCCCGGGCAGCGGGCTGTCGAGGTCGAGCACGCCCAGAACCTTCCCATCCTGCAGCAGCGGTACAACCAGCTCCGAGCGCGAGGCGGCGTCACAGGCGATGTGGCCGGGGAAGGCGTGGACATCCTCCACCAGCACCGATTGCCGCCGCTCCGCCGCCGTGCCGCAGACCCCACGCCCGAGCGGGATGCGGATGCAGGCCGGCTTGCCCTGGAACGGGCCGAGCACCAGTTCGCCCCCGTCCCGCAGCAGGTAGAAACCGGCCCAGTTCAGATCCGGCAGGCCATTGAAGATCAGGGCCGACAGGTTCGCGGCATTGGCGATGGCGTCGGTCTCACCATGGAACAGCCCCTCGGCCTGGGAGAGCAGGTCGCGATAGGCCTCGGCCTTCGGCAGGGCGGGATCGAGGCGGGCGGTCTGGAACATCGGTCAGGCCTTGGTGTCGGGTCGATTGAAACATAAGCACGCGAACGCCCGGCGGAAAGCCTCAGAGACCATCGACCAGCGCGCGGGCGGCGCGGATCTGGTCTTCATCGCGCCGGTAGAAGGTCCATTGCTTGATCCGCTTCGGCGCCACCAGGCCGGACTGGACCAGCACCCGCATATGCTCGCTCAGCGTCGGCTGGCTGATGCCCAGCTTCTCCGCGATGAACACGCCGCAGACGCCGTCCTCGACCAGGTCGCCATCGGCCTGCGGCGGGAAATGGGCGCGGGGGTCCTTCAGCCAGTCCAGGATCTGCAGGCGGCGCTCATTGGCCAAAGCACGGTAGAGATTGACTGGGTACATTTCGGTACTTTGCCAATCAACGATGCCATGTCAAGACTCGGGGGCTGCCCGACCGCCCGGATGCGAGGATCCGCCATGCCCAGCTACGCCTTCGAAACCGTCGACGTGTTCACCGACCGCCGCTTCGGCGGCAACCAGCTGGCGGTGTTCCCGGATGCGCGCGGCCTGTCGGATGCCGACATGCAGTCCCTGGCCGCCGAGTTCAACCTGAGCGAGACCACCTTCGTGCTGCCGCCGGAGGACCCGGCCCACACCGCGCGGGTGCGGATCTTCAACCGCAGCTACGAGATGCCCTTCGCCGGCCACCCCAATGTCGGCACCGGCTGCGTGCTGGCCCGCCACGGGCTGGACCGCGACGGCGTGCTGCGGTTCGAGGAGCTGTCGGGCCTGGTCGAGGTGCGGGTCGAGCGCGATGCGGCCGGGGCCGTCACCGGCGCCGTGATCGCCGCACCGCAGCCGCTGACCACGCTGATGGAGCTGCCGCCCGAGGCGATCGCCGCCTGCGTCGGCTTGGCCCCCGGCGATATCCTGACCACGGTGCACCGCCCGGTGCTGGCCAGCGTCGGTATCCCTTTCGTGCTGGTCGAGGTGACCGGCGAGGCGCTGACCCGTGCCACCCCCGACATCGCCGCCTTCCGCCGCACCCAGGCCGAATTCCCGGGCATCGAACGCCGGCTGTCGCTGCACCTCTATGCCCGCGACGCCGCCGCGCCTGATATCGCCGCAGCCGCAGGCGCCCGCATCCGCGCCCGGATGTTCGCGCCCCTGTCCGGCACCTATGAGGACCCGGCGACCGGCAGCGCCAACGCCACGCTGGGCGCGCTGCTGCTGTCGCTGTCCGGCGCCGAGAGCGGCCGGGCCGAGATCGCCCAGGGCGTCGAGATGGGTCGCCCCAGCCTGCTGCACGTCGCCGCCCGCCGCGGCGCCGACGGGGTGCGCGCCACCGTCGGCGGCGGCTGCGTCCCGGTGCTGAAGGGCGAGGCGGAGGTCTAGGAGGGCTGCAGGGCGTCAAGCTTCGCGAGAAGGCGGGTCCAGCCATCCCGCTTCGCCCGCTCGCGGAGCGGCAGACCCTGACTGTCTTCCGCCTTGGAGTCTGCGCCAGCGGCAAGCAGCGCCAATGCCGCATCTTCCGAATTGGCGCTCAGCAAAGGAGTGTCACCGGAACGGGTCCGGGCATTGACGCGCGCCCCCGCTCGGATCAGCACCCGCACCGCTTCGGCGGAGTAGACGCGCATGAGCGGCGTCCGGCCTTCCCCGAGGTCGCCGTTGACATCGGCACCATGGGCCAGCAGGCGCCGGATGAGGCTGATATCTCCCAGGCTGGACGCCAGGCCGAGAGCCTGGGTCCGGTCCATTCGCGTCCCGCGCTGCAAAGCAGCCTCGATAAGGACCATCGAGATCTCATCGTTTTTTCCGGCTGACCTCAACACGGACGTGCTTCCATCCGGTACAAGATGCGCAAGCGCGTTCAGCGAAGTTCCCTCAGCCAGTAGGCCTCGGACGAAACCGACTTTCTCGCCCCCTACTGCTGCGGCAAGCAAATTGGTTGCTTTCACGGAATGAAAATCGAAGCCCTCGGCCTTCAACAGCGCGATGGTTTCTTCACTGCCATGCACCCATCTGTCGGTACCGGCGACGCGGTCAATCTCGTTCTCCAGATCGACGACGCTGCCCGGCATGCCGGTCTCGACACCCCAATAGTCGTCAACGGACTTCGACTGCCCATCGATCTCAAAAGATGTGTTGTAGGACGGCACATCCGTGACAGGTGTGAAGTACTTGTCATCCAGAGAGAAAAAATCTGCGTGTCTGAATTTTTCGATCAACGCAGTGACGGCTTGGCGAGGAATCCGGGTTTCGTACCGCCCCTGCAAAAGAACCGAATCCATGCCCTCGTAGGTAACCATCCCATCTTCCCCGATCTCCACACTGTAGGCCGGACAGGAGCCGTAGCATCCACTTCTCTCGAGCCGGATTCGGACGCGGCTCTGATCCGTCACCTCGGGAAAACGAACGCGCCGGGTCGGCTGGACTTCGGGAGGGAGGACCTTGATGCTGTCCTCGAATGAGGCGGACACGGCTCGACCGCCACGGAGATAGGGGGTGTAGCGCCAATGCATCGCCTGGGCCTCCGCCGCGGCGAAAGCCGGCGCGAAGCCCTCGGTCGCCTTCGCGGACCGCACGGCCCCTGTAGGGTCGATGACAATGGCAAGCCGAACCGAGCTTCCATCGGGATCACCCCCCGCGACACGAACGAAGTCCTGTCCCGTCCGACGGTGATCGACCCACCAAAGGCTGATCACTGGCCCTAGATCGGCAGATTGTGGAATCGCGGCCACTATCCCAGACGATGCAACCGCCGCGTTCGGCTTGGACGCGGGATCGGGAAGCTGAGCCGATGGCGGCTTTGGCGGCTCAGCCACACATCCGGCGACGATCAGGGTGAACATGGCTGCGACAAGCGAGCGGACCACAATCCCGGTCAATAGCCGATGCATGATATGGCTTCTCTGAAATCGCCCCTCCCCCGAGGGCCCGATAGTCTTGTCAGATGATCCCGGCCGTGACCAGCCGGCGCGCCTGACGGCGCCTCTCGCCTCCCTTCGTCATCCCCCCGAAGCGGGGATCTCGTCACCGCCCGACTGGCGAGAGAGAATGACGTTCGCGGAGGGCCCTGCCGCGGCACCGATGGCATCCGTCGGCGGCGGCTGCATCGATCGCTATTCCGGATTGAAGCTCGCCAGGATCACGCCGCCGCGGATGCCGGCCCGGGCCTCGCCGATCAGCTCCACCTTCACCTCTTCCGGCAGGCACCATGTGCCCCGGCTGAAGCGCCAGGACAGCGGCATCCGGTTCGGGTGGATCCGGCGGGCGGCATCCTCGGTCTCGGCCGCGACGATGGCGGAGTCGTAGGTGTCGGTCTCGTCGTTCACGTCCTGAGAGATCTTCCACAGCTTCATCGGACGGCCTCGGCAAGCCGGCTGCAGGCGATCCTGCGTGCACTCTCGGGCCCGGTCGGCTTGCCGCGCCGGGACCGGCCAGACGATACGAGGCGCAGCCCGGATGTGAAGTTATCGTTTTGTAAACGTCGCGCCCGGCCAGCCCGCTACCGCCGCGCCCGGAAGAACGCCCGCAACAACTCGCCCGCCTCGGCGCCATGCGGAGGCGTCTGTTCCACTAAGGGCCGGTGGTGGCAGGTCTTCTGTTCGAAGAAGCGGGGGCCGTGCAGCACCGCGCCGCCCTTGGGGTCGGTGGCGGCGAACACCAGGCGGCGCAGCCGGGCGAAGGAGATGGCGCCGGCGCACAGCGCGCAGGGCTCGAGCGTGACGTAGAGGTCGCAATCCGGCAGCCGCGGCCGGCCGCGCAGTCGCCCGGCCTCGCGGATCGCCAGCACCTCGGCATGGGCGGTCGGGTCCGCCAACTCCTCCACCCGGTTGCCGGCCCGGGCCAGCACCGCGCCGGTCGCGGCCTCGACCAGCACCGCGCCGACCGGCACCTCGCCACGCGCCGCCGCCGCCGCGGCCTCGTCGAGGGCGAGGCGCATATAGCCGTCATCGGGATCGGGGGTGGGATCGGGGGTCGGGTCGGGCACGGGTCAGATCCTTGCGTTTCGCGCTAACCCTGGCGGGAGGCTTCGCGGTAAACAAGGGTCATGAGCAAGACCGATCACAAGACCACCGTCGGGAAGACGGCGGGCGACACGGCCGCGAAGGGCGCCGCGACGCCGGTTCCGAACCCGAAGCCGACCATGGGCGCCAAGCCGGCCGCGAAACCGGCCCCGAAGCCGAAAGGCACCTTCAAGGACGGCGGCGAGAAGGATGGCGAGCGCGTCGCCAAGGTCCTGGCCCGCGCCGGCATGTGCTCGCGCCGCGAGGCCGAGCGCTGGATCGCCGAGGGCCGCGTCGCGATCAACGGCAAGGTGCTGGAGACCCCCGCCGTGGTGGTGCCGCCGGGCGCGGTGCTGAGCGTCGACGGCGTGGCGGTGCCGGACCCCGAGCGCACGCGCCTGTGGCGCTATCACAAGCCGGCCGGGCTGGTCACCACCCGGGTCGACCCGCAGGGCCGCCAGACCGTGTTCGACAACCTGCCGGAGGAGCTGCCGCGCGTGGTGTCGATCGGCCGGCTCGACCTCAACAGCGAGGGCCTGCTGCTGCTGACCAATGACGGCGAGCTGTCGCGGCGGCTGGAGCTGCCCTCGACCGGCTGGCCGCGGCGCTACCGCGTGCGCGTCCATGGCGCGCCCGATCCGGCGAAGCTGGCCGGGCTGGCCGGAGGCATCACCGTCTCCGGCGTCAACTACGGCCCGATCGAGGCGGAGCTGGACAAGGTGCAGGGCGCCAATGCCTGGCTGACCATCACCCTGCGCGAGGGCAAGAACCGCGAGGTGCGCAAGGTGATGGAGGCGATCGGCCTGAACGTGAACCGGCTGATCCGCATCTCCTACGGCCCGTTCCAGCTGGGCATCCTGGAGAAGGGCAAGGCCGAGGAGGTCAAGGCCTCGGTGCTGCGCGACCAGCTCGGCCGTTGGATGGACAACCGCGAGGAGGAGCCGCCGAAGCCGAGATCGGCGGCAAGGCCTGCCACCGCCCCCAAGCCCCCTGCCGGCCCCAAATCTTCCACCGGCCCGGCCCCCCGCCATGCCCCTGCGCCTCGTCGCCGGCCGGCATAGGGGCCGGCCCCTCGCCGCCCCGCCCGACCGCGCCACCCGCCCGACCGGCGAGCGGGTGCGCGAGGCGGTGTTCAACATCCTGGCCCATGCCGGATACGGGCCGGAGGGCGGCGACGCGGTGGCCGATGCGGTGGTGCTGGACGCCTTCGCCGGCACCGGGGCGCTGGCCTTCGAGGCGCTGTCGCGCGGCGCGGCGGAGGCTTGGCTGTTCGACAACTCCCCCGCGGCGCTGGGCTTCGCCCGCAGGAACGCCGAGACGCTGGGCGAGACCGGCCGTGCCCATGTGCTGCGCGCCGACGCGCTGAAGCCGCCGCCGGCCAAGGCCCGGGCGACGCTGCTGTTCCTTGACCCGCCCTATGCCAAGGGCCTGATCGGCCCTGCGATCACGGCGCTGTCCGCCGCCGGCTGGCTGGCACCGGGCTGCCTGGTGGTGGCCGAGACCGCGGCCGACGAGCCGGCGGTGCCGGGCCTCGACCTGCTGGACGAGCGCCGCTACGGCATCGCCCGCATCGGCTTCGGCCGGGTGGCGGGGTAGGCCATGGGGCACACGGCCGCCGCGCTGATCCGCCATTTCGAGCAGGGCAGCAGCACCCTGCGTGACGAGGCGGTGGGGACGGCCTGCGTGTTCGGCTGCCACGCCCGCGACCGCATCCACAACGTCCGGTTCCCCGAACCCGGCCTGATCCTGGTGGCCAGCGGCGGCAAGGAGTTCCATCTCGATGGGCGCCAACTCGCCGCCCGGGCCGGGGATGCGATCGCCCTGTCGCCGGTCGAGACGGTGGATGTCGTCAACATCCCGCCGGAGGGCGGGCTGTACCGGTCCGTCCTGATCAGCTTCGCGCCGTCGCTGCTGCGCGCGTTCCGGCTGGGGTTCCCCCATCTCGCCGAAGGCGGCCGGCCGCCGCGACCCTTCGCCCTGCTGCGCTCCGACCGGCTCGCCGAGGCCGCGGACCATGCGCTGTCCGCCTTCGCCGCCGGGCCGAAGCTATCGGTCGAGGCCACCCGGCACCGGATGACCGAGCTCTTGATCCTGCTGGCCGAGCAGGGCGTCGCCTGGCGGCCGGAGGCGGAGGAGCGTGTCGCCGAGCGGCTGCGGCTGCTGATCGCGGCGCAGCCGGCCGCCCCATGGTCGGCTGCCGATGCCGCCCGGCGCCTGGGCCTGAGCGAGCCGACGCTGCGCCGCCGCCTGCGGGCCGAGGGCGCCGGCTTCACCCGGGTGTTGAGCGACACCCGGCTGGACCATGCGCTGACGCTGCTCTATGGCGGCGCCGGCTCGATCGCCCAGGTCGCGCAGGCCTGCGGCTACCGCTCGCCCTCGCGCTTCGCCGGGCTGTTCCGGGCACGGTTCGGGCTGATCCCCTCCGCCACCCGCCCTGGTTCAGCAATTGATCGGATCGGGACGGTCTCCGATCGGAACCGGACGATGCCGGAGGCGGCGCCGCCCTAGCGTCTCCTCACCCGATCCCGAGGAGATTTTTCATGCGCACCGCTACTGTCGCCGCCGGCCTGGCGCTGGCCGCGATCCTGTCCGCCGGCCCTGGCCACGCCGCGGAATTCCGCCTGACCAGCCCCGACCTGGCCGAGGGCGGCAAGATCGCCAACCGCTTCGTCTTCAACAGCTTCGGCTGCAGTGGAGACAATGTCTCCCCGGCCCTGGCCTGGTCAGGGGCGCCGGCCGGCACCAAGAGCTTCACTGTCACCGCCTATGATCCCGACGCACCGTCCGGCAGCGGCTGGTGGCACTGGGTGGTGGCCGACATCCCGGCGGGGGTCACCGCTTTGCCGGAAGGCGCGGGCGCGCCATCGGCGCCCGGCCTGCCGGCCGGGGCGGTGCAGGGCCGCACCGATTACGGCAGTTCGGCCTATGGCGGCCCCTGCCCGCCGCAGGGCGACCGGCCGCACCACTACATCTTCACGGTGCATGCGCTGTCGGTCGACCGCCTGCCGGTCGACCCGCAGGCCTCGGCGGCCATGGTCGGCTTCGCCCTGCACGGCACCGAGATCGGCCGCGCCAGCCTCACCGCCCTCTACGGGCGGTGAGGCCAGTCCGGGTCAGGCCGCCGCGCGGAGGGCCTGGCTGCGCAGCCGGGTCACCGCCGCGACGGTCGCCAGACAGGCTTCCGCGACCTCCTTGCCCTTGACCAGGAAATGCTCGCGGAAGAAGGCGGTGTGGGTCTCGTGCTCGTGGAAACGCTGCGGCGTCAGCACGGCCGACAGCACCGGCACCTCGGTGTCGAGCTGCACCCGCATCAGCCCGTCGATCACCGCGGTGGAGACGAACTCATGGCGGTAGATGCCGCCATCGACGATGAAGCCGGTGGCCACGATGGCATCGTAGCGGCCGGTCTTGGCCAGGAGCTGGGCGTGCAGCGGGATCTCGAACACGCCCGGCACCTCGAACAGGTCGACCTGCGGCGCCGGCTTGCCCGCCCGGGCAATCTCGGCCAGGAAGGCGGTCTTGCATTGGTCGACGATGTCGCGGTGCCAGCAAGCCTGGATGAACGCGACGCGACCGGTATCGGTATTCGACGGGGACTGAGACTGATTCATGGCCATCCTCACATAGGACCAGAATCAGGGCATACGGGACCGACCGCCGGGACTCGCCCGGCCGGACTTCCCCGTTCTCTTTCATCCGGACTGTGACCGTCGGCTTCGGATTCCAACCGAATCTGCTGACCCTGCCGGTTGACCCGGCAGGCGCTCGCGGGCTTGTGCGCTTTCGCGCCATCACCGCCGGTGGGGACTTGCACCCCGCCCTGAGAACGTTCGCCGCCCGGGGGATCCGGACGACTGTTTCGAATATCGGGAGGCAGCCACCGCTTGGCAAGCCCCGCTGTGCGGGCGTCTCAGATGCAGTTGCGCAGGGCCAGGGCGACGACGTCGCGATCGGCCGCGGTGAGGGTCGCGGTCTCGGCCCAGTCGGTGCCCCAGTTCGGCGGCACGCCGCCGGACAGGGTCAGGCTGCGGCCGGCCCGCAGCGCCGCCAGCTCCGCCGCCGTCAGGTCGACCGTCAGGAAGCCCCAGCCATCGTCGGTCTCGCGGCTTTCGGCATCCGCCACCGTGCGCTCCACCGCTTGACCGCCGGCCTCCGCGGCGGCCAAGCCCAGCGTCACCGGCTCGGGCGACGGCACGTTGTTCTTGTCGGCGCCCCAGCGGCGGCTGAGCATCAGGGCGGCGGGGGCGGGTTTGCCGCGGCGGCAGAACAGGGTCAGCGTGTTCTCGTCGCCGCCCTGCGGGCCGATGCGGTGGGTGGTCACCGCCACGGCGCCGCCGCGGTAGGGCGTGACCTGCCAGGGCGTGCGGGTCTCGATCTCGCTGTTGTCGATGGCAAGGCCGGCGAGGTCGGCGGCGCCGAGCGTCTGCGGCGGCGCGTCCGGCGCCAGGGCCAGGCGCGGGCCGAAGGCCGGGTCGGCCCCCATCTCCGCCAGATACGCCCCGATCCGGGAGGCCAGCATCAGGCCCTCGGCAAGGCCCTTGGCGGCGGACAGGCCGGGCCGGTCGGCAAGCAGCGGCGACAGCACCAGCTGGTCCGGCCGCGGCGAGCGCTCCTGTCCACCCAGGAAGGCCAGAACGCAGGCGCCCTCGCATTGGCCGGCGATCTCCATCTCGATCGGCCGGCCGGCATCCGCCGACTCGGGGTCGGGCACGGTCCGGCCGACCGAGGTGGTGCAGCCGGCCGCGCGCAGGGCGCGGCCCAGGGCCATCGCCGCCTCGGCATCGCCGCCGGGCGAATCCAGCATCACCGGCTCGGCCGAATAGCAGCCGGACCAGCCCTCCTGCTTCAGGAACGCGGCGAAGGCGGCCGGCGCGTCGGCGGTGATCAGCCCTTCCGCCGCCACCCATTCGCAGCCCAGGCAGTTGCCGCCATTGCCGGCCAGGCTGAAGCTCATCGCCTCGGTGCGGCGCGGCGGCGGGTCGGCCGCCAGGGCCGTCAGCGGCAGCAGGGCGGCCAGGCCGCCGGCGATCCAGGACACCACAAGTCGCACCGGTCTTTCCCCTTGCCCAGAAGGCGGTGGCGCCCCCGCGACACCGCATGGCGGAGCGGGCATAGTGCCGTGCCGCCGGTCGCAGCACCCTAGCAGCCGGATTCGGGCAACAGGAGGGCGGAGCGATGACGGACCGGACGGGTGGATGCCTGTGCGGGGCGGTGCGCTATCGGGTGACCGGGCCGCTGCGCCAGGTGGTGGCCTGCCATTGCGGCCAGTGCCGCCGCACCTCCGGCCATTTCGCCGCCTTCACCGCCTGCGCCAGCGGCGACCTGGTGCTGGAACGCAACAAGGGCCTGCGCTGGTACCGGTCCTCGCCCGAGGCCCGCCGCGGCTTCTGCGGCGAGTGCAGCGCCAGCCTGTTCTGGGCGGTGACCGGCGGCCCCAGGGTCAGCATCGCCGCCGGCACGCTGGACGGCGCCACCGGGCTGCAGATCGACGCCCATCTCTTCACCGCCGACAAGGGCGACTACTACGCGATCACGGACGGCGGCCGGCAATGGCCGCAGGACCCGGATCCCGATGCGCCGGACTATCCGCAGGTGCCCGGCCTCTGACCCGTCAGAACGGCGAATCGGCCGGCGCCTGGTCGCGGCGTTCGGACAGGCCGTAGTCGCGCAGCACCGCGGCGACCCGCAGGCGGTAGTCGCGGAAGATGCCGTCGCGCCCGGCGGCCTGGGAGGCGCGGTGCTCGACCCGGTTGCGCCAGCCCGCCACCGCCGCCTCGTCCTGCCAGAACGACAGCGACAGCAGCTTTCCCGGGTCGGTCAGGCTGCGGAAACGCTCGACCGAGATGAAGCCGGGCATCTGCTCCAGGATCGGCTTCAGCCGGGCGGCGTGGTCGAGATAGTCGTCCATCCGGCCCTCCGCCGGCTCGACCTCGAAAATGATCGCGATCATCGTCTCTTCCCTGGCTGTTTCCAGGCATCCTAGCCCGGCCGGGGCGGGCCGGCACGCCGGTAGGCTTCGATCCCGGCCGAACTGTCCCAGGAAGGGGGTCAGCCCAGCCAACCCAGCAGCGCGAACCAGCCATAGTCCAGCGGCGCCAGCACCACGAAAGTGATCGCGGCCAGCGCCAGGCTGAGGCGCAGCCCGGCGGCGAAGGGCACCCGGCCCATCCCCATCGCCACCACCAGCGGCGCCGCCTGATAGGGCAGGAACGGGGTGGAGAAGCCGATCACCTGGATCATCAACACGGTCAGCAGCGGCAGGCCTGCGGCATCGGCGAAGGATTGCGCCAGCGGCGTGAACAGCGCCGGCACGCCATTGGCGGTGACCACGAAGCTGAGGGCCGAGGTCACGCCGATCAGGGTGGCGAAGCTGCGCGCCGGCGCGGCAGGGTCGGGCGGCGCGACATGCAGCAGGGCGTCGCCGATCACCTGGCCCAGGCCGCTCTGCCCCACCAGGGCGGCGAGGCCGAGGATGCCGGCGACATAGATCGAGGTGCGGTGGTTGACGTCGCGCCCGAACTCCTCGCCGGTGACGAAGCCGATGCGCGGCATCAGGCACAGGCAGGCGGCGGCGAGGCCGACCCAGGCCGGCGACACGCCATGCACCGAATCCGTCAGCCACAGCAGCAGGGTCGCGCCCAGCAGCACGGCCAGCCGCAGCTCGGCCGCGGAGACCGGTCTGGCCGGTTCGGCCGGCGCCGCGCCCGACACCGTGTCGCGGAACAGCCAGCAGATGCAGCCGTTCAGCGCGATGCCCTTGAGCAGGCCGAGCACCGGCGCGTGCAGCAGCAGATAGGGCAGGTAGGCCAGGTGCAGCCCGTAGTTGGATTCGATCGCCCCGGCCATCACCAGGTTCGGCACATTGGCCGGCAGGATCGAGGCGGAGAGCTGGAAGGTGCCGAAGCCGACCGCCAGCGCCAGCCCGATCCGCCCGCGCCGGCCTTCGCCCAGGCCCACCCGGTCGGCCAGGGCCATGACGATCGGCATCAGCAGCGCAATGCGGCCCATGTTCGACGGCATGACGAAGGCCAGGGCGTAGGTCAGCCCGACCACGCCGGCCACCAGCCGGGGGTAGGAGCCGGAGAGCCGCGCCGCCAGCAGCCGGGCCGCGCGTTCCGCCAGCCCGGTGTTGCGGATGGCGAAGCCCAGGACATAGCCGCCGAGCACCAGCCAGAAGGCGGCCGAGGCGAAGCCGGAGAAGATGGTGGCGGGCGGCGCCAGCGCCAGGATGGTGGCGGCGGCGAAGAACAGCAGGGCGGTGAGGTATTCCGGCAGCTTCCCGGTCGCCCATAGCCCGACCGTCGCCGCGACCACTAGGCCGGTGACCCACAGATGCACGATGTCCCGCCCCGCCCGCGGCACCTTGACGATGCTTCGATGGCCTTAAGGGCAACCTAACATTCTAGATGTAACCGGTTTCCATCGTTGTTGAAATCTTCCTGTAGCGCATGGCTTCCAACTATTGATCCTCGACAAGACGGGCCAGGACAAAATACGGCGATCGTCCGAGTGGACAAAGGAATAATGATCATGCCCATTTACACCTGGACTTCGCAGGAAGGCACCTTCTCTGGCAGACAAAGGATGGCTCTGGCCAAGGCCGTCACGGACATTCACGTGGGAGCGACAGGTGCCCCCAGAAGTATGGTGCGGATTATTTTCCAGACCTATCCGGAGGGAAGCGGATTTTTTGCTGAGAGTCCGTCTCCCGTGGTGTTTCTGCTTGGCCATATTCGGGCGGGGAGAACCACGGAAACGAAGCATTCGATGCTGAAACAGCTCAATGACGCGGCGATGGAAATCGGCGGCATCCCGAACGACGCGCTTGCAATCGTCTTCGAAGAGATCTTGCCGGGCCACGGAATGGAATTCGGCATGATCGTGCCGGGAGCCACGCCCGAAGAGGAAGCGAAGTGGCTTGAGGCCCGTGGAGCGTAAGTCTTCAAGACATCGCTGGCTGCGGAAGGCTGGGGCCGGGAGTGGGCGGTTTCGGACATTTTCCGAAAGCCCCGTCCCGCTTTTCGCAAGAACCCCCGTGACAAAGGCCGCGGCGTGACCTATATGCACGACATGACCCGTGTCCGCGCCCGCACCTACTTTTGGTACTTTAGCTACCCGCTTTCAGCGGCGGAGCGAGGGTGCGCGTGATCTGAAGACCGATCAACAGACGTCCCGAGAGCCGCCAGACCACCTGGCGGCTTTTTTAATGCCGCCGGTGTGGTGAACCCCCAGGAGCCCATGCCGTGCTGACCACCACCGACGACCTCCGCATCCGCGAGATCAAGGAACTAAGCACCCCCGACGCGGTGATGCGCGAATTCCCGCGCACCGCCGTGGCGACCCGCACCGTGACCGAGGCCCGCCGCGCCCTGCACGGCATCCTGCACGGCACCGACGACCGCCTGGCGGTGGTGATCGGCCCTTGCTCGATCCATGATCCCGACGCCGCCATCGAATACGCGACCCGGCTGGCGCCGCTGCGAGCCCGCTTCGCCGACACGCTGGAGATCGTGATGCGGGTCTATTTCGAGAAGCCGCGCACCACGGTGGGCTGGAAGGGGCTGATCAACGACCCGGACCTGGACGGCAGCTTCCAGATCGACAAGGGCCTGCGGCTGGCCCGCCGGCTGCTGCTGGAGGTCAACACGCTGGGCCTGCCGGCGGCCTGCGAGTTCCTGGACATGACCACGCCGCAATACATCGCCGACCTGGTCGGCTGGGGCGCCATCGGCGCCCGCACCACCGAAAGCCAGATCCACCGTGAGATGGCGTCCGGCCTGTCCTGCCCGGTCGGGTTCAAGAACGGCACCGACGGCAATGTGAAGATCGCGGTCGACGCCGTGGGCTCGGCGTCGCAGCCGCATCATTTCCTGGCGGTGACCAAGACCGGCCAGTCGGCGATCGCCGCCACCACCGGCAATGAGGACGCGCACATCATGCTGCGCGGCGGCAAGGCGCCGAACTACGATGCCGCCAGCGTCGAGGCTGCCTGCGCCGAACTGACCCGCGCCGGGCTGCGCCCGGTGGTGATGATCGACGCCAGCCACGCCAACAGCAGCAAGAAGCCGGAGAACCAGCCGCGGGTGGTCGAGGACGTGTCGCGCCAGGTCGCCGGCGGCGACCAGCGCATCATCGGCGTGATGGTCGAGAGCCACCTGGTCGCCGGCCGGCAGGAGCTGGTCGCGGGCCAGCCCCTGGTCTACGGCCAGAGCATCACCGATGGCTGCATCGGCTGGGACGCCTCGGTCGCGGTGCTGGAGCGGCTGGCCAAGGCGGTCGCGGCGCGGCGAACTGTAACAGCACAGGCGTTGACGGCGACCGCCTGAGACGGGATCATTCCACCATGGATCGCATTGCCCGAGCTACCACCACCAGCAAACGACGTCGCCCTGCGGCGACGGCGGTGCTGTGGTGCGCCGGGAGAGGTGGGGGATCCGCCGGGGTCAGCCCCGGCTGACCCCTCCGGATCCCGAGCACCGCAACCCGCCGTCCCCCGGACCGGCGGGTTTTTTCTTGCCGGTCACCGTCGCCCCCGAAGGACCAGACCATGAGCCAGCCCCACCTGCAGATCCGCCGCGCGGTCGCAACCGACGCCGACGCCGTCCGTGCGCTGACCCGCGCGGCCTATGCCAAATGGGTGCCGGTGATCGGCCGCGAGCCGCTGCCGATGGCCGTGGATTACGACGAGGCGGTGCGCGAGCACCGGATCGACCTGCTGTATGCCGGCGATGCCCTGGTCGCGCTGATCGAGATGATCGACCGCGGCGACGACCTGCTGATCGAGAATGTGGCGGTCGCCCCCGACGCCCAGCGCCGCGGCCACGGCCAGCACCTGCTCGCCCATGCCGAGGCCCTGGCGGCCGAACTCGGCCGGCCGGCGCTGCGCCTGTACACCAACCCGCAATTCGCCGGGAATGTCGACCTCTACGCCCGGTCCGGCTTCACGGTCGAGCGCGAGGAGCCGTTCAAGGACGGCACCGTCGTCCACATGCACAAGCCGGTGCAGTCCGAGCGCCCGGCCCTGTCGAGCTGACCGGCAAAGCCCCAGCCTGGGCCCCGATGAATATGCGGGGACCGATGAAAATGCCTGAATTGGACCCAGGCTGGGACTTAAGTCTTACCTGTTGTTATTTTACTGCGCAAGATGATTTCTTTCGTCGGACGTTACGGTACTTATAAGGCCCGGAAAAAACTCATCAAATCCGACCGATATACAGTCACGGCTTAGGCCGCTCGCGCCGGCGCGTTTACAAGCGGTCTCTCAGCCCTTCACACTGCCACTGGTCAGGCCGGATACGATCGAGCGCTGCAGCAGCAGCCCGACCAGCACCGGCGGGGCGGCGGCGATCACCCCCGCCGTCGCCAGCAGGCCGTAGTCGGAGACGCGGCCGCTGGCCAGGTTGGCGATCACCACGGTCAGGGTCTGGGCCCGGCTGTCGCTGGTGAACAGCATGGCGTAGAGGAACTCGTCCCACACGATCAGGGCCGAGAACAGCAGCGTGGTGCCGATCACCGGCCGGGCGAGAGGCAGGGTGACCCGCAGCAGGATCTGCCACAGCTTGGCGCCATCGATCCGCGCCGCCTCCTCAAGGTCCACCGGGATGTTGTCGATGCCGCTCTTCAGCAGCCAGGTGGTGAAGGGCAGCACGATGGTGCAGTCGGCGATCATCAGCGCCCAGGGCGAGTTGAGCAGGTCGAACGACGACAGGATGCGGTACAGCGGCACCACGAACATCAGCGGCGGCAGCATGTAGGTGGCGACGATCAGGTACAGCATCCAGCTGTAGCGCTTGGGATAGCGCGAGAACACCCAGGCCGCCGGGATCGCCAGCAGGAAGGCCAGGATCGTGGTGCCCAGCGCCACCAGGCAGGTGTTGCGCAGCGCCGCCAGGAAGGCGGCGCCGTCGCCATTCGAGGAGATGGTGAGCAGCCTGGTGTAGCGCGAGAAGTCGAGCTCACTCGGGATCCAGGCCAAGGGCAGGGTGGTGAGGTCGCGGGTCGAGCTGACGCTCATCACCAGCAGCCACAGCACCGGCACCAGGATGACGATGCCGACGAGATACATGGCGGCGTAGGCGGCGATCCGGCCGGGCAGGGACATGCGCATCGGTCAGGCCCTCGGCTGGTTGCGCAGGACGCGGGTGTAGCCGGCGATCAGCACCAGGCTGAGCGCGACCGACAGCATCGCCAGCGAGGCGCCGTAGCCGGCGTGGCGGAACGAGAACGCCTCCTGGTAGATCAGGATGCTGAGCGACTTGGTGCTGTCGACCGGGCCGCCGCGGGTCATCACCCAGATGATGTCGAACACCTTCACCGCCTCGATCATGCGCAGCACCGCGGCGATGCTGAGCGGCAGCAGGATCACCGGCAGGGTGACGGCGCGGAACCGGGCGAGGAAGCCGGCGCCGTCGATCGTCGCGGCCTCGCGCAACTCCTTCGGCACGCTCTGCAGCCCGGCCAGGGTGATCAGCGCCACCAGCGAGAAGGTCTTCCAGATGTCGGCGGCGCCGATCGCGAACAGCGCGGTCGCCGGGCTGCCCAGCCAGCTCTGGTACTGGTCGATGATGCCGAGCTGGGTCAGCAGCGCGTTCAGGGCGCCGAAATCCGGGTTGTAGATCACCCGCCAAGCCATGGCGTTGACCACGGTCGGCAACGCCCAGGGCACGATCAGCAGGAAGCGGAAGAAGGCGCGGCCCTTCAGCGGCATGTCGAGCAGCAGCCCGACGCACAGGCCGAGCCCCATCTCGATGCTGACGGTCAGCACCGTGAACAGCGTGGTGACGCCGAGCGCCTTGAGGAAGCCCGGGGACCGGAAGGCGCGGATATAGTTGTCGATGCCGACGAAATTGCCGCTGGCGCCGCCGAGCTGGGCGTCGGTGAAGCTGAGCCAGACCGTGTCGAGCAACGGCCAGCCGATGACAGCAGCCAGGACCACCAGGAGCGGCAGGACCAGCAGCAACCGCCCACGAAACGTCAAGACAGTCCTCTTGCTTGGCACGGGAGTTAAGGCCCCTCCCCCGCCCGGCCGGCGGCCGGAACGGGGAGAGGGGGTTGGTGCTATCGGGCTGGCGTCAGTTGGTGGCGCCGAGGTCCGAGGCCGCCGACTTCAGCGCATCCGCGGCCGAGGCCTGGCCCAACAGCGCCTGCTGCAGGGCCTGCTGCAGCCGGGTCGAGAACTGGGTGTAGTCGACCGCCTGCGGCCGGCTGAACAGCTTGGCGAAGGACTTGTCCTGCGCCTCAAGCAGCGGGGCGTTGGGCGAGGTCTTCAGCGATGGGTCCTCGTAGTAAGACTTCCAGATCGGCGGCCCGCTGTTGGCATACTTGGCTTCGACCTCGGGCGAGGCGAGGTAGGTGATGTAGGTCCAGGCCGCGTCCTGGTTCTTGCTGCCCGTGGGGATGCCGAGGCCCATGCCGCCATTGACGGTCGAGACAGTGCTTTTCCCGTCGACGCCGGGCGGGGCGATGACGCCGACCTGGCCGACGATCTGCGATTCCTTCGGGTCGGTGTTGGCCTGGTTGTACATGTAGGTCCAGTTCAGCGCGAAGGCCGCCTGGCCGCTGGAGAAGACGCGGCGCACGTCCTCTTCCAGATACTCGGTCGAATGCGGGTTGGTGGTGCCGTTCTTCAGGGTGTCGACCATGAAGTTCAGCGCATCCAGGCCGCCGCCGGTCTGGAAGCCCGGCTTGCCGCTGGCGTCGAGGAAGTCGCCGCCGAAGGCCTGCACCAGGATGGCGTAGTCGCAGATGATCGCTTCGGCCTGGCTCCAGCTCCACACGATCGGGTACTGGACGATGCCCTTCTGCTTCAGGATCTCGGCGTCCTTGATCACCTCGGGCCAGCTGGCCGGCGGCTTGGCGATCCCGGCCTTCTCCAGCATGGCCTTGTTGTAGAACAGGAACTTGCTGTCCATCAGCCAGGGCATGCCGTAGGACTTGCCCTTGTAGTCGACCGTGGTCCAGGCGCCGGCCTGCACCGCGTCGCGGGTCTTGGCGTCGATCCGGCCGGTGACGTCGGCCAGGATGTTGTTGGCGGCGAATTCCGCCGGCCAGATCACGTCGAACAGCACGACGTCGTAGCCGCCGCCGGACCCGGCCGCGAGGGTGATCTTGTCGTGCAGCGTCTCGTAGGGGACGAATTCCAGCTTCACCTGGATGTCGGGATGCGCCTTCTCGAAGGCCTCGGTCATCGCCCGCACATCCGATTCGGAGTAGCCGGCCTGGGCCATGAACAGGCCGTTGAGCACGGTCTGGGCCTGGGCGGCGCCCGGAAGGCTCAGAAGCAGGGTGATGCCGAGCGTCGCACAGGCCTTGCGGCCGATATGTCCCATTATGCCACCTCCCAGTCGGGCGGCAGGCGGCGGTTGTCCCGCAATTCGCTGCCGGCCAATTAATCAAACAGTGTTTTATTAATCACGAAGCCGCATGGGGTTGTCAACGGCCTTGCCTCTGCATCGCGGCTCAGCCGGCGAGGCGGACGCCGAGCAGGGCCAGGGCCGGATTGTCGGCCGCGGCGGTGCCGATGCTGGGCGAGGCCGACAGGCGGGACAGGCTGGATTGCAGCAGCACCGCGACCGGCAGCGCCGCGGCGCCCATCGCCGGCAGGTCGGCGGCGTGCTCCGCCGGCACCAGCCGCGGCAGGCTGCTGGCATGACGGTGGGTCATGCCCGGCAGCAGCGGGCTGGCGGCGGCAATCAGGCCTTCCATCAGCTCCGGCGGCAGGCCGCCGCCGATCACGATGGTGTCGGGGTCGAACATCGCCTCGATGTTGCGGATGGCGATGCGCAGGTACTCGCCGGCCTCCTGCTGCCAGGCCAGGAGGCGGGAGTCGCCGTCGCGCAGCAGCGCCACCAGCTCCTCCGCCGGCACCTCGTCGGGCGCGCGGGTCGGGCCGCACACCGCCTCGGCGGCGGCGTAAAGCGAGACATACTGTTCGAGGCAGCCGCGGCTGCCGCAGGGGCACAACCGGCCGCCGGGCTTGACGATCATGTGCCCGATCTCGCCGGCGCCGCCGAAGGCGCCGCGGTAGTGCTGGCCGTCGACCACGATGCCGCCGCCGACGCCGAGGTTGAAGTGCAGGTAGAAGAAGCTGCTGGCGACGCGGCCGACGCCGTACAGCCGCTCGCCGATCGCGGCCACGGTGGCATCGTTCTCGACCAGCACCCACAGGCCGGTCAGCCGCTCCAGCTCCGCCCCCAGCGGGAAACGGATCCAGGCCTCGGCCTCCTTCACCTTATCGTACCAGAAGGCGCCGTTCTGGACCGTGCCGGGCACGCTGCAGCCGACGCCCCAAACCTGGCTGGGGTCGATGCCGGACGCGGACAGCAGGTCGCGCGTCTGGTCCGCCAGCACCTGTGCCGCCGCCTGCGGCTCGCGCTCCGACAGGGCCCGCGTGTCATGGGCGACGATCTGGCCGGTCAGGTCGACCAGCACGCCGGTGACCCGGCGGTAGGCGAGGCTGAGACCGATGGTGTAGCCGCCGGCGGGGTTGACCGACAGCTCGACCGCCGGCTGGCCGCGCAGCCCCATGCGCTTGCCGTCCTGGCGGATCAGCCCGGCGGCCTCGAGCTCCGTCGCGATGTTGGAGATGCCCTGCACCGTCAGGCCGATCAGCCGCGCCAGCTCCGCCCGCGTCACCGGCCCGTGGCGGCGCACCGCTTCGAACACCGCGCGGCGGTTCAACGCCCGCGCATGCTCCAGATTCGCCCCCTGGAAGGTGCCGGACTGGTCCGCCGGACGCGCCATGAAGTTTCCCCTCGACGATGAAACCGATCCAATATAATCAAACAGCGTTTAATTAATAGCCGCCATCACGAGCGACCCCAGGGAGCCCTCCGATGCAGATCGGCACCTATATTTGCCAACAACCCGCCATCCTGGCCGCCCTGCCCGGCGTGCTGGCCCAGCCCCTGGCCGCGCTGCCGGCACTGGCGCGGACGCCGGAGCGGATCGTGCTGCTGGGCACCGGTTCGTCGATGAACGCGCTGCTGGCCGGGGCCGACGCCCTGGAGGCGGCGACCGGCGCCGCGATCGTGGCCAAGGAGCCGGAGGCGTTCCTGCGCCGGCCGCCGCGGCCGAACGCGTCGGCGACGCTGGTGCTGGCGGCGTCGCAGTCGGGCATGAGCATCACCTCGATCGAGGCGGTGCGGCTGGCGGTCGCGCTGGGGTTCCCGACCGTGGTGATCACCGCCGACGGCGACAGCCCGATCGCCAAGGCCGGCGCCGACACCGTGCTGATCCCGATCGGGCCGGAGACGGTGGGCCCGAAGACCAAGGGCTACACCGCCACGGTGCTGGCCGTCCTGTCCGTCGCCGCCCGCCTCGGCGGACGCCCGCTCGACCTGTCCGGCCTTGCCGCCGCGCTGGAGCGGACGGTCGAGACCGGCCGGCTGGCGGCCGACGAGCTGCTGCAGCGTGTCGGGGTGCCCGACTACATCCTGGTCGCCGGCCAGGCCGGCCATGTCGGCACCGCGCTGGAGGCCTCGCTGAAGATCGCCGAGATCAGCGGCGTGCCGACCGCGGCCTTCGACACCGAGGAGGCGCTGCACGGCCATTGCTACGGCACCACGCCGAACAGCCTGGTGATCGTGATCGCGCAGACCGCCGACGAGGCCAGGGTGGCCGCCAATCTGGGCGAGGCGCTGACGCCGCTGGGGCCGCGGCTGGCGGTGTGCAACCTGTCCGGCCATGCCACCCGCTTCGACTGGGACGTGGCCTGGCCGGAGGGGGCGGGGCCCGAGGAGCTGGAATGGCTGGGACCCGCCTGGGCTCCGGTCCCGTTCCAGTGGCTGGGCTGCGCCCTGGCGACGGCGCGCGGGCTGAACCCGGACACCATGATCTATCCGGACATCGGCAAGAAGCTGAACGTCCGCCTGCGGTCGACGGTGGCATGATGCCGGTCGCGGTCGGACTGGACATCGGCGGCTCCTCCACCAAGCTCGGCGCCATCGACGCGCAGGGCCGGGTGCTGGCCCGGGCCCGCTTCTCGGTGCCGAAGGAGGCGGGATTCGACGATTTCGCCGCCGTCGCCATCGCGGCCGTCGCGGCGCTGCAGCGCGAGATCCCGCCGATCGACGCCATCGGCATCGGCGTGCCGGGCTATCCCCATCCCGAGACCGGCCTGCTGTTCGGGCGCTGCCCGGCGGTGCCGGCGCTGATGGGCGGGTCGCTGTCGCAGGTGCTGGGCAGCCATTTCGGCGTGCCGGCGGCGATCGGCAACGACGCGGTCTGCGCCACCCATGGCGAGATGCAGTCCGGCGCCGGCCGCGACCTGCAGCGCTTCGCCCTGTTCACCCTGGGCACCGGCATCGGCGGCGCGGTGGTGATCGACCGCCGGGTGATCGACGGCCCGGTCGGCCTGCCGCCGCAATTCGGCTGCATGTCGCTGGACCCCGCCCGCACCGACATCGCCGACCCGGTGCCGGGGATGCTGGAGAACCTGGCCAGCGCCACCGCGCTGGTGAAGCGCTATGCCGAGCTGCGGCCCGGCTTCGAGGACCAGGGGGCGCAGCTGGTCTGCGACCGGGCCAAGGCCGGCGAGCCCGAGGCGATGCAGGCGATCGACGAGGTGGCGCGTTGGCTGGCCCAGGCGATCGGCATCATGGCCAACATGCTGAACCTCGAGGCCGCCATCCTGGGCGGCGGCGTGTCGCTGGCCGGGCCGGTGCTGGCCGACCGGGTGGCGGCCCACCTGCCCGACTTCATCCTGGCCCTGCCCGGCCGGTCGCCCAAGGTGCTGCTGGCGGTGCATGGCAACGACGCCGGCATGATCGGCGCCGCCACGCTGGGCCTGGGCGCCGTCGCCCGCCCCGCCGCCACGGGAGGCTGACGCCCGTCAGTCCTTGCGGGCCATGTAGGCGGCGAAGGCGTCCTTGTGGTCGCGGTGCCAGCGCGACAGGGCTGGACGGTTGTGGATGATGTCCTCCGCCGCCCAGCGGATGCGCTTCTCGTCCACCGCCCGGGTCACGTCGTTGTCGGGGCACAGGATATAGAACTCGCCGCGGCCGAGGCTGTCGAGCATGAAGTCGATGACCTGATCCGCGCTCCAGGCCGCCGCCGGCTTCTCGGTCTCGCCACGGGCGGTGATGCCGGTGAAGGTGTAGCCGGGGATCAGCAGATGCGCGGTGACGCGGCAGCCCTCGGTCTCGCGCAGGGCATGCGCCAGGCCTTCGGTTAGCGCCTTCACCCCGGCCTTGGAGACGTTGTAGGCGGTGTCGCCCGGCGGGGTGGTGATGCCCTGCTTCGAGCCGGTGTTGATGATCAGCCCGTCGCCGCCCGCCCCGATCATCGCCGGGGTGAAGGCCTGGACCCCGTGGATCACGCCATAGAGGTTGACGTCCAGCACCCGGCGCCAGCGGTCGTAGTTCTGCCAGGGGCCGCCGCCATTGCCGATGCCGGCATTGTTCATCAGCACCCCGACCTCGCCGAACACATCCAGGGCGACGTCGCGCAGGCCCTCGACCTCCTCGAGCAGCGAGACGTCGGTCGGCACGGCGCGGACATCGGGCGCGCCGCCGGCGGCGATCTCCGCCACCTCGCTCGCAGCGCGCTCCAGCGCCTCGCCCGGCAGGTCGGCCAGCACGACCTTGAGGCCGATCTTGGCGAAGCGCTTGGCGGCGGCGAGGCCGATGCCGCCGGCGGCGCCGGTGATGACGGCGACGCGGCCGGCCTGGATCGCGGGATGGGTGGTCATGGGGCTCTCCCTGTCTCGATGTACGGCAGCGGCTCAGGCATCCGGGAAATCGGCCGCTTCACTGACCTTGGCCCAGGCCTCGAAGTCGCGGCGCAGCGCCTCGAGCTTGCCATGGGCGCCGGCCACGGCGGCCTTGCCCAGCAGCAGGCGCAGCGGCGGTTCCGGCGATTCCACCACCTGGACGATGGCGGCGGCGGCCCGCACCGGGTCGCCGGGCTGGCGGCCGCTGCGGGCGCGGATCTGCCGCCAGCGGGCGCCGGCGGTTTCGGAATAGTCCTCGATCACCCGGCTGACCTCGTTGGCCGAGCGGCCGGCCCAATCGGTGCGGAAGCCGCTGGGTTCGATCAGCGTCACCTTGATGCCGAGCGGCGCGACCTCCTGCGCCAGCGCCTCGGACAGGCCTTCGACCGCGAATTTGGTGGCGTTGTAGAAGCCGACCCCAGGGCTGGCGCGGATGCCGCCGAGCGAGGAGATGTTGACGATGTGGCCGCGGCGGCGCGCCCGCATGCCCGGCAGCACCGCCTGGGTCATGGCGGCGAGGCCCCAGAAATTGACCTCGACCATGCGGCGAATTTCGGCCTCGTCGCTCTCCTCCACCGCGGCGAAGTAGCCGATGCCGGCATTGTTCACCAGCACGTCGATGCTGCCGAATTCCGCCTCGGCTGCCTTGACCGACGCCGCGACCTCCTCAGGCCTGGTGACGTCCAGCTTCAGCACCAGGGCGCGGCCGTCATGGCCCGCGGCGAGATCCTCGACCTGGGACGGGTCGCGGGCGGTGACCACGGCGCGGTAGCCGAGGCCCAGCACATGGCGGGCGATCTCGCGGCCGAAGCCGGTGGAACAGCCGGTGATGAACCAGACAGGCTTGTCCTGCTGAGGCATGGTCGGAGGTCCTGCGATGCGGGAGCCGCCGAGGGGCGACGGCAAGGGCGGCGGCCGCGGCAGGCCGTCGCCCTTGATCTAGGATCGCCGCGCCATCGCGGCAAGGCAGGCCGCCGAAATAGCGTCAGCGCTGCGGGGCGGCGTCGCGGATCGCGACGTGGTGGCGGATCACCTCGGCGACGATGAAGGCCAGGAACTTCTCGGCGAAATCCGGGTCGAGATGGGCGTCTTCCGCCAGCCGGCGCAGCCGCGCGATCTGGGTCGCCTCACGCGCCGGGTCGGCCGGCGGCAGGCCGGTGGTGGCCTTCAGCGCGCCCACCCGCTGGGTGCATTTGAAGCGCTCGGCCAGAAGATGGACCAGGGCGGCGTCGATGTTGTCGATGCTGCTGCGCAACGCCGCGAGTTCGGGCGGAAGGCCGGCTTTCGGCTGCTGGTCGGCGTGCTGGTCCATGACGGTCACCTTGGGCGGGGAATGCCGGGGGCGGGGAATGCCGGACCATACGGCACCGGCGCCGCCGCCGCCAAGCCGGCTGAGCATGCGTGCGGCGTCTTGGCGGTTTTCGCTTGCGCCGCGCCGCCCGGTCGCGGAGAGAGGCGCGATGCCCCCGACGCCGCCCCCGCCGCTGGACCGGACCGCCTTCGCCGCCGACGCCGCGACCACGGCGCGGGCGCTGATCGGCACCACCCTGCTGGTCGACGGCGTCGGCGGCCTGGTGGTCGAGACCGAGGCCTATGACCGGGACGATCCGGCCTCGCACAGCTTCGCCGGGCCGAGGCCGCGCAACGCGGCGATGTTCGGGCCGGTCGGCCACGCCTATGTCTACCGCTCCTACGGCCTGCACTGGTGCCTGAACCTGGTGTGCGACGCCGCGCGGCCCGGCAGCGCCGTGCTGGTGCGGGCGATCGCCCCGACCGCCGGCATCGAGGCCATGCAGGCGCGGCGCGGGCTGGAGGATGTACGACTGCTGTGCGCCGGGCCCGGCCGGCTGGCCCAGGCGTTGGGGATCACCCAGGCGCTGGACGGGCGGGCGCTGGACGCGCCGCCCTTCGTGATCCTGCCGCGGGCGGAGGTGGCCGAGATCGCCGTCGGTCCGCGCATCGGCATCAGCCGCGGCGCCGGCACGCCCTGGCGCTTCGGCCTGGCGGGATCGCCCTTCCTCAGCCGCCGCTTCGCCTGAGTTGCGGGGCGGGGTCAATTCCCCGCCCCGCGACACAGATCAGAGATGGAAGTCGGTGTGCCCGAACAGGCCGCCGAACAGGTCGCCGACGAGATGGCCGACACCGTCGGCGATGCCGCCGACCGCCTGGCCCGCGCCGGTGACGATGTCGCCCACGGCGTGGCTGGCGCCGTCCAGCACCGCGCCGACGCCGGCGGTGGCGCCGCCGACCACGTCCCCGACCACACCGCCGACGACGCCGCCGACCTCGGTCAGGACACCGCCGACCGCCTCGCCGGCCTCGCCGACGGCGGTGCCGACCGTGCTGCCGACGCCGGCCACCGCACCGCCGACCGCCTGGCCGACGCCGCTGAGCACGCCGCCAATGATGCCGGAGAAATCAAAGATGTCGCTCATTGAGGTCTTCTCCATATCAAGCAAGGGTTCACGATCGGGGGATCGAGGCAAGACCACCCGTCAGGTTTCATGGGGACAGTGAAACGATGAAAGAATCTCTATCGAGGTCCATAGGGGTCGGTCTCGACGGATTCTGATCCAGCTCGGTGCGATCCTTGTCTGTCTGCAGATCTAGTCTGCGACAATCTTCCTATTGGCCAAATCGAGGCAATAATACCTGCTATGTTATGCAGGATAACTGGATTCGAGACGGATCGGTCGAGTCGACGTGCGGCCGCCGTCACCCGGCATCGAATGGCAAGGATTGGTTGAGGGGACGGGTCGCGGAAGCATCCGCGGCAAGCGTGGCGGCTTGTCGCAGCCATAAATTCATACCGTTTTATGCGAATCAGCCTTTGCCGCGTCCTAGAAATACAAATAGTATGTCGGTTGTAACGGAGGTCGTAATGCGCGGTAACAGGGATCAAAATAAAAGTAAAATTTTCTGCAAATAGGGAGAAGTGCCGACAGAAGCATGATGCGGGCGAGGACCAGATGGATCAAATTTTCCAGAATTTCATCCTACACCTTCCATCCAGCCGCAGCCGGCAAGACATCCGGGATCTGTTGGAGCAGACGATCCAGGATTACGGGCTGAATCATTTCGCCTATGTCAGCTTCCCATCGGGAGCCGAGGCCGACGCGCCGTTGGTGCTGACCACCTATCCGGATTCCTGGGTCGAACGCTACGGCGAAAATCGGTACGACCGCATCGACCCGGTGATCGCGCGCGCGGTGGGGACCATGCTGCCCTTCGCCTGGACGATCGAATCCTTCAAGGATCCGCTGACGCGCAAGCAGAAAGCCTTCCTCGAGGAGGCGGCCGAAGCCGGCATCCGGCGCGGCCTGACCATCCCGATCCATGACCGCCAAGGCAAGGCTTCGAGCCTGACCCTGACCGAATTCGGCATCGAGCCCGACTTCCAGCGCTGCATCGACCGGCATCAGCATGCGCTGCACCTGATCGCGCTGCACCTGCACGCCAAGCTGCGCCAGGACGACCATCCCGAACCGCGGACGCGCCCGTCGCTGACGCCGCGCGAGATCGACTGCCTGCAATGGGCCGCGAAGGGCAAGAGCGCGTCGGACATCGCCGACATCATGCGAATCAGCCGGCGGACGGTGGTGTTCCACACCGAGAATGCCAAGCAGAAATTCGGGGTGGCGACGCTGTCGCAGGCCATCGCCCGAGGATTGATGCATGACATCATCATTTTTGCGTAGGCGAAACCTGTAAACCTATACAGCTCGTGAATCCCCTCCTCTTGCCGGAAGCTTCGCGCAACCAGAACAATTGAGCCGATGTCGGACGGGCGCCCGCGCGCCAAACGTTTGGCTTGGCCCAGTGGAGAGGCGAGCGTGCGGACCACCATCGTCGCCCCGGGCGCCGGCAACGGCACGGCCAGGCGGCTCAAGATTTCAATTCGAATCCTGCGGACGCCCGTCGACCGATCCCGGTCGGCGCCGGCGGCATGCCGGCGACCGGGAGCCCCGCGATGACCAGCGCCTTCGACAATCCGGACGGCCGCTTCCACGTCCTGGTCAACGACGAGGGGCAGCATTCGCTGTGGCCGGCCTTCATCCCGGTTCCGGCCGGCTGGGCCGCGGCGCATCGCGATGCCGACCGCCGGTCCTGCCAGGACTACATCGACGCCCATTGGACGGATCTGCGTCCGAAGACGCTGTCCGCCCAGCGATGACCACCCAGCGGCGGCCGCGGAACAGTGGCCGCCCTTCCCTGCCGAGCGAGATGGGTTGAGCCATGGACAGCATCGATTTCGGAAGCGCTTCGCTCCCCCTGACCACCGCCCAGACCGGCATGTGGCTGGCGCAGAAGTTCATGCCGGACACCGAATTCAACCTGGCCGAGGCGCTCGAGATCCACGGCCCGATCGACCCGGCGCTGCTGCAGGCCGCCCTGCGGCAGCTGACGCAGGAGGCCGAGACGCTGCGGATCCGGTTCGTCGAGGGCATCGACGGGCCGCGCCAGATCGTCCGGCCCCGCTACGACGGCGACATCCCCTTCGTCGATTTCAGCGCCGAGCCCGATCCGCGGCAGGCGGCCGGGCAATGGATGAAGGCAGACTACAACCGGCCGCTGGACCTGCTGACCGACGAGCTGTGGTTCTCGGCGGTGCTGAAGATCATGCCCGACGTGTTCTTCTGGTACCACCGGGCCCACCACATCGTGCTGGACGGCCTGTCCGGCGGCCTGTGCGCCCGGCGCGTCGCCGAGCTGTACACCGCGCTGGTCGAGGATCGCCCGCCCACCAATGACACGGCGTTCGGCGCCCTGCCCGAGCTGCTGGCCGAGGAAGCCGGCTATCGCGGCTCGGACCGCTTCGCCCGCGACCGGCAATACTGGATGGAGCGCTTCGCCGACACGCCGCCGCCGATCACGCTGTCCGACCGCAAGGTCGGCGCCCCCGGGCCGCTGCGCGACCAGTCCGCCATGCCCCCGGAGACGGTGGCGGCGCTGCGCCGCCTGGCCCAGTCGGTCGGCGCCAGCCTGCCGCAGACCCTGATCGCCCTGACCACCGCCTTCCTGCACCGCATGACCGGCGTGGAGGACCTGGTGGTCGGCCTCACGGTGACGGCCCGGGCCAACGGGCGCATGCGGCGCACCCCTTCGATGCTCGCGAATGCGGTGCCGCTGCGCCTGAAGATCGCACCGGGCATGAGCATGCTGGAGCTGATCCGCCAGGTCGGCACCGAGGTCCGGCAATGCCTGCGGCACCAGCAGTACCGCTACGAGGACATGCGCCGCGACCTCAACCTGCTGCCCAACAACCAGCAGCTGTTCACCATGCTGGTGAACATCGAGCCCTTCGACTACGACCTGCGCTTCGGCGGCCATGCGATGACGCCGCACAACCTCACCAACGGCTCGACCAACAATCTCGGCGTCTTCATCTACGACCGCGGCGACGATAAGGGCCTGCACATCGATTTCGATGCCAATGCGGCCCTGTACACGCCGGACGACCTGGCCGGCCATCGCGGGCGGCTGCTGCGGCTGATCGAATCGATCACCCGCGAGGCCGACCAGCCGGTCGGCGGCATCGACATCCTGACTGCGCCGGAGCGGCAGCAGCTGGTGGCCGGCTGGAACCAGACCGACCACCCGGTGCCGCACACCACCCTGACGGCGCTGCTGGAGAACCGGGCCCGGATCTCGCCGGACTCGCTCGCCCTGATGTTCGAGGACGCCGCGCTGAGCTACGCCGAGCTCAACGCCCGCGCCAACCGGCTCGCCCGCCTGCTGACGGCGCGGGGCGCCGGGCCGGAGCAGATCGTGGCGGTCGCCCTGCCGCGTTCGGTCGAGCTGGTGGTCAGCCTGCTTGCCATCCTCAAGGCCGGCGCCGCCTATCTGCCGATCGACCCGGACTATCCGGCCGACCGCAACGCCTTCATGCTCGACGACGCCCGGCCGGTCACGGTGCTGACCAGCACGGAGCTGGCGGCGATCGTGCCCGCCGGGACCGACCTGCTGGTGCTCGACACGGTGGAGGCGGCGGTCGCCCTGGCCGGGACCGACGACGCCGACCTGGCCGCGGGCGACCGTGCGCCCCTCACCCCGCTCCACCCCGCCTATGTCATCTACACCTCCGGCTCGACCGGCCGGCCCAAGGGGGTCTCGGTCCCGCACGGCGCCATCGTCAACCGGCTGCAATGGATGCAGGCGGAATACGGCCTGACGGCCGACGACCGGGTGCTGCAGAAGACGCCCTCCAGCTTCGACGTCTCGGTGTGGGAGTTCTTCTGGCCGCTGATCGAGGGCGCCACCCTGGTGGTCGCCCGGCCCGGCGGGCACCGGGACCCGGCCTATCTCACCCGGCTGGTCCGCGAGGCGGGGATCACGACGATCCACTTCGTGCCCTCGATGCTGCGCGCCTTCCTGCAGGACCCCGAGGTGGCGGGCTGCAACGGGCTGCGGCGGCTGTTCTGCAGCGGCGAGGCCCTGACCGAAGACCTCCAGACCCTGTTCCACGCCACGCTGACGGTGCCGCTGCACAACCTCTACGGCCCGACCGAAGCCGCGGTCGACGTCACCTACTGGGAATGCCGCCGCGACGCCGAGCCCGGCCCGGTGCCGCTGGGGCGGCCGATCTGGAACACCCAGCTCTACGTGCTCGACGCCGGCCTGCAGCCGGTTCCGGCCGGGGTGACCGGCGAGCTGTACCTCGCCGGCATCAACCTGGCCCGCGGCTACCTGAACCGGCCCGGGCTGACGGCGGAGCGCTTCGTCGCCAACCCCTATGGCGAACCGGGCAGCCGCATGTACCGCACCGGCGACATCGCCCGCTGGCGCCCCGACGGCACGCTCGACTACCTCGGCCGGGCCGACCACCAGGTCAAGATCCGCGGCTTCCGGATCGAGCTCGGCGAGATCGAGGCGGCGCTGGCCGGCCATCCGGACATCGCCCAGGTCGCGGTCATCGCCCAGGCGGACCCGTCCGGGGACAACCGGCTGATTGCCTATGTCGTGCCCGCGCCGGGCGCCGACGTCGACCCGGCGGCGCTGCGCCGGCATCTCGGACAGGCCCTGCCCGACTACATGGTCCCGGCGATCTTCGTGAAGCTGGACGCCATGCCGCTGACGCCGGCCGGCAAGCTCGACCGCCGTGCCCTGCCGGCGCCAGAGCGGCAGGACAGCACGAATGCCGACTACGCGCCGCCGCGCACCCCGACCGAGGTCACCCTGGCCGGGCTGTGGCAGGAGACCTTCGGGCTGGAGCGCATCGGCATCCACGACAGCTTCTTCGAACTGGGCGGCAACTCGCTGCAGGTAACCCAGCTGGTCGCCAAGCTGCGCCGGGTGTTCGCCGTCGACCTGCCGCTGGGGACGATCTTCGAGGTCTCCACCATCGCCGGGCTGGCCGAGCGGATCGACCAGGCCGAGCTGGAGAAGCCGAACCTGGCCGAGGAGGCGGTCCTGCCGGCCCATATCGGCGCCGGCCGCGGGGCCGCCCCGGCCGAGCCGGACCGCATCTTCCTGACCGGCGCGACCGGCTTCGTCGGCAGCCACCTGCTGGCCATCCTGCTGCAGGAGACCGCGGCCAGCGTGGTCTGCCATGTCCGCGCCCGCAGCACTGCGGCCGGGAAGGCCAGGCTGCGCCAGGCGCTGGAGGACCGGCACCTCGCCGCCGTGTGGGACGACGACCGCATCGAGGTGCTGACCGGCGATCTCGGCGACCCCGATCTCGGCCTCGACGCGGAGGGCATCCGCATCGTCCGCGACGAATGCGATGCGATCTACCATTCCGGCGCCCAGGTCGACTTCCTGCAGACCTACACCACCCTGAAGGCGTCGAATGCCGACAGCGTGCTGACGCTGCTGGACTGGACCGCCAACGGCCGCCCCAAGGCCCTGCACTACATCTCGACCTTCGGCGTCGTCGACCTGAAGAGCGGGCCGGGCGAGATCTCGGAGGAGACCGAGCTGGTCTCCTGGCAGGGGCTGGTGGGCGGCTACGCCCAGAGCAAATGGGTGGGCGACACCTTCGCCCGCCAGGCGCAGGCCCGCGGCCTGCCGGTGTCGATCTACCGGCTCGGCGCCATCACCGGGGATCGCGCAAACGCGATCTTCAACCAGACCGACATGATCTGGCGGATGATCCGGCTCTACGCCCAGGTCGGCGCGATTCCGGATGTCGAGGAGCGGATCACCATGACGCCGGCCGACGATGTCGCCCGCGCCATCGTCAACCTGGCCCGCAGCCGCGAAACCCATGGCGAGGTCCACCATCTGAAGAGCCACAAGGAACCCTATCTCCGCGACCTGATGCCGGCCTTCGAGCGCATCGGCCTGCATCTCGACACCCTGCCCTTCGAGCAATGGGTCGACCGGGTGCGGGACTACCTGCTGGCGAACCCGGACGACGAGATCTTCACCGTGGTGTCGATCCTGTCGCAGCACGACACCGGGATGGAACTGCCCGAGGTCACGGCCGACCGCACCCATGCCAGGCTGCGCCAGGTCGGCGCCGAGCTGCGGCCGATCACCCCCGAGCTGTTCGAACGGTACCTGGTCAAGCTGGGGCTGAGCCGGACGCCGATGGCCTTCGCCCTGCCCGAGATGGCGGACCAGGCCGCGGAGTAGCGACGCGACAGGACCAACACCGACCGGGCGGCGGGCTTCCGCCGCCCGGCACCAGGACATGAACGCACCGCCCATGGCATGCATCCTCATCGCCGCCACAGCACTTCCCGGCCACGTCGCCCCGCTGCTGGCGCTGAGCCAGCACTTCGCCCTGCAGGGCCATGAGGTCGTGGTCAACACCGGCAGCGCGTTCCGCGAGAAGGCCGAGGCGACCGGCGCGCGCTTCGTCCCGTTCCGCAGCGCCATCGACCTCGATCACCGCGATCCCGACAAGCACTTCCCCGAACGCGCCAAGATCGCGCCCGGCCTGCCCCGCCTGGTGTTCGGCCTGAAGCACTTCTTCGCCGACGTCATCGCCGACCAGGCCGGGGGGCTTCGCGACATCCTGCGGGAGTTCCCGGCCGACGTCATTCTCACCGACGCGATGTTCTGCGGCACCCTTCCCCTGCTGCTGGGCCCGCGCCATGCCCGGCCGGCTGTCCTGTCCGTCGGCATCTCGGCGCTGGCGCTGACCAGCGCCGACACCGCCTTCTTCGGGTCGGCGATGCCGCCGCCGGCCAACGCCGCCGCCCGCATGCGCAACGCCATGGCCACCAAGTTCATGCAGCAGTCGATGCTCGGCGGCGTGCAGAAGTACTTCAACGACACGCTCGCCCGGCTGGGCTGTGCGCCCCTGCCGGTGTTCCTGCTCGACGCCCTGGGCACGCTGCCCGACCTCTACCTGCAGCTCACCGGCGAAGCCTTCGAATATCCGCGCAGCGACCTGCCCAAGACCGTCCGCTTCGTCGGCCCGCTGCTGGCGCCCCCGACCGAGAGCTTCACCCCGCCCCATTGGTGGGCCGACCTGGAGGACGGCCGGCCGGTGGTGCTGGCCACCCAGGGCACCCTGGCCAATGAGGATCTGAGCCAGCTGATCGGCCCGACGCTGACCGGGCTGGCCGGAGAGAACGCGATCACGGTCGCCACCACCGGCGGCCCGCCGGTCGAAGCCATCCCGGTGCCCCTGCCGGGAAATGCGCGCGCGGCGGTGTTTCTGCCGTATGATCGGCTGTTGCCGAAGGTCGATGTCCTGGTCACCAATGGCGGCTATGGAACGGTCAATTTCGCCCTCAGCCTCGGCGTGCCGATGGTGGTCGCCGCCGACAGCGAGGAGAAGCCCGAGATCGCGGCCCGCGTCGCCTGGAGCGGGGCGGGCATCAGCCTCGGCACCGGCCAGCCGAAGCCGGAGCAGATCCGCGACGCGGTGCGCCAGGTGCTGGCCGACCCGCGCTATCGCCTGCGGGCCCAGGCGTTGCGGGCCGATTTCGCCCGCCACGACGCCCGGCGGGAGATCGCGGCGATCCTGGACGACGTGGTTGCGACGAAGCGGGGCGATGCACCGGGCCACCCGGCCACGCCGCGGGACCAGCGCGCCTCCGCCTGAGCGAGAAACAGAGATGCTATCATGAGCCGGTCCCGCTCCCGTTGGTTCGGCCTGCTGCTATTGGCGGGCGTGGCCTGCCTGTCGGTGGTGGCCGGGGGCTGGCGCATCCTGGCCTCCGACCGCGCCGTCGGTGACGCCGGCCCGGCCACGCCGCCGCCCGCCACCACCATCGCCCGGGCCGAGATGCATGAGGTGGTCGAGACCCTGGCCGTGACCGGCACGCTGGCCGCCCGCGAGGAGGTGCTGGTGGGGGCCGAGGTCGACGGGCTGCGCATCGTCACCATCGAGGCCGATGTCGGCGACCGGGTCGCCGCCGGCCAGGTGCTGGCCCGGCTCGACCACGCCCAGCTCGACGCCCAGCTGGCGCAGGCCGAGGCCACCATCGCCAAGGCCGAGGCCGCGATCCAGCAGGCCCGCGCCTCGATCGACGAGGCCGAGGCCTCGGCCGCCCAGTCCCAGGCGTCGCTGGAGCGGGCACAGACGCTGCGCGCCTCGGGCAACACCTCGGCCGAGCAGCTGCTGGCGCGCCAGACCGAGGTCAAGGTCGCCACTGCCCGGATCACCTCGGCCGAGGAGACCGCCCGGTCCGCCGCGGCCGACAAGAACCTGGCCGAGGCCCAGCGGGACGAGATCGCGCTGCGCATCGCCCGGGCCGAGATCAAGGCCCCGGTGGCCGGGGTGGTGTCCGAGCGGCAGGCACGGATCGGCGCCGTGGTCGGCGTGACCAGCCCGCCGCTGTTCCGGATGATCCGCGACGGCGAGGTCGAGTTCCTGGCGGAGGTGACCGAGACCGGCATGCCGCGAGTCATGCCCGGCCAGGCGGCGGAGCTGCAGCTGACCGGCCTGGACGCGCCGATCCGCGGCACGGTGCGGCTGGTCGACCCGACGGTCGACGCCACCAGCCGCCTCGGCCGGGTCGCCATCACCCTGCCGGCCGAACCCGGGCTGCGGCCCGGCGTGTTCGCCCAAGGCATGATCGAGATCGGCCGGCGGCGCACCCTGACGGTGCCGCTGTCGGCCGTGTTCTTCAGCGCCGATGGCGCCTATGTCCAGGCCGTGGACCAGGCGGTGGTGAACCGCCGCCCGGTCGAGATCGGCTTCGTCGGCGACGGCCGGGTCGAGATCCGCCGCGGCCTGGCCGAGGGCGACACCGTGGTGCTGCGCGCCGGCAGCTTCCTGCGCCCCGGCGACCGCATCGCCCCGGTGCAGGGCGCCGTCGCGGCCGCGGCCAAGGCGGGCTGACATGGCGCTCAACATCTCGGCCTGGTCGATCCGCAAGCCGATCCCGCCCCTGGTCATGTTCGCCGTGCTGATCGTGCTCGGCTTCGTCAGCTTCCGGTCGCTGCCGGTGACGCAGATGCCGAACATCGACGTGCCGGTGGTGACCGTGACCATCGCCCAGGCCGGCGCGGCGCCGAGCGAGCTGGAGACCCAGGTGGCGCGGCTGGTCGAGGACGCCGTCGCCGGGCTGACCGGGGTCAAGCACGTTACCTCCGCTTTGTCCGACGGCGTGGCGGTCACCATGGTCGAGTTCCGGCTGGAGACGCCGACCGACCGGGCCATGAACGACGTGCGCGACGCCATCGCCAAGATCCGCTCGTCGCTGCCGCAGAGCATCGAGGAGCCGGTGATCCAGCGCGTCGACGTCGCCGGGCTGCCGATCCTGACCTACGCCGCCTCGATCCCGTCGATGAGCACCGAGCAGCTGTCGTGGTTCGTCGATGACACCGTGGTGCGGGCGATGCAGGCGGTGCCGGGCATCGCCCAGGTCAAGCGCATCGGCGGCGTCGACCGCGAGATCCGGGTGGCGCTGCGGCCCGACCGGCTGGCGGCGCTGGGCATCACCGCGTCGGAGGTCAACGACCAGCTGCGCGCCAGCAACATCGACCTGGCCGGCGGACGCGGCACGGTGGGGGTTCAGGAGCAGTCGATCCGCACCCTGGCCGGCGCTGCCACCGTGGCCGACCTGGCGCAGCGGCGCATCAGCCTGCCCGGCGGGCGCCAGGCGCTGCTGCAGGACCTAGCCACCGTCACCGACGGCGGCGCCGAGCCGCGCAGCTTCGCCCGCGTCGACGGCAAGCCGGTGGTGGCCTTCAGCCTGTTCCGCGCCAAGGGCTATTCCGACGTCACCGTCGCCGACGCCGCGGCGGTGCAGCTGAAGGCGCTGACCGACGCGCATCCCGAGCTGACCATCACCGAGATCGACAGCCTGGTCCACTACACCCGCGCCAACTACGACATGACCATGGAGACGCTGATCGAAGGCGCCATTCTGGCCATCGTCGTGGTGTTCCTGTTCCTGCGCGACGTCAGGGCCACGATCATCTCGGCCTTCGCCATCCCGCTGTCGGTGCTGCCGACCTTCGCGGTGATGGACCTGCTCGGCTTCTCGCTGAACTCGATCAGCCTGCTGTCGATCACGCTGGCGACCGGCATCCTGGTCGACGACGCCATCGTCGAGATCGAGAACATCGTCCGCCACATGCGGATGGGCAAATCGCCCTACCGCGCCGCGATCCAGGCGGCCGACGAGATCGGGCTGGCCGTGGTGGCCACCACCCTGACCATCGTCGCGGTGTTCCTGCCGGTCAGCTTCATGGGCGGCATCGCCGGCCAGTACTTCAAGCAGTTCGGCATCACCGTGGCCGTCGCCGTCACCTTCTCGCTGCTGGTGGCCCGGCTGCTGACGCCGCTGATGGCCGCCTACCTGCTGCATGACAAGCAGCACCGGACGCCGGATGACGGCGCGGTGATGCGCGGCTACCTGCGCCTGCTGGACTGGTCGATCCGCCACCGCGGCAAGACCATCGCCTGCGGCCTGGCAGTGTTCGTCGCCTCGGCCGCGCTGGCCAGCCTGTTCCCCACCGGCCTCTTGCCGAACAACGACATCTCCCGCTCGTCCCTGTCGATCGAGCTGCCGCCGGGATCCACCCTGGAGGACACCCAGGGCGTGGCCGACCGCCTGGCGGCGATGCTGCGGGCGCAGCCGGAGGTCAGCAGCGTGTACGCCGTGGTCGGCGGTGGCGGGCTGAACCCGCTGGACATCGCCAGCAGCGAGGTGCGCGAGGCCACCCTGGTCGCCACCCTGGTGCCGCGGGCCGACCGCGACATGGACCAGAAGGCGTGGGAGACGGCGATGCGGGCCAAGGTCGCCGCGGTGCCGGACCTGCGCTTCAGCTTCGGCGCCGGCGGCGGCGCGCGGGATTTCACCCTGCTGCTGTCGGGCAATGATTCCGAGGCGATCGAGCACGCGGCGCTGGCGATCGAGCGCGAGATCCGCGACCAGGTGCCGGTGCTGGCCAATGTGGTGTCCACCGCCGCGATCGACCGGCCGGAGATCCGCATCATGCCGCGCCTGGCCGAGGCCGCGGCGCTGGGCGTGTCGGTGGCGCAGATCGCCGAGACGGTGCGGATTGCGACCCTGGGCGACGTCTCGGCCAACCTCGCCAAATTCTCCGCCGGCGACCGGCAGGTGCCGATCCGGGTGCAGATCGCCGAGGCCGCGCGCGGCCGGATGGGCACCTTCGAGACGCTGCGGGTGCCGACCGCCACCGGCACCAAGGTGCCGCTGACCTCGGTCGCCACCATCGGCTTCGGCGAAGGCGCCACCACCATCGACCGCTACGACCGCGAGCGCCGCATCGCCATCGAGGGCGACCTGATCGGCAAGACACCGCTGGGCGAGGCGATGGACGCGGTGCTGGCCCTGCCCTCGGTCCGCGCCCTGCCGCCGGGGGTGAATATCCGGCCCTATGGCGACGCCGAGATCATGCAGGAGGTGTTCTCCGGCTTCACCCTGGCGATGGGCGCCGGCGTGCTGATGGTGTTCGCCGTGCTGGTGCTGCTGTTCGCCGACATCGCCCAGCCGGTCACCATCCTGGTGTCGCTGCCGCTGTCGATCGGCGGCGCCTTCCTGGCGCTGCTGGTGACCGGCTATCCCATCAGCCTGCCGGTGGTGATCGGCATCCTGATGCTGCTGGGCATCGTCTCCAAGAACGCCATCCTGCTGGTCGATTTCGCGATCGAGGCCATCGCCGCCGGGGCGGGCCGCACCGAGGCGCTGATCGAGGCCGGCCGCAAGCGCGCCCGCCCGGTGGTGATGACCACGGTGGCGATGATCGCCGGCATGGTCCCGTCCGTGATCGGCTTCGGCGAAGGCGGGTCCTTCCGCTCGCCGATGGCGGCGGTGGTGATCGGCGGGCTGATCACCTCGACCGTGCTCAGCCTGGTGTTCGTGCCGGCGGTGTTCACCGTGATGGACGACCTCAACCGCATCCTCGGCGGCGTCTTCGGCCGCTATGTCGGCGCCCGCGACGAGCCGGCGCCGACCGCGCCGGCGGCGGAATAGGCCAGATTGTCTCAAGAATCGAAGTGTCGGCAATGTCGGCGCGGCTCACATCCGAATACGGTGAGACCAGATGACAACTCTCGGGGCAGTGGTCGTGCTATTCCACCCGACGGCGGACCAAATCGCGCGGGTTGTCGATTTACGCAGACACTGCGACGACCTTGTTGTCGTAGACAATACACCGAAACCCGACAATAAACTGAAAATATTGTTTGAAGAATATGATATAACTTTGATATATGAGGGAAATAAGAACGGCATTGCCGGGGCTCATAACCGTGGATTGACGAGTCAGTTCGAGCGGGGCTTGGACGCAGTTGCCCTGATCGATCAAGACTCGGTTATGCCGGAGAACTACTTTCCGGTTATGCGCGAAATTTGTACGACGCTGGCCTCACAGCCCTTCATGCTGGGATCCAGGATTTTCGACGAAGTCGTTCAAGAGTATCTCCCGGTGCTGGAAAGCAAAGGCATTGCCGTACGCCGGCTTGACATGCGGGAAGACGCTGGCATGCAGCATTGTATATTCCTGATCTCTTCTGGCAGCGTGATCTCACGCGCGGCTTTTGCGAAGCTCGGCCCGTTCGATGAGAAACTCTTTATTGATCATGTCGATATCGAATATTGTTTCAGAGCGCGCGCCAGCAACGTCCCGCTCTACGCAACTCCGGCACTGACGCTGTCGCATCGGATCGGAGATCTGCGTCGCCACAAGCTGGGCCCATTCGAGATGATGACGTTCAATCATCCCTGGTACCGGCGCTATTACAGCGCTCGCAACGCTGTTCAGCTTTTCTTGCGATATGGGAGGCGATATCCAATCGTATTCATGGCGAATTTGTTAACCTTAAGGGAGATCTTTTACATTGCGTTGCTCGAGGATGCCAAGCTCGCCAAGCTCACCGGCATATTGCTCGGCATTGTGGACGGGCTGTGCGGGCGCCTTGGGCCAATCGAGCATGCGCGTCCGCGATTGGTCGCGCGCTTTGCGCATGGGGCCGGTCGTCGCGGAAGGCGTGGTTAGCCTGTAGGGGCCGCAGGAGAGCAGGACGTGTGCGCCGCCGTCAGGTTGTCGCGGTGCGGAAAATCCAGGGCGGTTCATTTTCGGAGAGATGCAGATGTCCAGCCCGCCTCCGCGCCCACCGGGCCGCGCCGCGGTCGCCTTCGTGTTCGTGACCATCCTGCTCGACGTCCTCGCGCTCGGCATGATGGCGCCGGTCCTGCCCAGGCTGATCGTCGACTTCGAGGGCGGCGACGTCGAGGGGGCAGCGGCGATCACCGGGCTGTTCGGCTTCGCCTGGGCGGCGATGCAGTTCCTGGCCTCGCCGGTGCTGGGCGCGCTGTCCGACCGGTTCGGGCGGCGGCCGGTGATCCTCCTGTCCAATCTCGGCCTCGGCCTCGACTACGTGCTGATGGCTCTGGCGCCGAACCTGGCCTGGCTGTTCATCGGGCGACTGGTCTCCGGCATCACCTCCGCCAGCACTTCGACCGTCGTCGCCTACGTCGCCGACGTGACGCCGCCGGAGCAGCGCGCCGCCAAATTCGGGCTGCTCGGCGCCGCCTTCGGCTTCGGCTTCATCGCCGGACCGGCGCTGGGCGGGCTCCTGGCCGGCATCGATCCCAGGCTGCCGTTCTGGGCCGCGGCGGCACTCAGCCTCGGCAACGCCGCCTACGGCCTGCTGATCCTGCCGGAATCACTGCCGCCGGAGCAGCGCGCCCGCTTCACCTGGAATGGTGCCAGCCCCCTCGGTGCCATGGCGCTGCTGCGCTCATGCCCGGCACTGCTCGGCCTGGCCGGCGCGGCTTTCCTGATGTTCCTGTCGCAGGAATCAATACCCAGTCTTTACGTGCTCTACACCATCCAGCGTTATGGCTGGGACGAGGCGGCGGTCGGGCTGTCGCTGGCGGTGGCCGGCGCCGGGTCGATGGTGGTGTCGGTGGCCCTGACCGGGCCAGCCGTGGCCCGGCTGGGCGAGCACCGGGCGATGGCCGTGGGGCTGGTCTTCGGCGTTGCCGGCTTCGTCCTGGTCGCCCTGGCCCGGACCGACTGGCTGTTCCTGGCGGCGATCCCGCTGCTCTCGCTTTCGGCCCTGACCGGGCCGGCGCTGCAGGCGCTGATGTCGCGCCGGGTCGGGGCGGACGAGCAGGGGCGGCTGCAGGGGGCGCTGGCAGGGCTGCGCGGCATCACCGGCATGATCGGCCCGGTGCTGTTCACCCAGAGCTTCGCACTCGGCATCGCACCAGCGGCAGGCCTGGACTCGCCCGGCCTGCCCTACGGGCTGGCCGCGGCACTTCTGGCGTTGTCCCTGGTGCTGGCTTGGCGGATCACCCGGGTGGAAGGCGTCCAGTCGGACGCGGAGCCGGCGCCGACCGCGCCGGGGGAGTAACCGGCGCCGAGGCTGTCGCCCCGGATCAGGCGGCGGCGCCCAGCACAGCCTTGGGCTCGAGATGGGCCTCCAGCCCGTAGACGCCGTATTCCCGGCCGATGCCGGATTGCTTAAAGCCGCCGAACGGCGCCATCGGCTCATGCTGGGCGCCGTTGATCAGCACCCGCCCGGCCTGCAGCTGCGCCGCCACCGCCCGCGCCCGCCCCGGATTCGAGGACAGGACATAGGCCTGCAGGCCATAGACCGTGTCGTTGGCGATGGCGATTGCCTCCGCCTCGGTGCGGTAGGACAGGACCGACAGCACCGGGCCGAAGATCTCCTCCCGCGCGATGGTCATGTCGTTGGTGACGCCGGCGAACAGGGTCGGCCGGACGAACCAGCCGGCCTCGAGTCCCGCCGGCCGGCCTTCGCCGCCGACCAACAGCTCCGCCCCCTCCGCCAGCCCCAGGCGGATGTAGCGCTGCACCCGCTCATACTGCTTCAGGCTGACCATCGGGCCGACCGCGGTCTCCGGGTCGCGGGGATCGCCGACCTTGACCGCCGCGACCGCCGCCTTGGCCAGGGGCAGGAACTCCGCCATCCGCGCCTCCGGCACCAGGATGCGGGTGCCGGCGATGCAGGCCTGGCCGCTGTTGGCGAAGCCGGCGGCGATCGCCAGCGGCACCGCCTGGGCGAGATCGGCATCGTCCAGGATCACGGTCGGCGACTTGCCGCCGAGCTCGAGCGTCACCCGCTTCAGCGTGTCGGCGCCGGCGCGCAGGATCGCCTTGCCGACCGCGGTCGACCCGGTGAAGGAGATCTTGGCGATGTCGGGATGCGCGCTCAGCTCGGCTCCGACCACGTCGCCACGGCCGTTGACGATATTGAACACGCCCGGCGGCACCCCGGCCTCGTGCAGGCATTCGATCAGGAGCTGGGTCTGGATCGCGCTCATCTCGCTGGGCTTGATCACCGCGGTGCAGCCGGCGGCGATCGCCGTCGCCAGCTTGCCGCAGATGAAGCCGATGTTGCTGTTCCACGGCGTGATGATGCCGACCACCCCGACCGGCTCCATCACCACCTCGGCCGTCGCGACCTGCCTGGTGAACTGATAGTCCTGCAGCACCTGGGCGGCGTGGAGGAAGGAGTCGGCGGACAGGGCAATGCGCCAGGCCACCTGCTTCACCGCGCCGCCGTATTCCTCGACGGTCGCCGCGGCCAGCGCCTCGGCCCGCGCCTTCGCCGCGTCGTGCAGCCGGTGCAGCAGGACCAGGCGCTCGGCCTTGCTGCTGCGCGCGAAGGCCGGGAAGGCCCGCTTGGCCGCGGCGACGGCGCGGCGCGTGTCCTCGACGTCACCCAGGGTGACCCGGCCGATGACCTGTCCCGTCGCCGGGTTGAACAGGTCCTGCACCTCGGTGCCATGGGGCGCGACGAAGGCGCCGTCGATATAGATCCTGTCGATGATCCGCATTCTGCTCCTCCATGTCCCGGACAATCCGGCCTGGGCCAGATGTGGGCCGGCTGGATTGCGCGGATAAGCCGGATTAAGCTGCATGAGGCAGCGCAGGAATCAGGACAATGCACAGATCCGGGCTGGTCGAGCTGGAGGCGGTGGTCGCCGTCGCCCGACGCGGCAACTTCCGGGCGGCAGCGGCGGATCTCGGCATGTCGTCCTCGGCGCTGAGCCATGCCGTGCGTGGGCTGGAGGCGCGGCTGGGCGTCCGCCTGTTCAACCGCACCACGCGCAGCGTCTCGCTCTCCGCCGCCGGGGAGCAGTTCGTCGCCGGCGTCGCCCCGGCGCTGTCCGACATCCGCGGCGCGATGGAGGCGGTGAACCGCCACCGCGACACGCCGGCCGGCACCTTGCGCCTCAACACCTCGGCCGGCGCCGCGCGCCGGATCCTGACGCCGATCATCCTGGAATACCTGAGGCGCTATCCCGAGATGAAGGTCGACCTGGTCACCGAGGGCCGGCTGATCGACATCGTCGTCGACGGCTTCGACGCCGGCATCCGCATGGCCGAGACCGTGCCGGGCGACATGATCGCGGTGCCGGTGGGCGGGGCGCTGCGCTTCGCCGTGGTCGCCGCCCCGGCCTATTTCGCCGACCGGCCGCGGCCGCAGACCCCGGGCGACCTGATGGCGCATCGCTGCATCCGCGCCCGGATGCCGAGCGGCGTGATCTATCGCTGGGAGTTCGAGCGCCGGGGTGAGGCGCTGGCCCTCGACGTGCCCGGGCCGATCATCCTCGACGAACCGACGCTGATGATCGAGGCGGCGCTGGCCGGGCTGGGCGTCGCCTACCTCTCGGAATGGTCGGTGCTGGCCGACATCGCCGCCGGGCGCCTGGTGCGGGTGCTGGAGGACTGGACCCCCAGCTTTGCCGGCCTGGCCCTGTATTACCCCGGCCGGCGGCATGTGCCCGCCGGCCTGCGCGCCTTCATCGACCTGGTGCGCGAGGTCGGCGAGCTGCCCGACCGGAGGGTGCCGGCCTGACCGCCGCCGCCCCGGTCAGCCCGCCGCGCCGTAGCCGACGATGCCCTTGATCTCCAGGAAGTCGTGGATGCCCCAGTCGGCATATTCCCGGCCGTTGCCCGACTGCTTGTAGCCGCCGAACGGGGCGTGGGTGTCCCAGTCCGGATAGTTCAGGTTGACCGTGCCGGCCCGCAGCCGCGCCGCGACCCGCCGGGCATGGGCGATGTCCTGCGACTGGATGTAGGCGGCCAGGCCGTAGACCGTGTCGTTGGCGTTGCGGATGGCCTCGTCCTCGTCCTCATAGGGCAGGATCGACAGCACCGGCCCGAAGATCTCCTCGGTCGAGATCGCCATGCCGTGCCGGACATGGCCGAACACGGTCGGCCGGACATAGTAGCCGCGGTTCAGCCCCTCGGGCCGGCCGGGGCCGCCGGTGACCAGGGTGGCGCCCTCGCTGATGCCGGCCTCGATCAGGCGCTGGATCTTGTCGTACTGCACCTGGCTGACCACCGGGCCCAGCACGGTGTCGTCGGACCGGGGGTCGCCGACCTTGTGCGTCTCCGCCGCCGCCTTGGCGATGGCCAGCGCCTCGTCATGCCGCGCGGCCGGGACGAACATCCGGGTCGGCGCGTCGCAGGACTGGCCGCTGTTGGCGAAGCAGGCGCCGACACCCTGGGTCACCGCGCTTTCGAAATCGGCATCGCCCAGGATGATGTTGGGGGATTTGCCGCCGAGCTCCTGGGCGACGCGCTTGACTGTGTCGGCCGCGGCCTTGGCGACGATGATGCCGGCCCGGGTCGAGCCGGTGAACGACACCATGTCGACCTCGGGGTGCGAGGCGATCACCTGGCCGACATCCGGCCCGTTGCCGTTGACCAGGTTGAACACGCCCTTCGGCACCCCGGCCGCCACCATGATCTCGGCGAAGATGATGCCGCTGACCGGGGCGATCTCGCTGGGCTTCAGCACCATGGTGCAGCCCGCGGCCAGCGCCGGCGCCACCTTGCAGACGATCTGGTTCAGCGGCCAGTTCCACGGCGTGATCAGGCCAACTACGCCGATCGCCTCCTTCACCACCCGGGTGGAACCGCGCTGCTCCTCGAACTCGTACTCCTCGAGCGCCTTGATGGTCGCTTCCAGATGCACCCGCCCCGCCCAGACCTGGGCCGCCCGGGCGAAGCTCAGCGGCGCCCCCATCTCCTGCGACACCGCCTGGGCGATGTCCTCGCCGCGCGCGTTGTAGGCGTCCAGAATCCGGCGCAGCAGCGCCAGCCGATCGGCCTTGCTGGTCTGGGAGAAGGCCGGGAAGGCCGCCCGGGCCGCAGCGACGGCCTTGTCGACATCCGCCGCCGACCCGGCCGAAATCGCGGTGAACGCCTCCTCCGTCGCAGGATTGATCACGTCGATCCTGGCCGGCACGACCGGATCCGTCCAGGCGCCGTCGATGTAGAACTGGAGATCATGGGTCATGCTGGTCATCGCCCTTGATGCGCACAGATTGATGCTGGGGAACGACCTGGCGGGCCGTTCCCGGTTGGCAAGAGACTGCGCCAAAGCGGGCCGACGCCGCCAGCCCAACCTCTGCGACCCCAGGCGATTTCCCGCAGGAGACTCGACACAGGGCCCGGCCGGCACAACGTCATCGGGGGACACAGGGAGAGGCCCCGGATGCGAGACCGTGCGATCCATCTGACACACGCCTGCCGAGCCGCCGCATTGGGCGCCATGCTGCTGCTGGGGCTGTTCGCCCAGCAGCGCGCCGCGGCCTGGTTTCCGGAAGGGCACATGGTCACCGGCGACCTCGCCTATGACCTGCTGGAGCGCCAGGACCCGCAGGCGATCGCCACCATCACGCGGCTGATGCAGGCCCATCCGGAATGGGCCGTCTTCGACAGCCAGCTCGGCGCCCTGACCGGCCGCGCCCGCGACCGCCGGCTGTTCGAGCTGATGGCGGTCTGGGCCGACGCCGCGCGGGGCGGCCCGTATGACCGCGACAACTGGCACTACAGCCAGAAGATCGTGTCGATCGTGCAGGTCCTGCTGCCGTTTTCCTTCGGGAACGCCCAGTCCGCCTTCCACCACAATTTGGTGATCGCGCGCGACCCGCAGGCCGCCGCGTCGGATCGGGCGATGGCGCTGTGCTGGATGATCCACATCGTCGGCGACATGCACCAGCCCCTGCATGCGGCCCTGTGGATGTCGGGACGATTCCCGCTCACCGACGCCGGCGGCAACTGGGCCTGGGTCCGCAGGACCCCGGATGCGGCGCCCGAACGGCTGCATCGGATCTGGGATTCCGCCGGCCGGCCGGACGGACTCAACCGGAGCAGCCCCGATGCGTTCGCGGCCGAGCTGGAGCGGGAATACGGGCCGGATGTGGAGCCGCTGTCGCCGGACCCGGACACGGCGTTCACCCGGTGGGTGACGCATAGCCGGGTGCTGGCCTATGAGGTCGTCTACCGGCGCTGGGGGCTGGACGCGGGAGCCTCGCAAGCGACCGCCGCGGTCCTGCCGGACGGGTACATCGAACAGGTCCAGGCCGTGAGCCGGGACCAGCTGGCGGCGGCCGGCAACCGGATCGGCGCCCTGCTGTCCGGCCTGCGCTGAGGGCTCTTAGCGGCGACGGCCATCAGACCTGCGATGATAGATCGATGTCCGCAGAGCCGAAGGCGGGCATGATCTCCGAACCGATCGAAGCGATCGTCCGGAGCGACGCCTCGAGCGGGAGGTCGCCGAACGCCAGGAGGCACATCAGGTAGGTCACTCCCGCCTCGAGCGCCTGCTTCAGCAACGCATCGCGCACGCTCGAGGTGGTGCCGACGACGCACCGCCCGCTCTCCACAGCCTCGGAAAACGGGACCGACAATCCTGGCGGGACGGGAATGCCCCGCGCCCGATACAGGTAGGTCAGGGCGTCGGACCACCGCGCATAGGCCGGGGCCGCCATCTCGTACGCATCGCGGTCGCTGTCGGCGATCACGACATGCCTCACCATCCCGAGCAGGGGCATGACGGCCCCGGGAGCTGATATCTCCGCCCAACGCGACCGATAGGCATCGGTGATCCGCCGGACCGCCCCCGCCGCCCCGATGCAGGCCATATTGATGTTCTGTTCGGCGGCCCAGGGGGCTGTCTCGGGCTTCCCGGTGCCGTACCAGAGCGGCGGATGCGGCCGTTGCAGAGGGGACTAAGGTGATCGGCACGTCGCTCAGATCGAAATATGAGCCGTGATAGTCCAGCTTGTCGGTCTGCATGGCCTTGAGGACGATCTCGGCAGCCTCGCGGTACCGCTCCTGGGTCTGCGTCGGGTCGATGCCGAAGAACTCGAGCTCGATCGGTGACGCACCCCGCCCGATGCCGAGATCGACCCGCCCGCCGCTCAACTGGTCGAGCATGCAGATTTCCTCGAACGCCCGCAGTGGATGGTAGAGATTGAGAAGCATGACCATCGGCCCCAGCCGCAACCTGCTCGTGCGCTGGGCGACCGCGGACAGGAACAGGTTGGGCGAAGAGGCAAGGCCATGCGGCGTGCCGTGGTGCTCGGCGACATGGTAGGCCCGGAAGCCGGATCGATCGCTGGCCTCCGCGATTTCGAGGCGATTGTTGTATTGCTCGCCGAGACTGCGCCCTGAATCGTCCAGATGATCGAATACCCCGAACCTGATCGTCTGGACGCGAAAATCAGTCGCTCTGAACATTTTGCCGCTCCTGGCGGGGATGGGGCGGCGCGTGGCCGGTCCGGCAAGTCAACGCCTCCGACCGCTCCGCGACACTCACCGATCCACATCGAACTTCAGCGTTCCAGATGTGTGCCCCAGGCCCACGCCGGGCAATCATACGAGCATAGGATCGGGCTATCCTTTGGGTTTAGCCCTCCTATACTCGGGTTTTCGCAGTGGAGGGCGAGGACGTCCGTGACCGTGTTCTTCACCAGCGACACGCATTTCGGCGACTCGCGCGTGCTGCGGATCGACCGCCGCCCCTTCCCCAGCGTCGCCGCGCATGATGACGCCCTGGTGGCGCTGTGGAACGAGACGGTGGGGCCGGAGGACGAGGTCTGGCATCTCGGCGATTTCGCGCTGGGGCCGTCGGCCGAGGCGGTGGCGGCGCTGCTGGAGCGGCTGCACGGCCGCAAGCACCTGATCAGCGGCAACAATGACGGGCCGGGCACCCTGGCAGCGCCGGGCTGGGCCTCGGTGCAGGCCTATGCCGAACTGAGATTGGACGGACGGCACCTGATCCTGTGCCACTACCCGTTCCGCACCTGGAACCAGATCGGCCGCGGGTCGCTGGACCTGCACGGCCATTCGCACGGCAAGCTGACGCCGGCGACGCGGCAATACGATGTCGGGGTGGATGTTCAGGAGCTCAGGCCGGCCACGCTGGACCAGATCCTCGCCCGCAAGCGGCGACGCGCGACAGTCGCGGCAAAACTCACAAAGGCAGAGTGATCAGACCTCCGGGTCGGTCCGGCCGTGCCGGGACCGATGGGTCGACCGGCCGGTGCGCACGGCCCGTCTCAGCGCATCGCGCAGCTCGCGCTCATGCCCTTCGTCGTCGCCCATGGCGGCTGCCAGCAGCCGCACCCAGTTCAGCACCATCCGCATCGGCCGGCTCCCTTGAGGGAAGTCACGGACTGATGTGACGACGGACGGGGAATTATGTCAAATACAACCGGAAGACAATTTTGTTACGAAGTTTTGCTATCGTGCGCTTCGGCGAGGCGACGCAAGGCTTCCGCGGTGAAGGCGTCGGCCGGGAAAAAAGATTCGACCGCCAGCTCGGACAGGGTGACGTCCACCGGCGTGCCGAACACGGTGGTGGTCGACAGGAAGGACAGGATCCCCGACTCCGTCGCCAGCCGGAACGGCACGACGATGTCGAGATGCGCCTCCTCCGGCGGGGCCAGCGCCGTCACCCCGCCCGCCGGCGCCGGATAGGCCTGCAGCTCGGCCATCAGGTCGACCAGCACGGCGTCGGCGGTGAACTCGATCTGCCGCCGCAGCCGTTCCAACAGGTGCGCACGCCACTCCGGCAGGTTGGCGATGCGCGGCGCCAGGCCCTCGGGATGCAGGGCCAGCCGCATCACATTGACCGGCGGCTGCAGCAGCGCCGCCGCCGCCCCCACCATCAACGGCGCCACCGCGGCGTTGGCGGCCACCAGGTACCAGTGCCGGTCGAAGGCCAAAGCCGGGTTCGGCGCCTGCGCCTCGATCACCCGCTCCACCGCCCGCCGCGCCAGGGCCAGTGCCGGGTCGTCCAGCCCGCGCAAGGGATAGGCCGGGGCGAAGCCGGCGGCGACCAGCAGGGTGTTGCGTTCGCGCAGCGGCACGTCCAGCCGTTCGGCCAGGTGCAGCACCATGTCCCGGCTGGGCCGCGACCGCCCGGTCTCGAGGAAGGACAGGTGGCGGGTGGAGATGTCGGCCTCGCAGGCGAGGTCGAGCTGGCTGAGGCGGCGGCGCTGGCGCCATTCGCGCAGATGGTCGCCGATCGGGCGGGCGGTGCTTTTCATGGGCTGACGATAGCCCCCGGCCGGCGGCGCATCCATGACCTGCGAGGTAATCGCTTTCGACACCCGCGCCAGGACAGGATCGGTGCATCGCGGATCGCCGGAGCCCCCGGCGCCGCGCCCACCGAGGAGATCCGACATGAACCCCGAGATGATTGGCACCACCGATCTGGTCGACCGCTACATCGCGATCTGGAACGAGACCGATGCCGGGCGGCGGCGGGCGCTGATCGACCGGACCTGGACCGAGGCCGCCACCTATGTCGACCCGATGATGCGGGGCGACGGCCGCGCCGCCATCGACGCCATGATCGCAGCGGTGCAGGAGCGCTTCCCCGGCCATCGCTTCCGCCGCACCAGCGACATCGACGCCCACAATGGCCGGGTGCGCTTCCGCTGGGAGCTGGGGCCGGAGGGCGGGCCGGTCCTGGTCGCCGGCACCGATTTCGGCGAGATCGCCGGCGGCCTGCTGTCCGGCATCACCGGCTTCATCGATCAAGCGCCGGCTTTGGCGGCTTGAGGAGGAAGGGGCGGACTGCAATGGTCCGCCCCTCTCCGTTCAATCGGCCGGCAGACGCCGCGCGAGGACGATCACCACCGTCGCCGCCGCCGCGCAGAAGCCGGCCAGCGGCCAGGCCGTGCCCGCCGGCAGCGCCAGCACCGCCAGGGTGCCGGCGGCCCCGACGATCAGCCCTTCCAGGCAGGAATAGAGCGCGGTGGCGGTGCCGGCGACATGGCCGAAGCCCTCCAGCGCGCCGTTGGCGGTGACGGCTGAGGTGACCGAGATGCCGGCCGAGATCACCCAGACCGGGGCCATGAACGCCCACAGCGAGGGCCCGGCGGCCAGCTGCCCCAGCGCCAGCAGCGCCGCCCCGGCCAGCAGCAGCGCCATGCCGCGCACCAGGCAGCCGCGCCGGCCCCAGCGGGCCACGAAGCGGCCGGCGAAGCGGCTGGTCGCGATCATCGCCAGGGCCGCGGTGCCGAAGGCCAGGCTGAACCCGACCGGGTTGAGGCCGAGCCGGCCGATCAGCACCGCGGGCGCGGTCGAGAAATAGACGAAGAACGCGCCCAGCGCCGCGCTGAAGCCCAGCGTGTGGATCCAGAACGGCCCGCTGCCGAGGATGGCGCGGAGATGCACCAGCCGCACCCGGTCGCCGCCCGCCGGCCGCGTCTCCGGCCAGCACCGCACCGCCTGCAGCCCGGCAAGGGTGCCGAGCAGGGTGAGCAGCCAGAAGATGGCGCGCCAGCCGGCGGCGTAGTCGACCACGGCGCCCAGCAGCGGGCCGAAGGCCGGCACGAAGGCCAGCATCGACCCCAGCAGGCTGTAGATCACCGCGCCCTCGCGCCGGGTGGCGTAGACGTCGCGCACGGTGGCGAAGGTGGCGACCAGCGCCGCCGCCCCGCCCGCCGCCTGCACCAGGCGCAGCGCCAGGAACAAGGCAGCCGAGTCGGTCAGCGCCAGCCCGGCCGAGGCCAGGGTGAAGGCCAGGGCGCCGCCCAGCAGCACCGGCCGTCGGCCGATGCGGTCGGACAGCGGGCCGAACAGCAGCTGGCCGCAGCCGAGCAGCAGCAGGTAGAGGCTGAGGGTGAGCTGGACCTGCGCCGGCGTGGCGGCCAGCGCGGCCGGCATGCGCGGCACCACCGGCAGGTAGACATCCATGCCGAGCGAGGCGAGCAGGTCGAAGGGGGACATCAGCAGCAGGGCTGCCGTCAGGGATTGGGGCCACGGCCTGGGTGCAGGCATGGGAAGACCTCCGCAGAAAGAAATTCGGCGGCGATCTGCATCAGCGTCGGCAGGGAAAGACCGGGACCGTGACTGGACCGCCGCAACAACCGGATGGGCTGCTGCGGCTCAGCGGGATGCGGTGGCGTCGGTCCTCATCGCGGGCTCCAGTCTCGGGCCATCGGGCGCTTTGCGGCGTCAATCCGGGGACGGCAACCGGGCATAGGCGGCCGCGGTCGCCTTCGCGCCGTCGCGGAACAAGGCGTCGAGCGCGCGGGTCACGGCGGTGCGGAAGCGCGGATCCGACGGCAGGTCGTCGCCGAACACCGCCTGCAGCCCCATCAAGGCCGGCGCGAGCCGGTCGGCCACCGGCCCGGCGTCACGTGCGATGGCGGCGAAATCGGCGGCCAGCGGGTCGCGGACATCGATCGGCCGTCCGGCCTCGTCCGTCCCGGCGACATAGCGCATCCAGGCGGCGACCCCCAGGGCGTGGCGCTCGATCGGCAGGCCCTGGGCCAGCCGGTCGCGGATGGTGCCGAGCAGCCGCTGCGGCAGCTTCTGCGACCCGTCCATGGCGATCTGCCAGGTGCGGTGCTTCAGCGCCGTGTTGCGGAAGCGGTCGACCAGGGAGCGCTTGTAGCCGGCGACATCGGCGCCGGGCGGCAGCACCAGCGTCGGGGTGCTGTCCGCCATCAGCGCCGCGACGAAGGCGGCGATGCCCGGCTCCGCCATCGCCGTGGCCACCGTCTCGCAGCCGGAGAGGTAGCCGAGATAGGCCAGCGCCGAATGGCTGCCGTTGAGCAGGCGCAGCTTCATCGTCTCATAGGGTGCGACATCGGCCACCAGCGTGGCGCCCGCCGCCTCCCAGCCCGGCCGGCCGGACAGGAAGCGGTCTTCGATCACCCATTGCGTGAAGGCTTCGGTGACCACCGGCCAGGCGTCTTCGACGCCGAGCGCCGCGGCGATCCGCGCCCGGTCCTCGTCGGTGGTGGCGGGCACGATGCGGTCGACCATGGTGTCGGGGCAGGCGATCTCGCCCTCGACATAGGTGCCGAGGTCGGGCGACACCAGCGCGGCGTAGCGCGACAGGATGCGGTGCAGGGTGCGCCCGTTGGCCGGCAGGTTGTCGCAGCACAGCGGCGTGAACGGCTTCAGGCCGGCGGCCCGGCGGCGGGCGATGGCCTGGGCCAGGATGCCGATGGCCGATCGCGGCGCCTCGGGGTGGGCGAGGTCGTGGACGACGTCGGGATGGGCCTCGTCCAGCCGCCCCGTGGCCGGGTCGTGGCAATAGCCCTTCTCGGTCACGGTCAGGCTGACAATGGCGACCGAGGGCCGGCACAGCGCCTCGATCAGGGCGGCCGGGGCCTGCGGCGCCACCAGCACGTCGCGGATGGCGCCGACCACGCGCAGCCGCTCGCCGTCGCTGTCGCGGACCGCCAGGCTGTACAGCCCGTCCTGCGGCACCAGCGCGTCGCGGGTGTCAGGGCTGCGCAGGCTGGCGCCCAGGATGCCCCAGCGCAGGTCGCCCGCCGCCAGCACGTCGTCGGTGTAGACCGCCTGGTGGGCGCGGTGGAAGGCGCCGATGCCGAGATGGACGATGCCGGTGGCGACCGCGGCGCGGTCGTAATTCGGCCGCGCCACCGAGGCGGGCAGGCTGGCCAGCGCCGCCGCCCCGAGGCGCCGCGCGGACGCCGGATGGACAATGGTCACGAGCGGCAGGCCTTCCGCGGCCCGGCATGATCCTGGAACGGCATCGACGGCGCTTCCCCTATCGGTCCTGCGGCAGCGCCGATCGACGCCTGCGGTTTCTCTACGATACTAGTATGGTGGCCCAACCTCGGCAACATCCGGCCGGGCTGGTGCGGATCCTGCCGCAGCGCGAGACCTTGATCGTGAAGATCTCGCCCGCCGCGGTCGAGGACGCCCATTTCGTCCGCGCGGCGGTGGAATGCTCCATCGTCCGCGAGGTGGTGCGCGCTACACCCCGACCTGTTCGACCCGCTGCCGCCGTCAGAGGCATAGGCCCAAACGAAACGGGCGGCCCGAAGGCCGCCCGTGCGTGACCGAAACCCGCGATCCGATCAGGTGTCGAGGAAGCTGCGCAGCTTGCGGCTGCGGCTCGGATGCTTGAGCTTGCGCAGCGCCTTCGCCTCGATCTGGCGGATACGCTCGCGCGTCACCGAGAACTGCTGCCCGACCTCTTCCAGCGTGTGGTCGGTGTTCATGCCGATGCCGAAGCGCATGCGCAGCACCCGCTCCTCACGCGGCGTCAGCGAGGCCAGGACGCGCGTGGTGGTCTCGCGCAGATTGGCCTGGATCGCGGCGTCGAGCGGCTGGACCGCGTTCTTGTCCTCGATGAAGTCGCCGAGATGGCTGTCCTCCTCGTCGCCGATCGGCGTCTCGAGGCTGATCGGCTCCTTGGCGATCTTGAGGACCTTGCGCACCTTCTCCAGCGGCATCAGCAGCCGCTCGGCCAGCTCTTCCGGGGTCGGCTCGCGGCCGATCTCGTGCAGCATCTGGCGGCTGGTGCGGACCAGCTTGTTGATGGTCTCGATCATGTGGACCGGGATGCGGATGGTCCGCGCCTGGTCGGCGATCGAGCGGGTGATGGCCTGCCGGATCCACCAGGTGGCGTAGGTCGAGAACTTGTAGCCGCGGCGGTACTCGAACTTGTCGACCGCCTTCATCAGCCCGATGTTGCCCTCCTGGATCAGGTCCAGGAACTGCAGTCCGCGGTTGGTGTATTTCTTGGCGATCGAGATCACGAGACGGAGATTGGCCTCGACCATCTCCTTCTTGGCGCGCCCGGCCTCCTTCTCGCCCTTCTGCACGGTCGAGACGATGCGGCGGTACTCCGAGATCGGCAGCCCGACCTCGGCCGAGATCTGGCTGATCTGGCCGCGGACACGCTGCGACGCGGTGCCGTTCTTCTCGGCGAACTTGGCCCACTTCTTGTCGAGGCCGCGCACCCGCTCGAGCCAGTTGGGGTCGAGCTCGTGCCCGAAATAATGCTGCAGGAAGGATTCGCGGCTGACCCCGCCCTCGACCACCAGCCGCATCAGCTGGCCTTCGAGGCCCATCAGCTTGCGGTTCTGGCCGTAAAGCTGCTCGACCAGCTGTTCGATCCGGACGTTGTTCAGATGGACACCGTCCATCAACCGAACCATGTCCTCCTTCAGCTTGTCGTATTTCGAATCCGACTGCTTCGACAGCGCCTCGCCCTTCTGGATCTGGCTCAGGCGCTGCTCCTGCAGCTTGTGCATCTTCTGGTAGGTCTGCTCGATCGACTCGAAGGTCTCGAGCACCTGCGGCTTCAGCTGCTCTTCCATGGCGGAGAGCGAGATGCCGCCATCATCGTCATCGGCGGATCCACCCGCCGCTTCGCCTTCGCCCTCGGCTTCCGGCTCGGCCAGTTCCGCCGCCGCCGCAGCCGCCGCGCTCATCGCCAGGGCCTCGCCCTCGGGGCTGGCCCCGTAGGTGGCGTCGAGATCGATGATGTCGCGCAGCAGCATCTTCCCGTCCTTGAGGGAAGAGTGCCATTCGATCACCGCGCGAATGGTCAGCGGGCTCTCGCAGATGCCGCCGATCATCATCTCGCGGCCGGCCTCGATGCGCTTGGCGATCGCGATCTCGCCTTCGCGCGACAGCAGTTCGACCGACCCCATCTCGCGCAGATACATGCGCACCGGGTCGTCGGTGCGGCCGACATCGTCATCGTCGAGATTGCCCGCGGCGCGGCCTTCGCCATCGGCCTCGCTGGTGGTCGCGGCCGCGTCCTCGGACTCCTCGTTCTCGACGACGTTGATGCCCATCTCGGAGAGATTGGCCGTCACGTCCTCGATCTGCTCGGACGAGGTCAGGTCCGGGGGCAGGGCGGCGTTCAGCTCGTCGATGGTGACGTAGCCGCGCTCCTTGCCCTTGGCGATCAGCTTCTTCACCGCCTGGACCGTCACGTCCATCATCGCGCCGTCCGCGCTCTCCTCGCGCGTCTCGGCCGAATCTGCCGCCGTCGCTGTCTTGGTCGCCATATGCACCCCGTGCCCTTCGCCGCCACCGTCGGGGCCCTGTTGCCAAGGGGACCCAAGCTGGCTCTCATAACCGAGCTTCCGCGCGCAAGGAAGGGCCACGACTCGGATCGGCCATGCCCCATCGCGCCGCGGCGCCTATTTTCCTACCCTGCCCGGGGGCTTAGAACCCACCCGGCACCGTCTGCCGACGTTCGATCTCCTGCTGCAGGCCACGCCAGCGTTCCAGCGCCGCCTCCGTGCCCTGCCGCCCCAGCGCCCGGGCCGCATCCGCCAATTCGCGCTTCAGCGCGCGCAGCTCGATATGCCCCATGATCATGGCCCAGCCGGCACGCGCTTCGTCCAGCGACGTCTCCGGCCGGGTGAAGGGCCACTTCCTGCGAATGCGGTCGACCAGGGCCGGCGGCAATCCACCGGCTTCGGGAACAGTGAGGTAGGGCCGAGTCACGTTCGAATCAAGCCCATCCGAGTCGCGACCGTGCGAATCACCGATTCGCGCCAGCAGAGTCTGGCGCAGCGAATCGAGTCCGGGATCGGAGATCTCGACCATGGCGAAGCTTTCGCCGACCTCCTCGCCCAGGGCCGGATGCATGGCGAGCACTTGCAGCAGGACGCAAATCGCCACCCGGTCGTCCTGTTCGTCCTGGATCGATTGCGGCTTGGGGCCGATCGGCGCCGGCGGCTTGCCCGGCCGCCAGTCCCCCTCCTTCCGGCGGGGGCGGAACGGATAAGTTTCCTCGAATCGGGCCCGCAGATCGGCCAGGTACTGGCCTTGCACCGACGGATCGGCGATCCGCCGGGCCTGGGCCTCGATCCCGGCGCGCAGCCCGGCCCGGCCTTCCGGAGTCTCCAGCCGATGCATCGTGGTCTGGCGATCGAACAGCACGCGGACCAGCGGCAGGGCGCTGTCCAGCACCGCCGCCATCGCCGCGCCGCCGCCGGAGCCGCGGATCAGGCTGTCCGGGTCCTCGCCCTGCGGCAGGAAGGCGATCCGCGCCGAATGGTCCGGCTTCAGCTGCGGCAGGATCCGGTCCATCGCCCGCCAGGCGGCGCGCCGCCCGGCCTCGTCGCCGTCGAAGCACAGCACCGGCACCGGCGTCATCTTCCACAGCTCGACGATCTGCTCCTCGGTCATGGCGGTGCCGAGCGGCGCCACCGCCGCCTCGAAGCCCGCCTTCACCAGGGCGATCACATCCATGTAGCCTTCGGCGACGATCACCGTCTGGCCCTGGGCCGCCGCCTGCCGGGCGCGCGACATGCCGTAGAGCAGCTGACCCTTGTGGAACAGCGGATTGTCCGGGCTGTTCACATATTTCGGGCCGTCGCCCTCCATGATCCGGCCGCCGAAGGCGACGGTGCGGCCGCGCCGGTCCGCGACCGGGAAGATCACCCGGTTGCGGAAGAAGGAGTAGAGGTCGCGGCCATCCTCGGGCCGGCGCACTAGCCCGACCTCCTCCATCATCGCATCCTGGTAGCCCTGGCCGCGCAGGTGGCGGAGCAGCTTGCCGGCGTCGGGTGGGGCGAAGCCGAGGCGGAAGCGCGACACCGTCTCACCATCCAGGCCGCGGCCCTTCAGATAGTCGCGCGTCGCCCGGCCGGCCGGGCCGTGCAGTTCGGATTCGAAGAAGGCGCAGGCGGCCTCGACCACATCGTACAGCGACTTCTGCCGCTCGAACCGGGCGCGGTCTTCCGGCTCGGCCTTCGGTACCTCCAGCCCGGCCTGGGCCGAGAGCGATTCGATCGCCTCCATGAAGGACAGGCGGTCGTGCTGCATGACGAAGCCGATGACGTCGCCATGCGCGCCGCAGCCGAAGCAGTGGAAGAAGCCCTTCTGGTCGTTGACCGTGAAGCTGGGCGACTTCTCCTTGTGGAACGGGCAGCAGGCCTTGAACTCGCCCTTGGTACCGCGCTGCAGCGGCACGCGCTTGCCGACCACATCCGAGACCTGGAGGCGGGAGCGCAGTTCGTCGAGGAATCCGGGGGAGAGGGCCATGCGGTGGTTCTAATGTCCGAGGACGCTACAGCCTAACGCGATTCCCGACGCGCAGGTCCGCTCTTCTCAAAGTCCGCGCCTCCCGATTGTCATGCCCGGGCTTGACCCGGCAATCCAGGGGCTGTCGGCATTTTCTGGATGCCGGGTCAAGCCCGGGCATGACAGGGGATGGGATGAGGCAGGTCGCCCGCCCGTTAAGACAATTGCGCCTTCACCGCCGCCGACACCTTGGAAAAATCCATCTGGCCGGCATAGCGCGTCTTCAGCTCGGCCATCACCCGGCCCATGTCCTTCATGCCGGCGGCGCCGAGCTCGGTGATCACGGCGCCGATCGCCGCCGCCGTCTCCGCCTCGCCCATCGCCTGCGGCAGGAACTGCTCGATCATGGTGATCTCGGCCTGCTCCTTGTCGACCAAGTCCTGGCGGTTGCCCTGCTGGTAGAGGGCGATGCTCTCGCGCCGCTGCTTCACCATGGTCTGCAGCAGCGACAGGATCTCCTCGTCCGGGATGCCGTCCATGTTGCCCTTGCCGCGGGCGTCGATGTCCTTGGTCTTCAAGGCGGCGATGATCATCCGCACGGTCGAGAGCGTGCGCTCGTCCCGGGCCTTCATCGCCGTCTTGAGCGTGTCGGTGAACTGGGTGCGCAGCATGATCGGATCCTCCTGGCAGAAGCGGCGCGAATGTCGGCCATCCCGCCGAGATAGGCAAGAGGAGGGGGCCGCCATTCCTCCAGCGCGGGCAAGAGGGGCTGGAATCTTGTCAACGTCCGTGCTTTATGCCTGGAAATTCATGCCCCCGAGGTTGCCATGACCCACACCGCTCCGCCTCCCGGCGCCACTGCGGCGCTCGTGCTCGCCGATGGCACGGTGCTTTGGGGCCGAGGCATCGGGGCGACCGGCCGCGCCATCGGCGAGGTCTGCTTCAACACCTCGATGACCGGTTACCAGGAGATCATGACCGATCCGTCCTATGCCGGGCAGATCGTCACCTTCACCTTCCCGCACATCGGCAATGTCGGCGCCAATCCCGAGGACATCGAGACCGGGACCTCGGCGGCGCGCGGCCTGGTGCTGCGCGACGACATCACCGAGCCGTCGAACTGGCGCGCCACCCGCGACTTCGACGACTGGCTGCAATCCTTCGGCCTGATCGGCATCGCTGGGGTCGACACCCGGGCGCTGACCCGGCGGATCCGCGACGCCGGCGCCCCGACCGGCGTGGTGATCCACGCCCCCGACGGCAAGTTCGACATCCCGGCGGCGCTGGCCGAGGCCAAGGCGTGGCCCGGGCTGGAGGGTATGGACCTGGCCAAGGACGTGTCCTGCACCCAGACCTATCGCTGGGACGAGACGCGCTGGGCGCTGGCCACCGGCTACGGCAAGCTGGAGAACCCGAAGCGCAAGGTGGTGGCGATCGATTTCGGCGCCAAGCGCAACATCCTGCGCTGCCTGGCTTCGGCCGGCTGCGAGGTCACGGTGCTGCCGGCGACGGCGACCGCCGAGGACGTGCTGGGCCACGCGCCGGACGGCGTGTTCCTGGCCAACGGCCCCGGCGACCCGGCGGCGACCGGCACCTACGCCGTGCCGACGATCAAGGCGCTGCTGGACAACGGGCTGCCGATCTTCGGCATCTGCCTCGGCCACCAGATGCTGGCCCTGGCGCTGGGCGGGCGCACCGAGAAGATGGCGCGCGGCCATCGCGGCGCCAACCACCCGGTCAAGGACCTGACCACCGGCAAGGTCGAGATCACCAGCCAGAACCACGGCTTCCAGGTGGTGCCGGAAAGCCTGCCGGACACGGTCGAGGTCACCCATGTCAGCCTATTCGACGGCTCGAACGAAGGGCTGCGGCTGAAGGACCGGCCGGTGTTCTCGGTGCAGTACCACCCCGAAGCCAGCCCCGGGCCGCAGGACAGCCACTACCTGTTCCAGCGCTTCGTCGACCTGATCGACGCGCAGAAGCGCTGAACCCGTGCAGCGACACCGGGAGCCGCCGCGCCTGACCGGCCCCCGGGTCACGCTGACCCTGTCGGGGCCGGGCGAGGCCGCGGCGCTGGCCGCCTTCCACGACCGGGAGTGGGACCATCTCGGCCCCTGGATGCCGCCGCGCAGCGCCGCCTGGCGCAGCGAGGCCCATTGGCGCCGCTGGGGCGAGGAGACGGCGGACCTGTTCCTGGACGACCGGGCGGTGCGTATGGTACTGCGCCTGCCCGGCCAGCCCCAGGCCGGGGTCGTCGGGCAGCTGAACCTGAACATGCTGATGCGCGGCCCGTTCCAGGCGGCGACGCTGGGCTATCACCTCGCCGCCGCGCAGCAGGGCCAGGGGCTGATGCGCGAGGCGCTGGGCCTGGCAATCCCCTATGCCTTCGGGCCCCTGGGCCTGCACCGGCTGATGGCCAACCACCTGCCGGAGAACACCCGCAGCGCCGCCCTGCTGGCGCGGCTGGGCTTCGTCCGCGAGGGCTACGCCAAGGACTACCTGTTCATCGGCGGCGCCTGGCGCGACCATGTGCTGACCGCCCTGACCACGCCACATCCGGTCGACCCGCCGCCCGCCGGATAGCGCCCGTCGCGGAACCGTGCGCTTCCGCCTGCCGTTGCCTTCACGAGAGCCGATCGCAATACGCCGATCGACCATCGCAGCGAGGAGGCGACAGTGCCGGACGACCACCCGCCGACGATCAACACCACCGAGGCCCGCCAGGGCGAGACCAGCGGCCATATGCGCCGCGTGCTCGGCCTGTCGCTGACGGCCGCCGCCGTCGTGTTCGCCATCGTCCTGATCTGGTGGGTGGTCTGATCGGCCATCCCGATCCCGGCCACGAAAAAGGGCGGCCCGAAGGCCGCCCCGATTCTCTGACCTGCAGCGCACTCACATCCAGTAAGGCGGCACGCGGTAGTAGTCGTGCACCTGCTGCGCCCATTGCCGGTCGTCCCAGTCGAAGCGGTCGCGGGCGGCATGGGCCGGGGCGCCGCGCAACTGGTCCTCGCTGATGTCGAGCTCGTAGGCGTCGAGGCCTTCATTGTAGGTCAGCATCGACCAGGGCAACGCGTAGTGGTCGCTGCCGATGCCGAGGAAGCCGCCGAAGGTCATCACGGCATAGCCGACCCGGCCGGTCCGCTTGTCGATCATCACCCGCTGGATGGTGCCGATCTTGTCGCCGTTCGGTCGCCGCACCGGGGTGCTTTCGACCTTGTCGCTGGCGATCAGCCGTTCGGTTTCGCGGCTGCTGAGATCACGCGCCGTCTGGGTCTGCATGGTTGCTCTCCATGATGGTGGGGTCTCATGAAAGCAACGGCCCCGCCCGGCGACCGGTTCCGCGGAACCGGTCGCAACAGAGATAGGATCGGGAGGCGAGTCAGGCCGCGACCTCAATGCCAATGCTGGGTGCGGCGCCAATTGTTGGTGTTGTTGTGGTGCCGGTCGTGGCGCCCCCAGTTGCGGTTGTGGTTGTCGTGGTTCCGCCAACGATGCTGGTCCTGGCGATGGTTGTTGTAGCGGCCAGCCACGAACGGACGCCTGTGATCCCTGCTGTCGACCAGCAGGATGGAGGCGGGACGGTCGATCTGGGGTGCCGACGGGGCGGCCTGTGCCGGTGCTGCCGCCAGCGCGGCGATGCCGGATGACATCAGGACGGCGGAGAGGGTGGCGGCGATGCGCGCCGCTTTCAGAAGGCTGTTCAAGATTCATTCCTTTCGAGGTCGCGTGAGGCGCCCTCTGGACACCGATCCGATCACAGAGGGGCGAGGTGACCGGTCGGGCAAGCGCACCCCGGGGTCGGAGGCGCTGCATGGGAAACGGCCTGCTTCGCCGCCCCGTTCCCGGAACCAGCCCGAGGCCGGTCCGATTGATGGGATGAGGCCGCCATTCCGGATCCGCCGGACGGACGGCAACCCCGCACAGGAGGCAAGCCATGCCGAAGGGTGACAAATCGGCCTACACCGACAAGCAGAAGCGCAAGGCCGAACACATCGAGGAGGGCTACGAGGCCCGCGGCGTTTCCGAGACGGAGGCCGAGCGCCGGGCCTGGGCGACGGTCAACAAGGACAGCGGTGGCGGCAACAAGAGCGGCTCCGGCCGCGGCAAGCCCGACACCAACGCCGCGGCGAAGAAAGGTGGCAAGGCCGGCGGCAAGGCGGCTGCCGCGCGCCCGGCGGCGGCACGCAGCGCCTCGGCCAAGAAGGCCGCAGCGACCCGCAAGCGTCAGGAGCATCACGCGACATGAACATCATGCCCGAGGACGACGCGGTGATGAGTGTCCCCAAGCCACCGCCGGATGATCCGACCAAGCCGCCGATGCCAAACCCGAGGCCGGACACCCCGCCCGACGGTCCGGGGCAACCGCCACCGGAAGTGCCGCCGAGCGGCCCGGCCGAACCGCCGCCCCTGCCGGAGCCGATGCGGATGTGAACCGGGAGAGGAGGGCCGGCGCCATGCGCCGGCCCCTTCAGGTCAGACTGGCATCAGACGGTCAGTACCAGCCCCATCCGCGATGGTGGTTGCGCCAGTAGCGGTCACGGCGCCAGTCATGGCGGTCGCGGCGCCAGTCGCGATGATCGCGCCACTGGTTGCGCCGCCAATTGTCGTGGTGGTCGCCGCGCCAGCCCCGGCGGTCGTGACCCCAGTCGCGGCGATCGCGATCCCGGCGCCAATCCACCTTGGTATCGAGAGTCGTGGTGCCCTGGCCGTGCCAGACCAGCGGCGTCACCGGCGCGGGCGCCCGATCCTGGGCGAAAGCAGCGCCGGAAGCACCGGCGAGAAGCAAAGCCGCCGAAGCGGCGACAAGAACGCGCTTCATACGGGACAACATGGCGATCGATCCTCTTTCATAAGCGTCCGGCCAGACCTGTTGGTGTCATGCGGACCTGCAACCCACACGAAGCACCGACGCCATTCCGTCGCGAGGACAAAGAGAATCTGAAAAATCATCCAAGAGTTCAGTCAGTATTCAAGGGAACCTTCGTTCGATCCGGTTCTTGACTTGAAATTACCACAAAGCTGACAAAATCTATATTCACTACAAAAGCTAGGTATAACGCCGGAACTCATTGGCCCAGAGCCCATTTTCCTGGAAAAATCCCTTCAGCACAGCCGCAAAATCCGTCGATTCACGACCGCTGCCATGACATCCGACACAAACCCATGCAGCCGGCCGTCAGCCGTTGCGAGGCCGGTCGGCGCGAGGATCGGTCGGCCCAGGCTTCAGAGAATGGCGAGGGGGAGCTTGCGCCGCGGCGGCGGGAAGGCGCGGTCGAGGGCCGCGAGGTCGGCCTCGTCGAGCACGAGGTCGAGCGCCTGGCGATGCTCGCGCAGCCGGTCGATCCGGCTCGATTTCGGGATCGCCACCACGCCCTGCCGGGTCAGCAGCCAGGCCAGCGCCACCGTCGCCGGCGCCACCCCGTGCCTTCGGGCGACGCCACCGAGACCGGGGTCGTCGAGCAGCCGGCCCTGGCCGAGTGGCGAATAGGCCATCACCGGCAGGCCGCGGTCCTGGCACCAGGGCAGGAGATCCCATTCGATGCCGCGCGCGCCCAGGCTGTAGCAGACCTGGTCGGTCGCGGTGCGGCCCTCATCCTCGCGGCCCCAATCCTCGAGGTCGTCGAGGTCGAAATTGCTGACGCCCCAATCCACCACCTTGCCGGCGGCCCGCAGCTGCTCGAACGCCTCGATGGTCTCGGCATAGGGCGCCGAACCCTGCCAGTGGAGGAGGTAGAGGTCGATCCGGTCGGTGCCGAGCCGGCGCAGACTGCGCTCGCAGGCGGCGACCGCGGCGGCACGGCCGGCATTGTGGGGATAGACCTTGCTGACCAGGAACACCCCGTCGCGCCGGCCGCGGATCGCCGCGCCCACCACCTGCTCGGCGCCGCCCTCGCCATACATCTCGGCGGTGTCGATCAGGCTGAGGCCGAGATCGAGTCCGGCAGCCAGCGCCGCCGCCTCCTCGTCGGCCTCGCGCCGGTCCTCGCCCATGCCCCAGCTGCCCTGCCCCAGGATCGGCATGGCGGCGCCCGACGGCAGGGCCACGGTGGTCTCTCCCGCCGGCCGGCGGCGCAGGCCGGACCCGTCGATGCTGCTCATCTCTGCTGCTCCCCCGCCGGCCGCCTCACTCCGCCACCGCGACCTGATCCTGGCGCGCCGCGCCGGCCGGCGCCAGGGTCCAGATCGCCAGCGATTCCTGCCGGCCGCGGATCTCGGTCCGCCCGGCGGGATCGAAAGCCCCCAGCACCTCGCGCGGGCAGCCCTCGCGGCCGGCCTGGATCACGGCGGCGTCGCTGGCCACGACCTGGGTCTCGAGGCGGCGGCTCAGCCGCTCCAGCCGGCTGGCGACGTTGACGGTGTCGCCGACCACGCCGAATTCCAGCCGGCGCTCGTCGCCGATATTGCCCATCACCACCGGGCCGTAATGCAGGCCGATGCCGACCGCCATCGGCTGGGCGCCCCGCGCGGCCCGCTTGGCGTTCCACCGCACCAGGTCGGCGCACATCGCCCGGGCGCAGCGCAGCGCGTTGGAGGCGTCGCGCGGCCCCGATTGCGGCGTGCCGAAGGTCGCCATGACGCAGTCGCCGATATATTTGTCGATGGTGCCGTCATGGGCGAAGACCTGCTCGGCCATGCGGCGGTGGAAGCTGCGCAGCAGCGCCACCACCCGCTCCGGCGCCAGGCCCTCGGCCTGGCCGGAGAAGCCGACGATGTCGACGAACAGGATCACCGCCGGCTGGCGCTGGATCTCGCCGATCGGGGTGGCGGAGCTGGCGAGCCGGCTGACCAGATTGGGCGAGAAGTAGCGCGACAGCGCCATCTTCGCCGCCTCGGTCCGCGCCACCCGCCCGACCAGCCGCCGCGACCGCCACACCGACAGCGCCAGCACCAGCGTGACCAGCACCAGGATGACGGTCTGGATCATCCACAGCGTCACATTGACCGCATGCGGGTCGAGCGACCGGGTGGCGCGCTCCACATCGGTTCGCACGCTCATGTCGACCACGTCGGAGGCGCGAAACAGGATGGTGTCGGACCGCGTCGCCAGCCACAGGAAGCCGAGCGACCAGGCCCCCGCCAGCCCGGCGCCCACCAGCAGCACCAGCTTCGGCGAATAGCTCAGCGCCACGCCGCACAGGAACAGCAGCAGGAACAGGAAATTGGGCAGCCGCTGGGTGAACTGCACCGGCAGGTCGGCACCGAACAGCGGGTTCGGCGCCACCATCAGCACGGTCAGCAGCAGCGCGTCGGCCACCAGGAAGGCGCCGACGCCCATCACGCCGATGCGGCGGCGGCGCTGCAGCAGATAGGGGATCAGGCCCAGCACCAGGAAGACGGCCATGACCCCGAGATAGACCACGGACCGGGTGGCGGGCACCGACAGCACGGTGTAGATCGCCAGCAGCGCCAGGACCAGCACGCGGCCGTAGAAGACGTAGGACAGGCCTGCCCGCTCTTCCCGCTCGATGGCCCCCTTGATGCCGCCGAGCGCCGCCTGCGCCGGTACTGCCATGCCTGCCCTCCCACTGAGTCCCGGTGGAAATGGTCCCGGCGACCCGGCTTCGCCAGGGGGGCGGATCGTGGTAGATGACGTGCGGTCGCCCCTGCCCTGCGCCACCCCACCACCCCCAGGGCTTTCCCCGGGCGCGATCCTTCCTTATAAGAGCGCGCTCCTTCTGGAGCGTGCCCCTCCGTACCTTGCAGGCCGCCCCCATGCCCAAGCGCACCGACATCCGCTCGATCTGCATCATCGGCGCCGGACCGATCGTCATCGGCCAGGCCTGCGAATTCGACTATTCCGGGGCCCAGGCCTGCAAGGCGCTGAAGCAGGAAGGCTACCGCGTCATCCTGGTCAATTCCAACCCGGCGACGATCATGACCGATCCGGAGCTGGCGGACGCGACCTATATCGAGCCGATCACCCCGGAATTCGTCACCCGCATCCTCGAGGCCGAGCGGCCGGACGCGCTGCTGCCGACCATGGGCGGGCAGACCGCGCTGAACACCGCCATGGCGCTGGCCGATGACGGCACGCTGGAGCGGCTGGGGATCGAGCTGATCGGAGCCAAGCGCGACAGCATCGAGAAGGCCGAGGACCGCGCCAAGTTCCGCGAGACCATGGAGGCGATCGGCCTGGAATCGCCGAAGAGCGTGGTGGTCCATTCGCTGTCCGAGGCGATCGACGCGCTGCCCGAGGTCGGGCTGCCGGCGATCATCCGCCCGTCCTTCACCCTGGGCGGCACCGGCGGCGGCATCGCCTACAACCGGGTCGAGTTCGAGGAGATCGTGCGCTCCGGCCTCGCCGCCAGCCCGACCCGCGAGGTGCTGATCGAGGAATCGGTCCTGGGTTGGAAGGAGTATGAGATGGAGGTGGTCCGCGACCGCGCGGACAACTGCATCATCATCTGCTCGATCGAGAACATCGATCCGATGGGCATCCACACCGGCGACAGCGTCACCGTCGCGCCGGCGCTGACCCTGTCGGACAAGGAATACCAGCTGATGCGCGACGCCTCGATCGCGGTGCTGCGCGCGATCGGCGTCGACACCGGCGGGTCGAACGTGCAGTTCGCGGTCGACCCCGAGACCGGCCGCATGGTCGTGATCGAGATGAACCCGCGGGTCAGCCGGTCCTCGGCCCTGGCGTCGAAGGCGACCGGCTTCCCGATCGCCAAGGTCGCGGCCAAGCTGGCGGTCGGCTACACCCTGGACGAGCTGGTCAACGACATCACCCAGGTGACGCCGGCCAGCTTCGAACCGACGATCGACTATGTCGTCGTCAAGATGCCGCGCTTCACCTTCGAGAAGTTCCCGGGCGCCGAGCCGACCCTGACCACCAGCATGAAGTCGGTGGGCGAGGCGATGTCGATCGGCCGCAACTTCGCCGAGGCGCTGCAGAAGGCGCTGCGGTCGATGGAGACCGGGCTGACCGGGCTGGACGAGATCGAGATCCCCGGCGTCACCATGGACGCGCCGGACCTGCAGGTGGTGCGCGCCGCCCTGTCGCGCCCGACCCATGACCGGCTGCTGGTGATCGCCCAGGCCATGCGCCTCGGCCTCGGAGTCGAGGAGATCCGCGCCGCCTGCAAGTTCGACCCCTGGTTCCTGCGCGAGATCGAGAAGATCGTCGCGGCGGAAGAGGAGGTCCGGCGCTATGGCCTGCCCGAGGACGCCCAGGGCTTCGCCCGGTTGAAGCGGCAGGGCTTCTCCGACGCCCGGCTGGCCAAGCTGGCGGATGTCAGCGAGGCCGAGGCCAGCGCCGCCCGCCGCGGCCTGGGCGTGGTGCCGGTCTACAAGCGGATCGACACCTGCGCCGGCGAGTTCGCCTCGGCCACCCCCTACATGTATTCGACGCATGAGGCCGGCTTCGACGCCGGCGAGTGCGAATCCGACCCGACCGGCCGCGAGAAGATCGTCATCCTCGGCGGCGGTCCGAACCGGATCGGCCAGGGCATCGAGTTCGACTATTGCTGCGTCCACGCCGCCTATGCGCTGAAGGAGGCCGGCTACGAGACCATCATGGTCAACTGCAACCCGGAGACGGTGTCGACCGACTACGACACCTCGGACCGGCTGTATTTCGAGCCGCTGACCGCCGAGGACGTGATCGAGCTGATCCGGGTCGAGCAGCGCCGCGGCACGGTCAAGGGCGTGATCGTCCAGTTCGGCGGCCAGACGCCGCTGAAGCTGGCGCATGACCTGACCGCCGCCGGCATCCCGATCCTGGGCACGCCGAAGGATGCGATCGACCTGGCCGAAGACCGCGAGCGCTTCCGCGACCTGCTGGACCAGCTGGGCCTGCGCCAGCCGCAGAGCGGCATCGCCCGGTCGGTCGAGGAGGCCGAGGCGATCGCCCAGGAGATCGGCTTCCCCTGCCTGATGCGCCCGTCCTACGTGCTGGGCGGCCGGGGCATGGAGATCGTCCACGACCTGCAGGGCTTCCGCCGCTACATCACCACCGCGGTCAAGGTCTCCGGCCGCAACCCGGTGCTGGTCGACCGCTACCTGCAGGACGCGATCGAGGTCGATGTCGACGCGGTGCGCGACGGCACCGAGGTCTATGTCGCCGGCATCATGGAGCATATCGAGGAGGCCGGGATCCATTCCGGCGACAGCGCCTGCGCCCTGCCGCCCTATTCCCTGCCCGCCTTCGTGGTGCGCGAGATCGAGCGCCAGACCAAGGTGCTGGCCGACGCGCTCGGCGTCATCGGCCTGATGAACACCCAGTTCGCGGTCAAGGACAACGAGGTCTACGTCATCGAGGTCAACCCGCGCGCCAGCCGCACCGTGCCCTTCGTGGCCAAGGCGACCGGCACGCCGATCGCCAAGATCGCGGCCCGGGTGATGGCCGGCGAGAAGCTGGCCGACTTCACCCTGCGCGGCCCGAACCCGCCCTACACCGCGGTGAAGGAAGCGGTGTTCCCGTTCAACCGCTTCCCCGGCGTCGACGTGATCCTGGGGCCGGAGATGAAGTCGACCGGTGAGGTCATGGGCCTGGACCGCGACTTCGGCCGCGCCTTCGCCAAGAGCCAGCTGGGCGCCAACCAGAAGGTGCCGCTGGCCGGCACCGTCTTCATCTCGGTCAAAGACCGCGACAAGGCGGCGATCGTCGCCATCGCCCGGCGCATCGCCGAGCTGGGCTTCGAGATCCTGGCGTCGAGCGGCACCGCCACGGCGCTGGAGCAGGGCGGCCTCAAGGTCCGGCGCATCAACAAGGTGATGGAGGGCCAGCCGCACATCGTCGACGCCATCCTGAACGGCGAGGTGCAGCTGGTGTTCAACACCACCGACGGCGCCCAGACCGTGCGGGACAGCTTCGGCTTGCGCCGCGCCGCGCTGGTCAATAACATTCCCTACTCGACGACCGTGGCCGGGGCGCGCGCGACTGTGGAGGCGATCGCCGCGCTGAAGGCCGGGGCGCTTGAAGTCGCCCCGCTGCAATCCTACCTAGGTTCGGCGCGGTAGCACCGGGGGCAGGGATACGAGCAGGTCTGATGGACCGGCGTCCGTGACGCCGGCTGTAATGTTTATTGGCTTTTTGGGACTGGAGCACGATGGAAAAGGTGCCGATGACCGCGGGGGGGTTCAACCGCCTGCAGGAAGAATTGAAGCATCTGAAGAGCGTGGCACGACCCGAGGTGATCAAGGCGATCGCCGAGGCGCGCGAGCATGGTGACCTGTCCGAGAACGCGGAATACCACGCGGCGCGGGAGCGCCAGAGCTTCATCGAAGGCCGGGTGATGGAACTCGAGGACCGGATCAGCCGGGCCGAGATCATCGACACGTCCAAGCTGTCCGGCGACACCGTCAAGTTCGGCGCCACCGTGACCCTGGCCGACGAGGACACCGAGGAAGAGATCACCTACCAGATCGTCGGACAGGACGAGTCCGACATCAAGGAAGGCCGGCTTTCGATCACGGCGCCCCTGGCGCGGTCGCTGATCGGCAAGTCCGAGGGTGACCAGGTCGAGGTGACCACGCCCGGCGGCTCCAAGAGCTACGAGATCGTCACCGTCCAGTTCGTCTGACCACATCGGTCCGACCGGACGCCACAAACGGCCCTGTCCCTGGCAGGGCCGTTTGCGTTCCGGACGCCTGCCGACCTCCCGGATCTTAGGGGATTGTCATCCGGCCCCGCGATCCCGATCCTGGCAGGTGGGGCCTCGGCGTTGCTGGCAGCCGCTGGCCCGGTCGGGGGGAGGGCCATGGCCATGGCGCGGGTGACCGGGGTGCGGGCTTTGCCGATCGTCGGCCTGGTGTTCCTGGGGCTGGGGCTGCTCGGGCTGATCGGGGCCGGCGTGCTGGGCCTGCTGGAACTGCGCAGCAACCGGCAGGCGCAGGCCGACGGCGTCATCATCGGCTTCGACAACGGGCCGGAGGTGGAATTCACCACCAGCCAGGGCACCACGATGCAGTTCCGCAGCCCGGTGAGGAGCACCAGCTTCGCCCGCGGCGACCATCTGGCGGTGGCCTACGACCCTGCCGACCCGAGCGACGCGGCGGTCGACGGCTTCGCCGGCCGCTGGTTCCTGCCCGGCCTGTTCGCCGTCATCTTCGGCGTCTTCCTGGTGATGGGCGCCGTGCTGTCGCTGGTGGGAAACATCCTGATCGGCCGCGGCCGCCCGGCGCAACGCTAGGACCACGACCGGCACCGACCTATCGGCCCATTGTCTAATCCCTTGCTCGGACAGCAGAATTTGTCTGCGCCCACCCGGCTGCCAGATGTCATCCAGGCGATACCGATGTTAAATCGAACCGTCATCATCCCCGCGTAGGGATCGCCCCCGTCGCCATCGTCGCGGACATGCACGGCGACCACAGGGGAGATCAGGATGACCGTCGTGACCAAGCTGTCGGCGGCCGCGTTCGCGCTGGCTGCCGCCGCGGTGTTTGCGCAGCCGGCCCAGGCCGAGCGCACCAAATTCGAATTCTGGTACGGGCTGACCGGCGACCTGGAGCAGCGGGTGCAGGAGACCTGCAAGCGCTTCAACGACAGCCAGCCCGACTACCAGGCGGTCTGCGTCGGCCAGGGCGGCTACCCGAACACGGTGCAGAACGCCATCGCCGCCTACCGCGCCCAGAAGCAGCCGACCGTGGTGCAGGTGTTCGACGCCGGCACGCTGGACCTGATGCTGTCGGGCGCCTTCGTCCCGGCCCGCAAGCTGATGGCCGACAACGGCTACGCCATCAAGTGGGACGACTATTTCGGCGGCATCGCGAACTATTATGCGACGTCGAAGGGCGAGCTGATGTCGTTCCCCTTCAACTCCTCGACGGCGCTGTTCTACTGGAACAAGGACGCCTTCGCCAAGATCGGCCGCGACAAGGCGCCGGAGACCTGGGAGGACGTCGAGCAGGCGTCGCGCCAGCTGAAGGCCGCCGGCTACGACTGCCCCTTCGCCTTCAACTTCGACCCCTGGACCAACCTCGAGCAGTTCTCGGCCATCCACAACCAGCCGATCGCCAGCAAGAACAACGGCTATGACGGGCTGGACGCCGAGCTGGTGTTCAACAAGACCAAGTTCGTCGACCAGGTCACCTTTATCAAGAAGATGTACGACGAAGGCATCTTCGTCCTGAAGGCCAAGGGCGGCGTGCAGGACACCCAGGACGTCGTCGACAGCTTCTCCTCGGGCGCCTGCCAGATGATCCAGACCTCGGTCGGCGACCACGGCACCATCGGCAAGCTGGCCAAGCCCGACATGCATTGGGACGTGGCCAAGCTGCCGGTCTGGGCCGGCACCGAGCGCAAGAACTCCCTGGTCGGCGGCGCCTCGCTGTGGGTCCTCGCCGGCAAGTCCGAGGGTGAATACAAGGGCGCCGCGGCGTTCCTGAACTTCCTCGCCCAGCCCTCCTCGGTGGAGTGGTGGTCGACCGTCACCGGCTACATCCCGGTGACCAATTCCGGCTTCCAGGCGATGAAGGCGGCCGGCTTCTACGACAAGGCGCCCTACAAGGGCCGCGAAGTGGCGATCGAAAGCTTGACCTTCACCCCGACCACCCCGGTCTCGCGTGGCATCCGCCTCGGCGGCTACGTGCAGGTCCGCAAGGAGGTGCAGGACGCGCTGCAGGCGATCATCGCCGGCAAGGTCTCGGTCCAGGAAGGCCTCGACCAGGCGGTGGAGCGCGGCAACGCGGTGCTGCGCCGCTTCGAGAAGACCTACAACGGCAAGCAGCTGCTCTAAGGCCCATTCTCCGGGTCGTCATCCCGGGCGCCGTGCGGCACGGCAGTGCTGCACCGCAGACCCGGGTTCTCTTCCCGATAGTCGCCGAAGAGATCCCCGCTTCCGCGGGGATGACAGCCAGGGCGAATGCCCCGCTGCCAAGCCTCCAGATCGGATCCGATGGAAAAACGTGCCTTCTTCAGGAATCGGGGCCTGGCCTGGCTGCTGATCGCGCCGCAGCTGCTGCTGGTGTTCCTGTTCTTCTACTGGCCCACCGCCCAGGCGCTGTACTGGGCCTTCACGCTGGAGCAGCCCTGGGGCGGCGGCAACCAGTGGGTCGGGCTGGGGAATTTCGAGGCCATCTTCAGCGACGGCGCCTATTGGAACTCGATCGGCGTCAGCTTCGCCTACGCCGTGCTGGCCACCGGCATCGCCATGGGCGGCGCCCTGCTGCTGGCGCTGTTCGTCGACCGCCAGCTGCGCGGCTTCCGCGCCTACCGCTCGATCTTCGTGTGGCCCTATGCCATCGCGGCCCCGGCCGCCGCCGTCGCCTTCCGCTTCATCTTCTCGCCCGACAGCGGGATGATCGGCGCGCTGAACGCGCTGTGGCCCGGGCTGTGGGACCCGCTGCTGAACGGTCCCCAGGCGTTGATCATGGTGGTGCTGTGCCATGCCTGGATCTGGATCGGCTACAACTTCATCTTCTTCCTGGCCGGCCTGCAGTCGATCCCAAAGAGCCTGATCGAGGCCAGCGCCATGGACGGGTCGGGCGCCCTGCGCCGCATGGTCGACATCCAGCTGCCGCTGATCGCCCCGACCCTGTTCTTCCTGATGGTGATCAACCTCACCGGCAGCTTCACCGACAGCTTCGGCATCGTCGACATCATGACCCAGGGCGGCCCGGCCAAGGGCACCGAGGTCATGGTCTACAAGATCTATTTCGACGGCTTCAAAGGCCTCGACTACTCCGGCGCCGCCGCCCAGAGCATCGTGCTGATGCTGTTGGTCATGGGCCTGACCTTCGTCCAGTTCCGCTGGGTCGAACGGCGCGTGCATTACGGCTGACGGAGGCGGCGATGATCGAACGCACCCCCATCCTGAACGCGGTCACCCACCTGATCCTGATCGCCGGCCTGCTGCTGGTGCTGCTGCCCTTCGTCATCGTGGTGGTGGCCGCGACCAAGGATTTGCGGGACGTGAATCAGGTGCCGATGAGCCTGATCCCCGGCACCCATCTGCTCGACAACCTGGCCGAGGCCTGGGGCCGCGGCGATTTCGGCCGGTCGTTGATCAACAGCCTGATCGTCTCGGTCGGCGTCACCGCCGGCAAGATCGCCCTGGCGGCGCTGACCGCCTTCTCCATCGTGTTCTTCCGCTACCGCGCCCGGATGCTGGCCTTCTGGCTGATCTTCACCACCCTGATGCTGCCGCTGGAGGTCCGCATCGTGCCGACCTATGCGGTGGCCGCCAACGTGCTGGCGCCGTTCCAGAGCATCCTCGACGCCACCGGCCTGTCGACCCTGATCGCCTGGGTCACCGGCATCCAGGTCAGCCTGGAGTGGAACCTGCTGAACTCCTACCCCGGCCTGATCCTGCCGCTGGTGGCGACGGCCACCGGCACCTTCCTGTACCGCCAGTTCTTCCTGACCGTGCCGGACGAGCTGCTGGAAGCCTCGAAGATGGACGGCGCCGGGGCGATGCGGTTCTTCGCCGAGATCCTGATGCCGCTGTCGCGCACCAACATGCTGGCGCTGGCCGCGATCCTGTTCGTCTACAGCTGGAACCAGTACCTGTGGCCGCTGCTGGTCACCACCGACCCGGCCTTCGGCACCGCGGCGGTCGAGCTGAAGCGCCTGATCCCCCCGGTCACCGGCGGGCTGCCGGAATGGCATGTGGTGATGGCCGGCACCCTGATCGTCATGGCGCCGCCGCTGCTGGTGGTCGCGCTGATGCAGCGCTGGTTCGTGCGCGGCCTGATCGCCACCGAGAAGTGAGGAGACCTGCCATGGCCCACATCGCCATCCGCGACGTCCGCAAGAGCTACGGCAAGACCCCGGTGGTGCATGGCGTCGACCTCGACCTGCCCTCCGGCACCTTCGCCGTGATCCTCGGGCCCTCCGGCTGCGGCAAGTCCACCCTCTTGCGCATGATCGCCGGGCTGGAGGAGATCTCGTCCGGCGAGATCGCCATCGGCGGCCGGGTGGTGAACCAGCTGGAGCCGCGCGAGCGCGGCTGCGCCATGGTGTTCCAGAACTACGCCCTGTACCCGCACATGACCGTGGCCCAGAACATGGGCTATGCGCTGAAGGTGGCCGGGGTGCCGAAGGCCGAACGCCTGGCCAAGGTGCGCGAGGTGGCGAAGCTGGTGGGGCTGGAGGACTTCCTCGACCGCAAGCCGGCCCACCTGTCCGGCGGCCAGCGCCAACGCGTCGCCATGGGCCGCGCCATCGTGCGCGAGCCGGAGGTGTTCCTGTTCGACGAGCCGCTGTCCAACCTGGATGCCAAGCTGCGGGTACAGATGCGGGTCGAGATCCGCCGCCTGCACCGCCGCCTGGGCGCCACCTCGGTGTTCGTCACCCACGACCAGGTCGAGGCGATGACGCTGGCCGACATGCTGATCGTGATGAACAAGGGCGTGGTCGAGCAGATCGGCCGCCCGGCCGAGATCTACAACCGCCCGCGCACCCGCTTCGTCGGCAGCTTCATCGGATCGCCGGCGATGAACTTCATCGAGGGCCGCATCGTCGAACCCGGCCTGTTCCGCTTCGACAGCAACAAGGATATCGCGATCGACCCGGCTGCCGGCCGCGATTTCGTTGAGCGCTCGGCCGCGCTGGGCATCCGGCCCGAGGCGGTGGAGCTGGTGCCGGTCGACGTGCCCGAGGCGCTGGTCGCCACCGTCGATTTCATCGAGGAGCTGGGGGCCGGCCGCGTCGTCCACACCGATATCGACGGACTGTCCTTCGCCGTCGCCACCGGGGCCGAGGCGGAGTATACGCCGGGCCAGCCGGTGGGCCTGCGCCTGCCGGCATCGCAGCTGCACTTCTTCGACCTGACCAGCGGCCTGCGCCTCGACGCCGAGCCGTCGGCCGACCGCCGCGCCGCCATCGCCACCGCCGCCTGAACCGCCAGAACGTCCGAGCGAGAGACCACCATGACCGACATCATCACCGCCATCGGCTTCTCCACCGGCGTCAGCGGCAAGGGCGACCTGTCGCGGCTGGACGCCGCCCTGGGCAAGCTGAACGAGATCGGCGCCGACGCGGCCGAGCTGTCGCTCTACGGCGAGGACCTGATCGCCGGCGGCCGGCTGCTGCCCGACCGGGTGCACCGGCTGGAGCAGATCTGCCGCCGCCACGACCTGCGCTACACCGTGCATGGCCAGATCGTCTCCAACTTCATGGACGAGCGGCATCTCGACCTGCAGAAGGCGGTGGTGCGGTCGATGCTGGAGCTGTGCGACCAGGTCGGCGCCACCGTGCTGGTGCACCATGCCGGCCAGGCGCCGATGGCCGACCAGGCCGGCCGTGATCGGCTGGACGATTTGGAGCGCCAGGCCCTGGCCGAGCTGGCCGACACCGCCCGCGGCTACGGGGTGCGCCTGGCCTTCGAGAACATCTTCGCCATGGGCGACCACGAATACCGCCAGACCCCGGCCGAGGTGGCGGAGACGGTACGCGCCGTCGACCACCCCAATTTGTGCACCCTGATCGACTTCAGCCACGCCTATATCGAATGCACCCGCCGCGGCCTGGACTGGCGCGGCCAGATCCGCAGCATGGCTTCGGCCACCGGCCACCTGCATGTCCATGACAGCTTCGGCCGGCCGTACAGCATGACGAAGTTCTACGAGCCGTCCGAGGCAGTGGCGCTGGGCATCGGCGACCTGCACCTGCCGCTGGGCTGGGGCGACATCCCCTGGGAGGAGATCTTCGCCGAGCTGCGCTTCCAGCCCGGCACCACCATGATCCTGGAGCTCAACGCCGACCGCTACGAGGGCGAGCTGGCCGAGAGCCTGGCCCGCGCCCGGCGCCTCGCCGCGCTGTGCAACCAGCGGGCGCTGGCGGCCTGATCCGGATCATGCGGGACCTCATCACCAGGCGGGCCGGCGTGCTGCCGGCCCCGGACCCGATCCTGCTGGCCGACGCCGCCCTGGCGCCGGACGATTGGCATGACCGTTTCGCCGCCCAGGTGCCGGCGCTGACGGCCGTGGAGCACCGCCCGGGACCGGATGAGAGCGCCCCCCTGCCCGGCCGGCTGCGCGTGGCGGCCTGGAACGCCGAGCGGCTGAAATACGCCGCCCCCTCCGCCGCCCTGCTGCGCGGCGCCGATGTGGTGCTGCTGACCGAGGCCGACATCGGCATGGCCCGGTCGGGCAACCGGCACACGGTGCGCGACCTGGCCGAGGCGCTGGGCATGGGCTGGGCCTATGGCGTGGAGTTCGTCGAGCTCGGCCTCGGCGATTCCCGCGAATGCGAATGGCATGCCGACGAGGACAACCGCATCGGGCTGCACGGCAACGCCATCCTCAGCCGCCACCGGCTGGTCGACCCGGTGATCATCCCGCTGGACGCCGGCGGCACCTGGTTCGCCGGCCGCACCGGCAGCCAGCGCCGGCTGGGCGGGCGCATGGCGGTGGCCGCCCGGCTGGATGCGCCGCGGCCGCTGTGGCTGGTGGCCGCCCATCTCGAAAGCCACAGCGACGCCGTCGACCGCGGCCGCCAGGCCGAGCGGCTGGTGGCGGCGATCGACCGGCTGGTCCCGGCCGGCGCCGGGGTGGTGCTGGGCGGTGACTTCAACACGACGGAAGCGCCGGGCCCGCTCGACGCCACTGGGGCCGAACCGCTGTTCGCGGTGCTGCGCGACGCCGGCTTCGACTGGCGCCGCTGCAACGCGCCCGGCCCGACCCAGCGCACCCGCCCGGACGGCACCCCCGTGCCGCCCTTCGCCAAGCTGGACTGGCTGTTCACCCGGAATGCCGAGGCCGAGGCGCCGGAGACCATCGCGGCGGTGGACGCGGAGGGGCAAGCCATCTCCGACCACGAGGTGGTGGCGGCGACGGTGGCGGTGGGTGGAACGGTGATCGGACGGCTGCAGGCAGCGAGCACCGACGCCTGATCCCGTTCCGCATCCTCGCCTTCAAACTGTCATCCTCGGGCTTGACCCGAGGATCCAGGGGCGGCCAGAGCGGCTCTTGGTGGCCCCTGGATTGCCGGGTCAAGCCCGGCAATGACAGAAAGGGGGAAGCCCTGCTCACATGACCCCGATGTCATGAAACATCCCGGCCAGCGCTTGCGAATAAGGGAGTGACCGCGCATCTCTGTCCGCGTGGCCGTGACCCGACCGAGCCCACCGAGGACCCGATGCGTTGGCCTTTCCATGATCGCGGCGGCCGCTTTTCCTGGCTGAAGACCGTGGTCTTCGCCCTGCTGTTCCTGCCTGGCCTGTGGTATGGCGGGCGGCTGCTGGCCGGGGACCTGGGCGCCGATCCGGTGCAGACCTTCCTGCGCAATATCGGGCTGTGGACGCTGTACCTGCTGGTCATCGGCCTGGCGGTGACGCCGCTGAAGCGGGTGCTGCGCTGGCCGCAGCTGATCCAGGTGCGGCGCATGATCGGCGTCGCCGCCGCCACCTATGTGCTGATCCACCTCACCGGCTACATCGTCACCCAGCATTTCGACCTGGGTTTCGTGGCGTCGGAAATCGTCAAGCGCCTCTACCTCACCATCGGCTTCGTGGCGCTGTTGTGCCTGATGCCGCTGCTGGCCACCTCGACCGACGCCATGATCAAGCGCCTGGGCGGCCGCAACTGGCAGCGGCTGCACCGGCTGATCTACCCGATCGTGGTGCTGGGGCTGGTCCACGGGGTGATGCAGTCCAAGATCGATGTCGCCATCCCGACCATGCTGGCCGGCTTCACCATCTGGCTACTGGCATGGCGGGTGCTGGACCGCCGCTTCGGCCGCGGCGACTCGCTGCCGCTGTGGTCGCTGGTGCTGCTGTCGGTGGTCGCCGCCCTGGTGGTGGCCGGCGGCGAGGCGGCGATGTATGGGCTGTTCACCGGCATCGACCCGATGCGGGTGCTGCGCGCCAACCTGATGTTCGGCTTCGGCCCGCGCCCGGCCTGGATCGTGCTGGGCGCGGGCCTGGCCGTCACCCTGCTGGCGGGGCTGCGCCGGCTGCAGAAATCCCCGGCCCGCCGCCGCGCCGTGGCCTAGCCGGACCGAGGTCGGCTATCGCGGCCGCCGGAGAATCACGTTCCTCCGCGTCTTCTGCGCCAGGCGATAGCCATGCGCCAGGCACAGCTTGATGCAGGTCTTGTTGCGGTGCGTCTCGACGATCAGCATCCGCGGCCACCTGTCCTCGTCCGCGGCGCCGAAGAACTGGGTCAGAACGCGGCCTTCGGCGCCTTCGATGTCGAGTTTGATGGCGTCCGGCCGGTGGATCCCGGCGTCGTCCAGCAGCGTGTCCAACGTCCTGCAGGGCACGACCACCCTGGGGCGACGATCGACGCCGGAGTCGACGATGCTGCTGGCGCCCTTGTTGTCCCGATCCACGAACATCACGGTCTCCTCGCCGTGGTCGGACACCGCGCATCGCACCGCCTGGACTTCGGTCAGGCCGTTGACGTGGAGATTGAACGACAATCTGCGAAAGATGTCGGGCTGCGGCTCGACCGCCAGGATGCGGGCCGACGGCCCCACGGCCCTGGCGACGGCCAGCGAGTAGAGGCCGACATTCGCCCCGAGGTCGACGAAGGCGAAATCCTCGGTCGCGGCATCCGCCAGCGCCCGCAATTCGGCCGTGTCGAAGAATTGCGGCGTGAACAGCGCGCGCTTCTCGCAGACATTGTCCGACAGGTCGATCCGCATGCGGGACCCGAGGATCTCGGTGTCGACGATGGCGCCGCCGCCCATCATGCCGAGCGGCCGGAGCGTCACCGCGACCCGGCGGCAGAACTCGCTTTCCGGCAGAGCGCGCGTGGCCGCACCGACCAGGCGAAGGGGAAGGGACGGAGCGAAGGCGCCGAACGGCGCGTGGCCCGAGCCGGGCTTGGATTCCTGAGACATGGGGGGCCAACGGGTGGCCCCGGCGATCGTTCCGATGCGATGCGTCGCACCCGGTGCCCGAGACGGCGGTCTCCGGCGCGGCCGATCACTGGCCGGGCTGCCTGATCCAGACGATCGCGGCGACCAGGCCCAGCAGCAGCGCGCCGCCGCTGAGCAGCATCGCCAGCCGCATGCCTTCGATCGAGGCGCCGCCGCCGCCGATGGCGCCCAGCACGGCGACGCCGATGGCCCCACCGGTCTGGCGCACCGCGTTGAGCACGCCCGACGCGATGCCGGCGCGGGCGCGGTCGACCGTGGCCAGCAGCGCCGCGGTCATCGGCGGCACCGTCAGCGCCGTGCCGCAGCCGATCATCAGCAGCGTCCACCAGATCGCGCCGTAATCCGTCGCCGGGCCCATCACCAGGGCCAGCGCGCCGAAGCCGGCCACGGTCAGGCACAGCCCCGACACCATCGGCAGCCGCGCGCCCCGTTGCGCCGCGATCCGCCCGGCCACGACGTTGATCAGCGCAATCAGCCCGGTCATCGGCACGAAGGCCAGGCCGGTGACGAAGGGCGACAGGCCGAGCGGCCCCTGGAAGTAGAGGCTGAGCAAGAAGGTCGAGCCGTAGAAGCCGGCATTCATCAGGAAGCCGATCAGCGACACGGTCGAGAACACCGGGTGGCGGAAAAGGCCGAGCGGCATCATCGGCACCCGGCTTCGGGCCTCGACCGCCAGGAAGCCGGCGCCGGCCACCAGGAACAGGGCCAGGCCGCCCAGCACCGCCGGATGGGTCCAGCCCAGCGGCGCGCCCTCGATGATCGACCCGGTCAGCGCCACCAGCGCGACCACCGCCAGGACCTGGCCGGGGATGTCGAGGGCGCGGCTGTGCCGGCCCTCGGTCTCGACGGTGAAGCGCAGGGTCAGCCAGATCCCGATCGCGCCGATCGGCAGGTTGACCAGGAAGATGCTGCGCCAGCCGAACAGCGCCACCAGGGCGCCGCCGACAACCGGCCCGGCCACCATCGCCATGCCGCCGGCGCCGGCCCAGATGCCGATCGCCCGCATCCGTTCGCCGGCGTCGTGATAGGCATGGGCCAGCAGTGCCAACGAACAGGGCATCAGCAGCGCCGCGCCCAGCCCCTGCCCCACCCGGGCCGCGATCAGCACCGTGCCGGACGGCGCCAGGCCGCAGGCGGCGGAGGCCAGGGTGAACAGGGCGAAGCCGGCGAGGTACAGCCGCCGAGCGCCGAAGCGATCGCCCAGCGCGCCGCCGGTCAGCAGCAGGCTGGCGAAGGCCAGGGTGTAACCGTTCACCACCCATTGCAGCCCGGCCACGCCGCCCGGCATCAGCGCGTGGATCTGGTCGAGCGCGACATTGACGATGGTGACGTCGAGCTGGACCACCACGATGCCGAGGCTGAGGGCCGTCAGCCGGGCGGCGCGCCGGGCCGGCGTGCCAGGGTCCGGACATGCATCGAAGGGCATGCGGTTGACTCGTTCGAATTCGTTCGGTCTTTGTTCCTAGCACGAGTCACGACGGCCAGGGACCGGCCATCGGCGCATCGCTGTCACGCAGACGGGTCATCCCACAGCAGGAACGAGCCATCCTCGGTCTGCACCAGCGGTGGCGCCAGCAGGGTGTCGCGCAACTCCCGCGGCAGGATGTCGAGCCGGGCCGGGTCGATCTCCTGCTCCGGCTGCTGCCGCTGCAGCCGCGCGATCCGCTCCCGCAGCAGGGCAAGGGCGGCGCTGCGTTCTCCCTCGACCAGCGCCACCGGCCATTGCACCGCCTCCGGCACCCCGGGGACCTGAGCGAACAGCATGCGGACGGCGTCGGGGGCCAGCGTGTCGGCATTGGTCAGGTCGATCTCCGCCAGGTCGGGCCGGCGCCGCTTCAGGGTCTCGATCCGCGCCTCGAGCAGCGCGTCGACCGCCGCCGCGTCACCGTCCTGCCGGCCGCCCTGGATCACGCGGAGAAGCGGCGGCTTGCTCTTGACCATAGGGCTCTCCGAAGCGGCCCCTGACGGAAACGATCCGGCGGCCATTACGATCCCGGCCCGGGCGCAGGGATGGAGAGAAACACGGCCCTGCGGCGAAGAGATGGCGGCGCCGTGGCGGGCGCGGTGCGGGCTACACTGGATGGGAGGCGGGAGGAGCGGCGACCATGACATCCGGGATCTATCTGATCCGGCATTGCCGGGCGGCCGGGCAGGAGCCGGCGGCGCCGCTGACCGAGGAAGGGCACGCCCAGGCCCTGCGGCTGCGCGACCGTCTGGCCGCAACGCCGATCGCACGAGTGGTCTCCAGCCCCTTCCTCCGTGCACGCGACAGCGCCGCTCCTCTGGCGGCGCGGCTCGGGCTGCCGCTCGGGATCGACGAGCGATTGGCGGAGCGGGTGCTGGCCGCCGACCCCGCCGAGGACTGGCGGGATCGCCTGCGCCAGTCCTTCGCCGATCCCGGCCTGCGCTGGCCCGGCGGCGAATCCGGCGCCGAGGCGATGGCGCGAGGGCGCGCCGCCGTCGATGCCGCGGCCGCCGATGCCGGCGGGCCGGTGGCGGTCGTCACCCATGGCAATCTGCTGGCGCTGATCCTGCACAGCTTCGACGGCCGCAGCGGCTTCGACACCTGGGCCGGGCTGACCAACCCGGATGTGTACCGGATCGACCCCGCCGGCCAGGTCCAGCGATGGTGGAGCGACGAGGGCTGACGCCGCCCGCACCAGTCAGTGGAGGGCTTCCGGTCCTCCCCCGGCCAGCGGTCCGGGCGGCGGCCGGATGCCGAGCAGCCCGACGATCATGGCAAGGGCCAGCAGGCCGGCGCAAAGCAGCATGGCCGCGCGCATGCCGGCGGTGGAATCGCCGCCGCCGCTGATCGCCCCGAGCATGGCGACGCCGACCGCGCCGCCGGTCTGGCGCACCGCGTTGAGCACGCCGGAGGCGACGCCGGCGCGGGTGCGTTCGACCGTCGCCAGCATTGCCGCGATCAGGGGCGGTATCACCAGCGCCATGCCGAAGCCGATGACCAGCAGCGGCCACCAGATGCCGCCATAGGTCGAGGCCGGCGTCAGCACGACCGCCAGGGCGGCGAAGCCGGCCGTGCCGATGCCCAGGCCGGTCACGATCGGCAGCCGGGAGCCCCAGCGCGCCGCGATCCGCCCGGCGACGATGTTGATCAGCCCGGTCAGCCCGGTCATCGGCACGAAGGCGAGGCCGGTGACCAGGGGCGACATCCCGAGCGGCCCCTGGAAATACAGGCTGAGCAGGAACAGCGAGCCGTAGAAGGCGATGTTGACCTGGAAGCCGATGAAGGACGCGGCCGAGAAGGTCGACTGGCGGAACAGGCCGAGCGGCAGCATCGGCGCCGGGCTGCGCGCCTCGACCCACAGGAAGGCGGCGCCGGCCGTGAGGAACAGGGCGAACCCGCCCAGCACGACCGGGCTGGCCCAGCCCATCGGTTCGCCTTCGATGATCGCGCCGGTCAGCGCCACCAGCCCGACGATGGCCAGGATCTGGCCCGGAAGATCGAGGGCGCGGCTGTGCCGGCCTTCGGTCTCGACGGTGAAGCGCTGCGTCAGCCACAGCCCGACCAGGCCGATCGGCAGGTTGACCAGGAAGATGCTGCGCCAGCCGAACAGCGCGATCAGCAGCCCGCCGACCACCGGCCCGGCCACCATCGCCATGCTGCCGACCGCGCCCCAGATGCCGATCGCCCGCGCGCGCTCATGCGGATCGTGATAGGCATGGGTCAGCAGGGTCAGCGAACAGGGCACCAGCAGCGCCGCCCCCAGCCCCTGCGCCACCCGCGCCGCGATCAGCACCGGGCCGGACGGGGCCAGGCCGCAGCCCAGCGACGCCAAAGTGAACAGGGCGAATCCGACGAGATAGAGCCGCCGGGCGCCGAAGCGGTCGCCCAGCGCGCCGCCGGTCAGCAGCAGCCCGGCAAAGGCCAGGGTGTAGCCGTTGACCACCCATTGCAGCCCGGCGACGCCGTCGTCCATCAGGCCGCGGATCTGGTCGAGCGCGACATTGACGATGCTGACGTCGAGCAGCACCACCACCAGGCCCAGGCTGAGCGCAGTGAGAAGGGCGCCGCGCCGGACCGGCGCGACGGGCTTCGGGGAAGCGTCGAAGGGCATCTGCCACCTTCGGCTACGGGACTTTGAATTTCGTCGGACATACCACGGCAGCGCCGGCCTCGGATCGCCTGGGCCTGCATGACTGCGTTGACCGGGCCGCCGCGACGGCTTGCCACACGGACGAACCAACCAAGGAGATCAGGAATGACACCGACCATCGGCCGGGAGAGCCCGGACCAGGCCGAGATCCGGGACCTGCTGGCGCAGGCCGACCTACGCTCGGCCGGCCGCTACCCGGAAGACAGCCGCCCGGGGCCCGGCATCGCCGCCCTGCTGGCGCTGGAGGTCCGCTTCCTTGTCGCCCGCGACGCCGGCCGCGCGGTGGGCTGCGGCGGCTACGCGCCGGGCGGTGACGGCACGGCCGAGCTGAAGCGGATCTTCGTCATCGCCGGCGCGCGCGGCACCGGCCTGGGACGGGCGCTGCTGCAGGCGATCGAGGCGGATGCGATCGGCCACGGCATCCGCCTGATGCGGCTGGAGACCGGGATCCGGTCGGTCGAGGCGATCGGCCTGTATCGCCGCTTCGGCTATCGCGAGACCGGCCCGTTCGGCGCCTACGGCCCCGACCCGCTCAGCGTGTTCATGGAGAAGACGCTGCTGCCGCCCGCCTGATTCCCCCAAAGAAAAAACCCGTCACCCCGGGGCCGGCATCGCTGCCACTCCCCGGGATGACGGGCCAGTCCAGGCGGCCCCACAGAGCAACGGCCGCCGTCCTGTCGGATCAGGCCGCGGCCGCGACCGTCAGGCCCAGCCGCTCGGCCACGCCAGCGCCATAGGCCGGATCGGCCTTGGCGAAATGCGCGATCTGGCGGCGCTGGATCGCCTCGGGCACTGTCCGCATCGACCCGGCGATGTTGTCGAGTAGCCGGGTGCGGGCGCCGTCATCCATCAGCCGGAACAGGTCCCCGGCCTGGCTGTAATCGTCATTGCCGACGCGGTGGTCGTAGCGGTCGGCGGCGCCGCGCAGCGGCAGCGCCGGCTCGGCCGCCGCCGGGTCCTGCTTCGGCCCGCCGAAGCTGTTCGGCTCGTAATGCACCGCGCCCTTGCCGTTGTCGTCGGTCCGCATCTGGCCGTCACGCTGGTAGTTCTGGGCGGTGGTGGCGTGCGGCCGGTTCACCGGCAGCAGGGCGTGGTTGCCGCCCAGGCGGTAGCGATGCGCGTCGCCATAGGCGAACAGCCGCCCCTGCAGCATCTTGTCCGGGCTGAAGGAGATGCCGGGCACCACATTGGCCGGGCTGAAGGCCGACTGCTCGACCTCGGCGAAGTAATTCTGCGGGTTGCGGTTCAGCACCAGCTCGCCGATCTCGATCAGCGGGTGGCCGGCATGCGGCCACACCTTGGTCAGGTCGAACGGATCGATCGGGAAGGCTTCGGCCTCCGCCTCGGTCATGATCTGGACCGAGACCGTCCAGGCCGGGAAATCGCCATCCTCGATCGAGGCGAACAGGTCGCGGGTGGCGTGGTCGGGGTCGATACCGGTCATCTTCGCCGCCTGGTCGGCGGTGAAGTTCTCGATCCCCTGGCGGGTCTTGAAGTGGTACTTGACCCACACTCGCTCACCGCCCGCATTGATCCAGCTGAAGGTGTGGCTGGAGAAGCCGTCCATGTGGCGATAGCTGCGCGGCGTGCCGCGGTCGCTGAACAGGATGGTGAACTGGTGCAGCACCTCCGGCGACAGCGAGGCGAAGTCCCACACCATCGTCGCGTCCTTGAGGTTGGTCGCGGGGTTGCGCTTCTGGGTGTGGATGAAGTCCGGGAACTTCAGCGGGTCGCGGATGAAGAAGATCGGAGTGTTGTTGCCGACGATGTCGTAGTTGCCGTCCTCGGTGTAGAGTTTGAGCGCGAAGCCGCGCGGGTCGCGCTCGGCGTCGGCCGACCCCTTCTCGCCGCCGACGGTCGAGAAGCGCAGGAAGACCTCGGTCTCCTTGCCGATTTGCGCCAGGAACTTCGCCGACGTCCAGCGCGAGACGTCGGCAGTGACCCGGAAGGTGCCGTAGGCGCCGGCGCCCTTCGCATGCACCACCCGCTCCGGAATCCGCTCGCGGTTGAAATGGGCGAGCTTCTCGATCAGGTGGAAGTCCTGGATCAGCACCGGGCCGCGCGGCCCCGCCGTCAGCGAATTCTGGTTGTCGGAGACCGGGGCGCCGAAGGCGGTGGTGAGGGTCGTCATCAAGAGCTCCTGTTCGGGCGGCATGTCCGCCATGAAGGGATAGTCGAGGGGATCGGCTGATAAAGGAATTCGATCGTTCTTATCGGTGCGATAAGTGATTGCCCCGCTCCACCAGCGTCAGCAGCTGGCGGCGATGGCGGTGAAGCCGCAGCAGCAGATCGGCCGGCAGGTCGCCCTGAACCCCGACCCGGCCGTCCTCGAGGGTCAGGCGGGCATCGTGGCGGGCGAGATCGGCCATCAGCGCGTTCAAGGTCGGGCGCATTACGCGGCCTCCTGCAGCAGGTCGGTGGCGAGCGCGCGCCGCACCTGGGCCGCCAGCCCGGCGACATAGGCCGGATGGATACCGACGGTGGGCACGCGGATGAAGGAGGGCACCCCGGCGGCGTCGGCCACCGCCCGGTACTCGCGGTCGAGTTCGACCAGCGTCTCGGAATGTTCGGAGACGAAGGCGATCGGCACCAGCACCAGGCCGATGCGATCCTGCCCGGCCTGCTTCACCTCGTGCTCGGTGTCCGGGGTCAGCCATGCCTGCGGCGTCACCCGGCTCTGGAAGGCGATGCGCCAGTCGAGGTCGGGGATGCCGAGCGCCGCGACCACCGCCTCGGCCGAGACCCGGACATGATCGGGATAGGGATCCCCGGCCTGGACGATCGACAGCGGCAGGCCGTGGGCGGTGAACAGCAGCCGGTGCCGGCCGCCATCCCCAGGCCAGGCGCGGCGGATCAGCTCGGCCTGGGCGGCGATGAAGCCGGAATCGGCCGGCGCGGCGCCGATGCGGCGGGTCGGCGCCACCAGCCCCGCACGTCGCGCCGCCGCGTCCCAGTCGGCCAGCGCCGAGCGGGTGGTGGTGGTCGAATACTGCGGATACAGCGGCAGCAGCACGATCTCGTCCGGCTGCCAGGCGCGGATCGACTCGGCCGTCTCCGCCGCGAAGGGGTGCCAGTAGCGCATCGCCACGAAGGGCCGGACCTCGCCGAGGTCGCGCAGCTGCGCCGCCACCGCCCGGCCCTGAGCCCGGGTCTGCAGCAGGATCGGCGAGGCGCCCCCGAGCTGGCGGTAGATCTCGCGCGCCACCGGGGTGCGGCGATGGGCGATCCAGCGCGCCACGGCCGCCCGCAGCAGGCCCGGCAGGCGGATGATCTCGGGGTCGGAGAAGAAGTTGCGCAGGAACGGGCCGACGGCGTCGAGCCGGTCCGGCCCGCCGATCTGCAGCAGCACCAGGGCGATGCGGCGACGGCGGGCGACGAGGGCGGGTCTGGCGATGGAGGGCATGGCTGGCTCCTGGCGTTGACCCCAGCCTCGCCGACCAAGCCGATAAGATCCAATCGATCGACTCTATGTAGAAGATAGGCGTTGCTTATCCTACATTGGAGTCATGACCCTCTCCGGCCTGTCCCTCCGCGATCTCGAATACCTCGTCGCCGTCGCCGACCTCCGCCATTTCGGCCAGGCGGCGGAGCGCTGCGGCGTCAGCCAGCCGGCGCTGAGCATGCAGATCCGCAAGCTGGAGGAGACGCTGGGCCTGGCCGTGTTCGAGCGCGGCAAGACCGTGCTGGTCACCGCCAAGGGCGACGCCATCCTGGCCCAGGCCCGGCGCGTGCTGCTGGAGGCGCGACGGCTGATGGCGCTGGCGCAGGAGCTGGACGCCCCGCTGTCCGGCCCGCTGTCGGTCGGGGCGATCGAGACGCTGGGCCCCTACCTGTTCCCGCACATGCTGCGGCCGCTGCGCGAGGCCTTCCCGCGGCTGGAGCTGATCCTGAATGAGGGCCGCACCTACCAGCTGGTCGAGGCGCTGCGGCATGGCGCGCTGGATCTGGTGTTCCTCTCGTTGCCGGTGGCCGACCCGCAGATCGCCACCGCGCCGCTGTTCTTCGAGCCCTTCGTCCTGGCCCAGCCGGCGGAGCGGCCGATCGCGGCCGACGGCGCCGCCCGCATCGGCGACCTGCCGCGCGACGGCCTGCTGCTGCTGGAGGACGGGCACTGCCTGCGCGACCAGGCGCTGGAGATGTGCGGCACGCTGGGCGCCGGCGGCGGGCGGCGGCACAGCACCAGCCTGGAGACGCTGCGCCAGATGATCGCGGCCGGCGCCGGCTACAGCCTGTTCCCGCGCCTGGCCACGCTGGGCGAGGCCAGCGTCGGCGGCCTGGTCTCCTATGCCGGCTTCGACGGGCCGCCGCCCGGCCGCGCCGTCGGGCTGGCCTGGCGACAGAGCGACCCGCGGGCCGAGCAGTTCGAGTCGCTGCGCCAGTGCCTGCTGGGCCACCCGCCGCCCGGGACCACGGCGATGGCGCGCGAAACGCCCATGAAAAACGGGGGCGCGGCATGACGCCGGCCCCCGTTCCGATACTCAGCTCCCGAAGCCTCGGGGCTCAGTCCTCGCGATGATGGTCCTTGACCTCGACCTCGATCGGCACGCCCGGCAGCAGCTTGCCGGTGCGGATCGCCAGCGCCGATTTGACGTGGTTGACGTTCGGCGCCGAGGTCAGCTGGGTGGTGAGGAAGCGCTGGTAGCTGTCCCAATCCTCGGCCACGATCTTCAGCAGGAAGTCGGTCTCGCCCGCCAGCATGTGGCATTCGCGCACCAGCGGCCAGCTGCCCACCAGCTCCTCGAACTTGCGCAGATCGGCCTCGGCCTGGCTGGTCAGCCCGACCTGGGCGAACACCGTGACCCCGAATCCCAGCGCCTCCGGGTTGATGTCGGCATGGTAACCGCGGATGTAGTGCGCCTCCTCCAGCGCCCGGACCCGGCGCAGGCAGGGCGGGGCGGAGATGCCGGCACGACGCGCCAGCTCGACGTTGGTCATCCGGCCGTCGTCCTGGAGGTCGCGAAGGATACGTCGGTCGATGCGGTCGAGCTTCACACGGCGCATAGGTTCTCTCATGAAAGGTCTTCCGTGATTACGCGCAAGGATATTGCCGGACTTTCGCTTGGCGCAAGTGCATTCCTGCGTTCCGGCGGGGCTGCGGCACGATGAGCGCGACGCCCCGCAAAGGGGAAGGCGACATCGAGTCCCTGGGGGTCTGGGTGGTGTCCGACGGCCGTCCGGCGAACGAGAACCAGTGCCTCGGACTGGCCGAAGCGGTCGGCGCCGTCCCGGAGGTCTTCCGACTCGACGCGCGCCATGGCTGGCATCGGTTCCTCGATCCCGTTCGATCCGTCGCCGGCTTCGGACTGAAAGGCCCGCCCTGGCCCGACCTGCTGATCGCAGCCGGCCGGCAGAGCGTGTTCCCGGCCCTCGCGGTGAAGCGCGCCAGCGGTCATCGGACGCGCCTTGTGCAAATATTTCGTCCCGGCGTCAACCCGCGGCGATTCGATCTGATCGTGACGCCGCGCCATGACGGCCTGACCGGTCCCAACGTCTTCGCCACCCATGGCGCGCTGAACCTGGTCACCCCGGCCCGTCTCGCGGCGGCGGCGGCGGAATGGGGTCCGCGCCTGGACCATCTGCCGCGACCGCGCGCCGCGGTGCTGATCGGCGGCAGCAGCAAGTCGGTGGCGGTGCCGGCCGGCGCCCTGGCCCGACTCGCCGGACAGCTGGCCGAGCTGGCGCGGGCCGGCACCGGGCTGATGGTCACCACCAGCCGCCGCACCCCGCCGGGCGAGGTCGCGGCGCTGCGGGCGGCGCTGGACGGGTTGCCCGCCTGGATCTGGGACGGCGAAGGCCCCAACCCCTATTTCGGCTTCCTGGCCCTGGCCGATGCCGTGATCGTCACCATCGACAGCGTCAACATGACCTCGGAGGCGGCGACCACCGGCAAGCCCGTCCTGGTCGTGCCCTGGGCCGAGCTGGCACCCAAGCACCGCCGTTTCCAGGACGCGCTGGCGGCCGAGGGCGTTACCCGCCCCTTCGCCGGCCGGCTGGAGCAGTGGACCTATCCGCCGCTGAACGACACCGCGCAGGCGGCGGCCCGGGTGCGGGCGCTGTTCGGACCGGCCTGACCACGCCGTCCCCCGTGCCCAGGGCGCACCCCTGGCCAGCGCCGCCTTGCCGTGGCTTCCCCCGGTGTTTATCTATCGGTGACCCCTTTCCGCAGCGGATGATCTGCCATGCCGGCCACCCATCGCACCAAGGTCCTGATCATCGGTTCCGGCCCGGCCGGCTACACCGCCGCGATCTACGCCGCCCGCGCCAATCTGGAGCCGATCCTGGTGCAGGGGCTGCAGCCCGGCGGGCAGTTGACGATCACCACCGATGTCGAGAACTACCCGGGCTTCGCCGACGTCGTCCAAGGCCCCTGGCTGATGGAGCAGATGGAGGCCCAGGCCAAGCATTGCGGCACGCGGCTGGAGTTCGACCTGATCACCCAGGTCGACTTCTCGCGCCGGCCCTTCGTCTGCACCGCCGATTCCGGCGCGGTCTATGAGGCCGATTCCGTGATCATCGCCACCGGCGCCCAGGCGCGCTGGATGGGCCTGCCGAGCGAGCAGCACTTCCAGGGCCGCGGCGTCTCGGCCTGCGCCACCTGCGACGGCTTCTTCTTCCGCGGCAAGGAGGTCGCGGTGATCGGCGGCGGCAACTCCGCGGTCGAGGAGGCGCTGTACCTGACCAACCACGCCACCAAGGTGACGCTGGTGCACCGTCGTGACCAGCTGCGCGCCGAGCGCATCCTGCAGGACCGGCTGTTCGCCCACCCCAAGGTCGAGGTGGTGTGGAACCATGTGGTCGAGGAGATCGTCGGCGCCGGCACGCCGGAGACGGTGACCGGCCTGCGCCTGCGCGACAGCCGCGACGGGGCCGAGACCCTGCTGCCGGCCGACGGCGTGTTCGTCGCCATCGGCCATGACCCGGCGACCGCGGTGTTCAGGGGCCATGTCGCGATGGATGCCGACGGCTACATCCGGACCGCACCGGATTCGACCGCGACCGACATCCCGGGCGTGTTCGCCGCCGGCGACGTCAAGGACCGGGTCTACCGCCAGGCGGTGACCGCCGCCGGCATGGGACAGCGGGAATGACGTCCGCTCAAGTCGTCATGAGATCCCCGCTTGCGCGGGGATGACGGGAGATTGGTCGAAGGCGTTCTTGCGGCCCCGCCCCCTTCGACGGTCCCGATTTTCACCGCCCCTTTTTCATAGGCGCGACGGCGAAGGGGGTGGCGTCCCCCCGGGCGTTGGCGAAACAATTGTTCCCGCCGCGACCAAGCTTCGCTTGCGTTGGGTCGGGGGTGGCCCTCATAGTGCATATAGTGTGATTCGCAGGCGCGACGCCGAGCGCTGGTATATCGACCATCCCGCCCTTGTCGCCCGCGCAAGAAACGAACGGGTGTCTAAGCATGGACTGGGACAAGCTGCGCGTTTTCCACGCCGTCGCTGACGCGGGCAGCTTCACCCATGCCGGCGAGAAGCTGAACCTCAGCCAATCGGCGGTCAGCCGCCAGATCAGCGCCCTCGAGGAGAGCCTCAAGGTTCCGCTGTTCCACCGGCATGCGCGCGGCCTGATCCTGACCGAGCAGGGGGAACTGCTGTTCCGCACCGCGCGGGAGGTCTTCGCCAAGCTGTCGATGACCGAAGCGCAGCTGAGCGAGAGCAAGGACCATGCGCGCGGGCCGCTGAAGATCACCACCACCGTCGCCTTCGGCTCGACCTGGCTGACGCCGCGGGTGCGCGAGTTCCTGACCGCCTTCCCGGACATCGACCTGTCGGTGCTGATCGACGACGAGGAGCTGGATTTGGGCATGCGCGAGGCCGACGTGGCCATCCGCATGACCCCGCCGCGCCAGCCGGACCTGATCCAACGCCACCTGATGACCGTGAAGATCCACATCTTCGGGTCGGTCGACTATCTCAAGCGCAACGGCATCCCGCAGACGCTGGATGACCTGAACAAGCACTCGATCATCATCTATGGCGAGGATGCGCGCGGCCCGATCGCCGACATCAACTGGCTGGCCCATGTCGGCAGCCCGCCGCAGGGCGGCCGCCGGATCGCGCTCAGGGTGAACAACCAGTACGCGATCTACCGCGCCGTGCGCAGCGGCCTGGGCCTTGCCGCCCTGCCCGACTTCATGGTCGACCCGACCCTGAACGTGGTGCGGGTGCTGCCGGAGGTTACCGGGCCGACCACCGAGGCCTATTTCGTCTATGCCGAGGAGCTGCGTCACTCCAAGCGCATCTCGGTGTTCCGCGACTTCCTCGTCCGCAAGGTCGCCGAAAGCAAGTTCTGACCCCTGCCGCCCGGCTGCGTCGCGAGGCCTGCAAGCCGCGCATAGGCAGCCGCGCGCGTTTTCCTAGGCCCTTGGGATGAGAAAAAGACGGCAAACGCCTGAAATCTGTGCAAAACCCCACGGATAAATGGCGGATTTGCTGGGGTCTGCGCCGCCCAGAACGAGCTATGCAAAGCGCGCATAAAAGCATTGGTAGAAACTGGTTACCAATCGCTCACAGAATGCCTATCTTAGGAGCGTTCGTGCTGCAGCGCAGCAAGAACAAGGGTCCGGCTCTGCCGGCTCCTTGCGTCTCCCAGACGTGAAGCCTCCCTGTTTGACTCGGGCCGGAACATGTTTCCGGCCCTTTTTTTGTGCAGAATCCGGAAACACCTGCAGACGGCATGCCGGTGCCGCATGCCGCCCGCCGAAACCGCCCCGGCCGCGGGGGCTGGACCTCAGGTGTACAGGCGCTCGCTTTCCAGCCCCTTGTAGAGGTCGGCGACATATTCGCCGTAGCCGTTGTAGAGCAGGGTCGGCACCCGGTCGCCGGTGCCCAGCACCCGCTCCATCGCCTGGCTCCAGCGCGGGTGTGGCACCTGGGGGTTCACATTCGCCCAGAAGCCGTACTCGCTGCTCTGCAGCTGCTCCCAGAAGCTCACCGGCCGCTCGTCGGTGAAGCTGATGCGGATGATGCTCTTGATCGATTTGAAGCCGTATTTCCAGGGAGTCACCAGCCGCAGCGGCGCGCCGTCCTGCTTCGCCACCGGCTTGCCGTAGAGGCCGGTGACCATGAAGGCCAGCTCGTTGGTGGCCTCGGCCATGGTCAGGCCCTCGACATAGGGCCAGGGGTAGAACGTCTGGGCGAAACCGGGCGCCGTGTCGTTCTGGAAGGTTTCCATGCGCACATACTTTGCCGAGCCGGTCGGCTTGGCGTAGTCGATCAGCGCCTTCAGCGGGAAACCGGTCCACGGCACCGCCATCGACCAGGCCTCGACGCAGCGGTGGCGGTACAGCCGCTCCTCCAGCGGCATGGCGCGGATCAAGGTGTCGATGTCGACCTCCCGCTCCTGCTCGACCATGCCCTCGAACTTCACCGTCCAGGGCCGGATCTGCAGCGCCTGCGCCGCCTCCCAGATGTCCTTGTCCGAGCCGAACTCGTAGAAGTTGTTGTAGGTGGTGACGTCCTTCTCCGGCGTCAGCGCGCGGTCGAGCGTGTAGCGCGGGTTCTGCTTGGCCGGATAGAGGTCCGCGGTCGGGTCCGGCGCGTCGGCGGCAAGGGCCGGATGCGGCCTCATTACCGCGGTCGTTGCCAGCCCGGTGGTGGCCAGCAGCCCGGCGCCGAAGCCCATCGCCTGCAGCAGGCGCCGCCGGTCGAGATAGACCGCTTCCGGCGTCGTCTGGCTCTCCGGCAACCGCCAGCCTGGATTGCGCTTGATCAACATCGGCATGCTTCCTTCCACCGGTCCTGAGCGACGAGACCGCATGGTCTCACCATCTAGTTCGCAGCAGGAGGGGCCGTTGTTACCGCCGCCCCTCGACATAGGGCGCCAGGACGCCCAGCAAAGCCGCATGCGCCGGGGTCGGGACGCCGGCCGCGGCGCCCAGCCGCACCACCGCGCCGGACAGCCAGGGCAGTTCCAGCCGCCCGCCGGCCTCGAGATCCTGCTGCATCGAACTCCGCGTCACCTCCGGCAGCCCGTCGACGGTCGCCATGGTGCGCTCGGCGAGGTCCGCGGCCAGCGCCACGCCGCGCGCCCGGCCGACGGCCACGATCTCGGCGAAGGCGGCGGCCAGCAGCGCCCGGGTCTCGGGCACCGCCCGCATCACCCCGATCGGCTGGCGTGTCGCCGACCCGACGCCGGCCACCGACGCCAGGAAGGTCAGCTTCTCCCACAGCACCGCCTCGATCCGGTCGCTGGCGCCGCCCTTGATGCCGGCGGCACGGCACAACGCGTCGAGCGCCCGGACCGTCTCGCCGGCGCTGCCATTGCGATGGCCGAAGGCCAGGCTGCGCATCGTCCCGGTCTGGCGGATCACGCCGGGCGCCTCGATCCGCGCGGAGACATAGGCGACGCCGCCCAGCACCTCCGGCCCCGGCAGGGCGGCGGCGATGATGTCGGCGGCCTCGACCCCGTTCTGCAGCGGCAGCACCAGCGTGGCCGGCCCGATCAGCGGCCGGATCGCGGCGGCCGCCGCGGCGAGGTCCCACAGCTTGACGGTGAGGATGACGAGATCGACCGGGCCGATCGCGGCTGGGTCGTCGACCGCGGTCACCGCGCCCGTCGACAGGGTCGCGCCGGCCTGGTCGCGGATGGTCAGGCCCCGGGTCTGCAGCGCCTGGAGATGCGCCCCGCGGGCGACGAAGGCGACCTCCGCCCCCGCCTGCTGCAGCGCCGCACCGAACACGGCCCCGACGCCCCCGGCCCCGATGATCGCGATGCGCATGGTCGATCTCTCCTGCCGTCGGCCGGGTTCGCCTCGGCGCACCCGACCGACAGGACTTGATGCTACCGCAGCGCGGCGCTGGCGCGTTGGATGCGGATGCAGGCCTCGTGCAGCGACTCGGTGGCGGTGGCGTAGGAGATGCGGAAGAACGGCGCCAGCCCGAAGGCCGAGCCCTGCACCACCGCCACGCCCTCGGATTCCAGGAGGTATGTGACGAAATCTTCGTCGGTCTCGATCACCTTGCCGTCCGGGGTCTGCTTGCCGATGGTGCCGGCGCAGGACGGGAAGACGTAGAACGCGCCCTCCGGCCGGTGGCAGGTGATGCCGGAGGCCTGGTTCAGCATCGACACCACCAGGTCGCGGCGCTGCTTGAACACCTCGTTGTGGCGCGGGATGAAATCCTGCGGGCCGTTCAGCGCCTCGACCGCCGCCGCCTGGCTGATCGAGGACGGGTTCGAGGTCGACTGGCTCTGCACCTTGGCGATGGCCTTGATCAGGTCCGGCCGGCCGGCGGCGTAGCCGATGCGCCAGCCGGTCATGCAATAGGCCTTGGACACGCCGTTCAGGGTCAGGGTGCGGTCGTACAGCTTGGGCTCGACCTGGGCCGGGGTGACGAAGGTGAAGCCGTCATAGACCAGGTGCTCGTACATGTCGTCGGTCAGCACATGCACATGCGGGTGGCGCAGCAGCACGTCGGTCAGCGCCTTCATCTCGGCGAAGCTGTAGGCCGAGCCGGTCGGGTTCGACGGCGAGTTCAGGATCAGCCACTTGGTCTTCGGCGTGATCGCGGCCTCGAGGTCGGCCGGCTGCAGCTTGAAGCTCTTCTCCGGCGGGCAGGTCACCGGCACCGGGGTGCCGCCGCACAGCAGCACCATGTCGGGATAGCTGACCCAGTAGGGCGCCGGGATCACCACCTCGTCGCCCGGGTTCAGCGTCGCCAGCAGCGCGTTGTACAGCACCTGCTTGCCGCCGGTGCCGACGGTGATCTGACTGGTCTCGTATGTCAGGCCGTTCTCGCGCAGGAACTTGGCGGCGATCGCCTTCTTCAGCTCCGGCGTACCGTCGACCGCGGTGTATTTGGTCTTGCCGGACTGGATCGCGGCGATCGCGGCCTGCTTGATGTTGTCGGGCGTGTCGAAATCCGGCTCACCGGCGCCGAGGCCGATGACGTCGCGGCCGGCCGCCTTCAGCTCGGCCGCCTTGGTGGTGACGGCGATGGTCGGCGACGGCTTGACGCGGGCGAGCGAGGCGGCGAGGAAGGCCATGGTTCCGGATCCCGGGAAATGAGGAAAGCCGGCGACGGTAGCCCCGCCCTGCCCCCGCCGACAAGCCGCCAGCCCTGCGAAAATTCGTCACCGCGCCCGCGCCGGGCGCGGAGGGGCTCCGCCCTACCCCTTCACCGCGCCCGAGGTCAGGCCGGAGATCAGCTGGCGCGAGAAGAAGGCGTAGAGCACCAGCACCGGGATGATCGCCAGGGTCAGCGAGGCCAGCACCGCGTTCCAGTCGGTGACGTACTGGCCGACGAATTGCTGCACCCCGAGGGTGATGGTCCGGGCGCCTTCGCTCGGCGCCAGGATCAGCGGGAACCACAAATCGTTCCAGATCGGCACCATGGTGAAGACGGCGACGGTCGCCAGCGCCGGCCGCACCAGCGGCAGGATGATCCGGAAGAAGATGCGGTATTCGCCAACCCCGTCGCAGCGCGCCGAATCCTTCAGCTCGGACGGGATCTGGCGCATGAACTCCGACAGGATGAAGATCGACAGCGGCAGGCCCATGGCGGTGTAGACCAGGATCAGCGACCACACCGTGTCGTTGAGGCCGAGCCACACCACCAGCTGCAGGATCGAGACGGTACCCAGCCGGATCGGGATCATGATGCCGATGGCGAGGTAGACCGCCAGCGTGGCGCTGCCGCGGAAGCTGTATTCCGACAGCGCCCAGGCGGCCATGGCGCCGAGGAACACCACCAGGAACAGCGTCACCAGCGTCACGGTCAGGCTGTTGCCGAAATAGAGCCCGAAATTCGACCGGGTCAGCACCGTGTCGAAGCCGATCAGGCTGAAGCTGTCCGCGGTCGGCGGCATCAGCGGCTGGCTGAAGATCGCCTTGCGCGACTTGAAGGCGTTGAACAGCACCAGCACGATCGGGAACAGCGCGATGATGGTGTAGCCGAGCAGCACCGCATGGATCGCGGCGGCCGAGACGGGGGAAGTGCGGTTGGCCATGGGTCAGAGCTCGTAGCGCTGCAGCCGGCGCTGCACGATGTAGAAGTAGGTCATCACGCCGGCCAGGATGATCCCGAACATCACCGTCGCCACCGCGGCGCCCATGGTCGGGTCGCCCAGCTGCAGCTGGAAGCCGAAGAAGGTGCGGTAGAAGAAGGTGCCGAGGATGTCGGTCGCGAAGTTCGGCCCGGCCAGCGCGCCCTGGGCGACGTAGATCAGGTCGAAGGCGTTGAAGTTGCCGACAAAGGTCAGGATCGAGACCATGCCGATGGTCGGCCAGATCAGCGGCAGCTTGATGCGCCAGAAGATCGTCATCTGGCTGGCGCCGTCGACCCGCGCCGCTTCGGTCAGGCTCTCCGGGATGTTCAGCAGCGCGGCGTAGGTCAGCAGCAGCGGCATGCCGACCCATTGCCACACCGACACCAGCGCCAGGGTGAGCAGCGCGCTCTGCTCCTGCCCCAGCCAGGGGGCGAAGAGCGAGCCCAGGCCCACCGTGCCGAGCATCGACTTGGCGACGCCCCAGGTCGGCGACAGGATCAGCTTCCAGATGAAGCCGATGATCACCACCGACAGCAGCGTCGGGGTGAACATCAGCGTCCGGTACGTGTTGGTGAAGCGCAGCCGCGGCAGCGACAGCAGGGCCGCCAGCCCGATCGCGATCGGGTTCTGCACCAGCATGTGCACGGCGAAGAACAGGAAATTGTTGAGCAGCGCGTTCCAGAACCGGTCGGCCCATTGCGGGTCGAAGAACAGCGCCGCGTAGTTGGCCAGCCCGGCGTAGTGCCGCACCCCGCTCTCATCTTGCACGAACAGGCTGAGCCGGATGCTGTCGAGCAGCGGGTACACCATGAATATAGTGTAGATCAGCGACGCGGGCGCCAGGAAGACGACGATGTGCCAGGGGAAGCGGCCCCGGCGGCCCGCGATCTGGGCGCGGGGAATGACGACGGTCTGGGTGCTGGCCATGGGAACAGTCTATGGGAAAGCGGGCGATCCGACAGCATGATCGGCGGCCCGGATAAGCGCCAGGGCGCAGCCCGGAAAACCCGGACCGCGCCCTGCGCCGGTGGTCAGCCTACTTGGCCGGCTTGTACCAGGAGTCGAGGCCCTTCTGGACCTGCTCGGCCGCCTGCTGCGGCGTCAGCGTGCCGTTCAGCACCTGGGCGGAGACGTTCCACAGCTCGTTCTCCAGGTTCGGCGTGCCGCGCGACAGGATCTGGTACGAGTTGCGGATCGACGGCTCGCACAGCTTGCGCCAGCTGACGAACTCCGCCGCCACCGGGTCCTTGATGGTGACCGGGTGGTTCGACAGCGAGAAGAAGCCCGGCAGGGCGTTGGAGTAGATGTCGGCGAATTCGGCCGTCGCCACCCATTCCAGGAACGCCTTGGTCGCTTCCGGATTCTTGGTCTTGGCGTTCATGCCGAGCGCGATGTCGGTGTGATCGCTGATGTAGCACTTGTCGCCGGCCTTCTCGACCGGCGGCGGGAACGCGCCCATCTTGAAGTCGGCCTGGGCGTTGAAGGCGGCGATGTCCCAGGACCCGGCCGGGTAGATCGCGGCGCGGCCGAGGGTGAACAGGTTCTGGCTGTCCGGATAGGCCTGGGCCTGGTAGCCGTCCGGCAGGTACGGACGCCACTTCGCCAGTTCCTCGAACGCCTCGACATAGGGCTTGTCGGTGAACTTCTGGGTGCCGGCGATCAGCGCCTTGCGGCCTTCCTCGCCCTTCCACAGGTTCGGACCGATGTTCTGGAAGCCCATGGTCGCGGCCTCCCACTGGTCCTTGGTGCCGATGTCGAGCGGCGCGACCTCGCCCTTGGCCTTGATCTTGTCGAGCAGGGCGAAGAACTCGGCCTCGGTCTTCGGAACGGTCAGGCCTTCGGCCGCGAAGATGTCCTTGTTGTAGAGGTAGCCGTGGATGACCGAGGCCATCGGCACGCAGAACAGCGTCTTGGCGTCATCGGTGATCCAGGCGCTCTTGGCCACGTCGGAGAAGGTGTCCATGCCCTTCAGGTCGGTGACCGGGGCCAGGTAGCCCTTCTGGAACAGCGCCAGCGAGGCGTCGAACGGCCGGCAGGTGATCAGGTCGCCGGCGGTGCCGCCGTCGAGCTTGGCGTTGAGCGCGGCGTTGTATTCGGTCGGCGTCGAGGGCGCGAACACCACCTTGATCCCGGGATGGGTCTTCTCGAAGGCCGGGATGATGGTGTCCTGCCAGATCTTCAGGTCGTCGTTGCGCCAGCTTTCGATCGTCAGCGTGACGTCGGCGGCCACCGCCTGGCCCGCGAGGGCGACGAGCGCCGCCCCGGCCAGGAACGCGCCGCGGATAAATGAATAAGACATATGAACCTGCCTCCTCTGTTCGGCGTTTCGCCGTGCACACGGGCGGCGGGACGGCCCCGCGGCGCCCGGTATCCCTATTGTCGTTGGATCGCCGCCAGGGCGCGGCGCAGATCGCCGCCGGCCCCGGCCAGGCGCCGGCGCCCGTCCTCGGCGCTGTCGCCCGACGCCACCAGCGCCGCCAGCTTGACGTTGTTCCCCGCCGCCGCCAGCGCCGCCCGGGCCGCCGTCTCGTCGACCGGCACGATGGCGCGCAGCATGCGCACCGACCGGTCGTTCAGCTTGGCGTTGGTCGGCTGCATGTCGACCATCAGCCCGTCATAGACATGGCCCAGCCGGGTCATCACCAGCGTCGAGAACAGGTTCAGCACCACCTTCTGGGCGGTGCCGGCCTTCAGCCGGGTGGAACCGGCGATCGGCTCCTCCCCCGTCGCGGCCAGGATCACATGGGCGGCGTCGCCGAAGATCGGCGCGCCGGGATTGGAGGCGACGGCGATGGTCAGGGCGCCGGCGCGAGACGCGGCCTGCAGCACGGCGCGGGTGTAGGGGGTGCCGCCGCTGGCGGCGACGCCGACCACGACGTCATCGGCGCCCAGGCGCAGCGCCTCGGCCTCGGCCCGGCCGGCATCGGCGTCGTCCTCGGCGTTCTCGACCGACCGGGTCAGCGCCCCGGTGCCGCCGGCGATGAGGTATTCCAGGCGGTCATGCGGGTGGCCGAAGGTCGGGAACAGTTCGGACCCGTCCTGCGCCGCGATTCGGCCGGAAGCGCCGGCGCCGGCATAGACCAGCCGGCCGCCGCGCCCCAGCCGGGGCGCCGCATCGGCCGCCGCCGCCGCCAGGGCCGGCAGGGCCGGCCGCACCGCCGCCACCGCGGCGAGCTGGGATTCGAGCAGCGCGTCGAGGATCTCCGCATCCTCCCAGGTGTCGATGCCCCTGTAGCGGCGTGACGCGGTTTCGGTTCCCATGCGGTCCGTTCGGTGGCTGAGCGGTTGGACGTGAGTGGTCTAGACCACAGTCTTCCAGCTTTGCCTGCCGGGCGCAAGACCGGTCGTCATGCCGACGCCAGAACGGGGCTGCGCGGGCCTACCAGCTGAGCTTGAAGCCTGCCGAGATCCGGGCGCCGGGCTGCGCGGTGCCGAGGTCGATGAACGAGGCGTTGAGCTGCAGCGGCCCGAACAGGGTCTGCTCCACGCCGACGCTGCCGGTCAGCAGCCGGTCGGTGCTGGAGAACTGGCTGCCGAACAGCAGCGCGGTGGACCCCCAGGGCAGTTGCAGCCGGGTGCTGCGACCGATCTCCCAGTGCGTCACCGGCGCCTGCGGCCCGAGCAGCCCGTCCTGCATCACGGCATAGCGGTCTTCCACCGAGCCGGAGAGGCCGACCAGCGACCAGGCGCGGGACAGCACTGCCGCCACCTGCCCGGCGCCCTCCGCGGCCTGCGGGTCGAAGCTGGCCTCGACCCTGGCCGACTGCCAGAACGGCACGAACCAGGGCAGCCGCGACAGGGTGACGCTCGCCTCCGCCTTGCCGGCGGCGGTGCGCCGGGACGTCTCCAGCCGGTCCCAATGCGATGCGAATCCGGGATTGGGATCGGCCGGGATGTCGAAGGTGACGCCGGTCCGGGCGATGAAGCCCGGAACCTGCGACTGCAGCGCCGCCCCGACCGAGCCGGCGCCGCGGATGTCGCGCTGGCCGGTGACCACGCCGAAGTCGCGGTCGGACCAGGCGTGGGCGCCCGGTGTCGCCGCCAGGGCGGCGAGGACGGCAAGAGGCAGCAGAAAGGGGCGGCGGGACCGCGGCATCGGCGGGCTCACTCTCTCCGGGGAATGGCTGGTGCCCCTTGAGAGTAGTCATTCAGCCGCGCCTGCCAACCCCTTGAATTGTGACAATTTTCGCTTGGCTGCGCTGGGCCTGCTAGAATGTCAGCACCACCTTGCCAAAGTGCTGCGCCGATTCGAGGTGCCGCAGCGCCGTCGGCGCCTCGGTCCAGGCGAAGCCGCGGTCGATCACCGGCCGCAACCCGGTCGCCGCGACCGCCCGGTTCATCGCCTCGAAGCTGTCGCGCGACCCGACCGGGATGCCGCGGATCCGGGCCCGGCGGAACAGGATCTCCATCGGATTGATCTCGGTTGACTTGCCGCCGAGATAGCCGATGACGTTGATCTGGCCGCCGGTGCGGATCGCCGCCAGCGAGCGCGCGAAGGTGCCGGGGCCGCCGACCTCGATGACATGGTCGACACCGCGGCCGCCGGTCAGCTCGCGCACCGCGAGGTGCCAGTCCGGCGTGGTGCGGTAGTTCACCGTGCCGGTGGCGCCGAGCGCCCTTGCCTGCTCCAGCTTCGCGTCGCTGGACGAGGTGACGATGGCGCAGGCGCCGGCCGCGACCGCGAATTGCAGGGCGAAGATCGCGACCCCGCCGGTGCCCTGTACCAGCACCGTGTCGCCGGGCTTCAGCCCGCCCTCCGCGACCAGCGAGGTCCAGGCGGTCAGGGCGGCGCAGGGCAGCGTCGCCGCCTCGGCGTCGGTCAGGTGGTCCGGAACCCGGGTCACGCCCTCGGCGTCGAGCCGGACATATTCCGCCAGTACGCCGGGGCCCGGCCCGCCCAGCGGCACCGCCCGTTCGATGCCCTCGAAATCGCCGGCGATCCAGCCCTGCCAGAAGGTCGAGGCCACCCGGTCGCCGACCGCGACGCGGGTGACGCCCTCGCCGACCGCCACGACCTCGCCGACGCCGTCGGACAGCGGCACCATCGGCAGCGCAAATCCGGCGTGGTAGGTGCCGCGCACGATCTCCAGGTCGCGGTAGTTCAGGGACGCGGCGCGCATCCGCAGCACCACCTCGCCGCGCCGCGGCTCCGGCACCGGCCGCTCCACCAGCGCCAGCCGGTCGAGGCCCGAACCCTCTTCGATCACGAACGCCTTCATCTCATCTCTCCCGGAAGTGATCCCGCTGGAGAGATCGCCCGCCATCGGCTAGTCTTCAAATTCATTGTTTTCAGAAACTTCATGACGGATCGGCATGATGTTGGACGAGATGCGCGCCTTCGTGCTGCTGGCCGAGACCGGGTCGATCCAGCGGGTGGCGGAGCGGCTGCCGCTGACCCAGCCGGCCGTCACCCGGCAGATCCAGCGGCTGGAGCAGCATCTCGGCGTCACCCTGCTGGACCGGCGGGTGAAGCCGCCGCGGCTGACCCCGGCGGGACTCGCCGCGCTTGACCGCTGCCGCGCCATCCTGGCGGCGATGGAGGAGCTGAAGACCAGCGCCGGCAACGGCGCCGAACCGGAAGGGGCCCTGCGCCTGGGCGTCGGCGTGCTGCACGCCTTCGCCGAAGCCGATTTCGCGGCGCTGATGCGCGAGCTGCGCCAGCGCTATCCCCGGCTGTCGCTGCGGCTGATCGGCGGCCAGGCGGCGACGCTGCTGGCCGATTTGGACCGCGGCCGGCTGGACGCGGCGGTGGTGATGATGCAGAAGCACGCGGCCCCCTATCCCGGCCGCGTGGTGGGGCAGGAGCAGCTGGTGGTGGTCGGCGCCCGCAGCCTGACCCTGCCGCGCCGGCCGTCGCTGGCCGACCTCGCCGCCTGCGACTGGGTGGTCAGCCCCGGCGATTCCTGCGACGTCCGCACCCTGCTGGAAGCGATCTTCGCCCGCGAAGGGCTGACGCTGCGGATCTCGGCCGAGGTCCATGACGTGGCGATGCAGCAGGCGCTGATCCGCAGCGGCTTCGGCCTGGGCGTGCTGCCGTCGCGCCGCTACACCGCGCGCGACGAGCTGCGCCGCATCGACGTGCCGGGCTTCCGCTCCGACTTTACCGTCAGCGTAGTGCGGGCGCCGCATCTCGGCCGGCTGGACCGCGCGGTCGACCATCTCGAGGAGACGCTGCGGCAGAGGCTGGCGCCGGCGGTGGTGCCCCTGACCCAGGCGGGCTAGGTCACCCGGCCGGCGGCTTGGGCTGCTGCGGCGGCAGGCCGAAACGGCGGGTCGCAATGTCGATGATCCGGCGCGGCGGGTGGCGGATGTCGACCGTCACCACCCGCTCGTCCGGCCCCGGCGGCTCCAGCGTCTCGAACTGGCTGCGCAGCAGTGCCGGCGGCATGAAATGGCCCCGGCGGTTGGCGAGGCGTGTGGCGATCACCGCCTCGGACCCCGAGAGGTAGAGGAAGGCGACCTGCGGCCGGCCGGCGACCAGCCGGTCGCGATAGACCCGCTTGAGCGCGGAGCAGGCCAGCACCGCCGGCTGCCCTTCGGCCAGCCAGCGCGTGATCTGTTCCGCCATGGCGTCGAGCCAGGGCCAGCGATCCGCGTCGGTCAGCGGGTGGCCGGCCTTCATCTTCTCGATGTTGGCCGGCGGGTGGAAGCTGTCGGCATCGGCGAAGATGCCGCCCATGCGGCGCGCCAGCTGCTTGCCGATCGTGGTCTTGCCCGAGCCCGAGACGCCCATGACGATGGCCACGCCGGGCGGGATGGCGTGGCCGGAGCCCCGCGATTCGGGATCGGGCCTGTCGGCGGCCATGCCGCGTCTCCTCTCGTTTCGGTCCGGGTGCTGCGGTCCGGTCAGGCGAGCTTGACGACCTCGCCGGTGCGGAAGCTCTCATCCGCCGCCAGCACGATGCGCAGGCTGTCGATCGCCGCCTGCATCGAATCGGTCAGGTCGAGATCCTCGCGGATCGCGCGCAGGAACAGCTCCTGCTCGCGGTCGCACAGCTCCTGGTGGCCGGGTTCGTCCGCCATGGTGATCCAGCGGTCCTTCTCGACGAAATGGTTGTTCCCGTCGATCGCGGCGGAATGGACCTTCAGCGCGTTGGTCTTGGTGTGGCGGTCGATGTCGGCGGAATCGGAGATCGCGTCGGTCTTGGCCTCGCCCTGCCCGTCCTGCGGCACCACGATCGAGACGCTGCCCTTCGGCCCGACCACGTCCTTCACGAAATAGGCCACCTCGCTCATCATCGGGCCCCAGCCGGCCTCGTACCAGCCGACCGAGCCGTCGTCGAAGACGACATGGAGATGGCCGTAATTGTGGATCTCGACGGCGTCGGACAGGCGGGCGCCGATGCCGTGCACCCGCACCGGCCGGGCCCCGGTCATCTGGCACATCACGTCGACATAGTGGACGCCGCAATCGACGATCGGCGACAGCGACTGCAGCAGGTTCTGGTGCCAGGTCCAGGATGGGCCGGAGCTCTGCTGGTTCAAATTCATCCGCATCACCAGCGGCTTGCCCAGGGTCTTCGCCACCTCGATGAACTTCACCCAGGACGGGTGGACCCGCAGGATGTAGCCGATCACCAGCTTGCGGTTGGTTTCCTTCGCCCGGGCGACGATGCGCTCGGCATCCTCGACCGTGGTCGCGATCGGCTTTTCCATGAAGACATGGGCGCCGGCGTCCAGCGCCTTCAGCGCGAACTCCGCATGGGTGTCGGAATAGGTGTTGATCGACACCGCGTCCGGCCGGGTCTCGGCCAGGGCCGCGGCGTAGTCGGCGAAGCGCGGATAGTCCACCAGCTCTGCCGGCAGGTCGGCCTTGGCGATCGAGCGGGCGACCAGGCCGACGATCTCGAACCCGTCCAGCCGGTGATAGGCCAGGGCATGGGACAAGCCCATATGGCCGACCCCGACGACGAGGACGCGCACCGGATCGGTCATGGGGAAACTCCTGGTCGTGGGCCGAGGGGCCGGGCCGCGCGGAAGGGGCGGCCGGCGCGATCCGAATGTCGGTCAGCCGCCCCGCCGATGGCAAGAGGATTGGCGCCCATTAGGTCTGACATTATGGGTATTCCATCGCGGGGCAGGACCGCCCATCTGCAACGGGTCGGACTTCGCAAAGGATCCCGCGCCATGCCCCCATCGACCCTGACGATCACCCTGATCGGCGGCCCGACCGCCCTTGTCGAGATCGGCGGCCTGCGCCTGCTGACCGACCCGACCTTCGACCCGCCGGGCCTGTACCGGGAGACACCGGTCCGGTTCGAGAAGACCTCCGGCCCCGCCCTGTCGGTCCAGGAGATCGGAGCGCTGGACGCGGTGCTGCTGAGCCACGACCACCATCTGGACAATCTCGACAGCAGCGGGCGCGCCATGCTGCCGAGCGTCGGCACGACCTACACCACCCGCGCCGGGGCGGAACGACTGGGGGGCAATGCGCTGGGCCTCGCCCCGTTCGAAACCCAGGTGTTGGAGGGCAAGGATGCGGAGCGGCTGTTCGTCACCGCCGCCCCGGCGCGCCACGGCCCGGTTGGCATCGAGCCGATCTCCGGCGACGTCGTCGGCTTCCTGCTGGGCGTCCAGGAGCCCGGCGATGCGATCTACATCACCGGCGACACCGTCTGGTACGAGGGGATGGCCGAGGTGGCGCGCCGCTTCGCGCCCAAGGTGGTGATGCTGTTCACCGGTGCCGCGGAACCGCGGGGCCGGTTCCGCATGACCATGGGCAGCAATGACGCCCTGGAGGCGGCGGCCGCCTTCCCGCAGGCGGCCATCGTCGCCATCCACAACGAAGGCTGGTTCCATTTCAAGGAAAGCGCAGCAGACCTTGCCGCGTCCTTCGCCACGCTCGGCGTGGCGTCCCGGCTGACCGCCCTGGAACGGGGCCAGCCGGTGCGGTTCCCACTGTAGGGCCGCCTCAGCCGCGATTCAGCGTGCCGGCGTGGTGGCGGATGTGGTCGGCGATGAAGCTGGAGATGAAGTAGTAGCCGTGGTCGTAGCCGGCATGGCGGCGCAGGGTCAGGGGCTGGCCCCCGGCCTTGCAGGCCGCCTCCAGCAGATGCGGGTGCAGCTCGCGCGCCAGGAACTGGTCGGCCTCGCCCTGGTCGATCAGCAGCTCCGGGCAGCGGGCCCCCTGCTCCACCAGCGCGGTCGCGTCCCATTCCGCCCAGGCGGCCTGGTCGGGGCCGAGATAGTTGCCGAACGCCTTCTGCCCCCAGGGACATTGCGACGGCGCCGCGATCGGCGCGAAGGCCGACACCGACCGGTACAGGCCGGGGTTGCGCAGCGCCGCCACAAGCGCCCCGTGCCCGCCCATGGAATGGCCGAAGATGCCCATCGCCGAACGCCGCGCCGGGAAGTGCCGGCCGATCAGCTCCGGCAGCTCGCGCGTCACATAGGCGTGCATCCGGTAGCCGTCCCGCCACGGCGCCGCCGTCGCGTCGAGGTAGAAGCCGGCGCCCAGCCCGAAATCCCAGGACGCGTCGTCGCCGGGATACCTCCGGTCGCGCGGGCTGGTGTCCGGCGCCACCAGCATCAGCCCGAATTCGGCGGCATGGCCCAGGGCGCCGGCCTTGGTCATGAAGGTTTCTTCGGTGCAGGTCAGCCCCGCGAGGTAGACCAGCACCGGCACCGGGCGTTCGGCCGCCTGCGGCGGCACGAACACCGAGAACCGCATCTCGCCGCCGATCTCGGACGAGGCGTGGCTGTAGAAGCCGACCTCACCCTCGAAGGCGCGGTGCTTGCTGCGAAGGACGGGCGCGGTCATCAGAATTCGACCACGGTACGGATCGACTTGCCCTCATGCATCAGGTCGAAGCCTTCGTTGATCCGCTCCAGCGGCAGCTTGTGGGTGATCATCGCGTCGATCTCGATCTTGCCCGACATGTACCAGTCGACGATCTTCGGCACATCGGTCCGGCCCCGGGCGCCGCCGAAGGCCGAGCCCTTCCACACCCGTCCGGTCACCAGCTGGAACGGCCGCGTCGAAATCTCCTGCCCCGCCCCGGCCACGCCGATCACGATGCTCTGGCCCCAGCCGCGGTGGGACGCTTCCAGTGCCGCCCGCATCACCTTGGTGTTGCCGGTGCAGTCGAAGGTGTAGTCCGCGCCGCCGATCTGGTCCGCCCCACGCTTGGTCAGGTTCACCAGATACGGCACCAGGTCGCCCTCGACCTCGCTCGGGTTCACGAAATGGGTCATGCCGAAGCGCTCGCCCC
>NZ_JBFRHF010000032.1:0-101662 GCF_052115705.1 Inquilinus sp. 2KB_23 | reverse complement strand
GCTTGGCGCCGCGCGCACCGGTGGCCGGGCCGCGCCGTCCGGCGCGGCTGTCGTCGCGGGACTCTTCGCTGTGCCGGCGATCCGCGCCCGCCAGGTCGCGCTTGCCCTTGGGGGCCGCCGCGCGGGTGGATGGGGCCTTGCCGCGGCCGGAACGCGGGGCGTCTTCCGAAGCGGCCCGGTCGTCCCGCCGCGGGCTTCGCGCGGCCGGGGCTGCAGCGCGACCGCGTGATGGCCGACGCTCGGCGCCGGCCTCGTCCTCGGTGGCTCGGGCGCGGGGCCGGCCGGGGCGCTGGTCGGCACGGACCGGACGACGCTCCGCCGACGGGGTCGGCGACTCCTCCCGTCTTGCGGGTCTCGGCGCGGCGTTGCGGGTGCGGGTCGGACGGCGCTCGCCGACGGCCTCGTCCTCGGTCGTCCGGGCGCGGGGGCGCTGGCCGGCGCGGGCCGGACGACGCTCCGTCGACGCGGCCGGCGACTCCTCCCGCCGCGCAGGTCGCGGCGCGGCGCTGCGGCCGCGGGGTGCCGGGCGGCGCTCGGCGTGATCGCCTGCGTCCGGCTCCGCCGGCAGGAAGCGCGGGGCCTTGGCCGGGCGAGCCTTGCGGCCGGGGCCATGGCCGCTCAACGAGACCGGCGGCGCGTCGTCCGTCCGGGGGCTGCGTCCGCGCGGCGGGCGGCGCGGGCCGTGGCCGGCAGCCTCGCCTTCGCCGGCGGTCGGGGGCTTGGCCGAACGCCGGTCGGTCGGCTTCGATCCGGCACCGCCGCGCGGGGGACGGCCGGCGCCGGATTTCGGGGGGCGGGGGGGCTTGGTCATGTCATGGCCTGTCGGCGGAGGAAATCGGCAATGCGGTCGGCCTCGGGCCGCATCGCGTCCACAGTTCCGATCATGTGAAGGCAGCCGTGGATCATGCCGGGCCACAGGCGAAATTCGTGCGGCCGGCCATCCCGGGCCAGTCGATCGGCGAGCAGTTCACTGTCATTCCTCAGGCAATCATACTCCGCCGCGGCCAGGTAGAGCGGCGGCAGGTCGGCAAGATCGGCGGTGAGCGGGGCCGCGAGCGGAGTCCGCCGGTCGGTGCCCGCCGGCACGTAATGGTTCCAGAACCACTCCATCTCGGCGGTGGAGAGGAAATAGCGGTTATCCGCACCATAGGCCAGATGCGATGGCGTGTCGTGGTCCGGCGCGAAGACCCCGTAGATCAGGGCGGCGCCGCGCAGCGGGGTCTCGCCGGCATCGCGCAGCGACAGCAGGGCGGCCAGAGCCAGGTTGGCGCCGGCGGAATCGCCCGCGATCACCAGCCGGCCGGGATCGATGCCCCAGTCGCGTCCATGCGCGGCGAGCCAGCGCACCGCCGCGACGCAATCCGCGAGCGGGGCCGGGAAGGGGTGCTCCGGCGCCAGCCGGTAGGCGACGCTGACGACCTTCAGCCCGGAGCGCACCGCCAGCTCGCGACAGATGCCGTCATGGCTGTCGAGGTCGCACAGCACCCAGCCGCCGCCATGGATGTAGATGACGGCCGGCGACAGCTCCGCCGTGCCGGGGTCGTACAGCCGGGCGGTGATCGCGCCGCCAGGGCCGGGGATGGTGCGGTCCTCGACCCGCGCCACCGTCGGGGCACGCTCGTTGAGCAGCGGCAGGACGGCCGCCATGCCCTGGCGCGCCGCGGCCGGGGACAGGCTTTCGAGCGGCGGGCGGTCGCCCGAAATCGCGGCGATCCGCTCCAGCATCCGGGCGACCTGCGGATCCAACGCCATGATGTGGCCTTGTTTACTTGATGAAACCGATCGCCGCACGGCTGGTGGGAACCAATAGATCGATGCAGCGTTCGACCGCTGCGTCCCCTGCCTTGCAAGTCAAGACATCGTTCAACAGCACCCGGCCAAAATTTCCGCAATCATGCCCGGCGATCTCGAACACCTTCACCATCGTTTTGCCCGCGGCGAGGGGTGCCATGTCGACGGCCAGCTGGTCGACGATGATGCCCTTCGGATCGAAGACCACGAGGTCGAGCTGCATATTGCTGTAATTACGGGCGGTGCCGTTGTGCATCACCATGAAGGCGCGGCAGCCGTTGTTGCCGGGTTCGAGCTTGTTGAGCTCGATGTCGATGCCCTCCTTGGGCGTCGACTCGGGGGGCTGCTTTTCCTGCGCCAGCGCCGGAAAGGCGGCAATCGCAACAAAAGCTGCGAAAAAACTTGCCGTCCTGAATCGAGCGAAACGGCGGGTCTTGGGGTTCTGGCGCGGCATCTGGGCTCCCGTCGATCTGGACTCGCAAGGCGCGCCATGATACCCGCGCCCCCCGTGACCGCAATGAAATGCACTGAGGCGGTCGGTGTTCCCGGGTTTGCAAGCTGCGACCCAAGGATTGCGGGTCGCGATCCGGGACCTGACCGTCGGCGCAGAACGTTGCCCCGTCTCCCGGCGACGCCGGGCGCTTTGCGCCTCGCGGGCCGAAATTTCCACCGCCCGGTCGGCGGTGGCGGGCGGCATCCGGATGGTCACCATCCGGCGCGCCGACCGGAAGGAGGAGGGGCATGACGTGGAAGGGCCACCTTCTTCTGTCGATCGCACTGGTGGGGGCCGTGGCCCTCGGTGGCGTGATCGGGATCGATTCTGCGCGTCCGACACCGTCGCCCGTCATCGCCGTGGATCTGACCCAGATCGCGGTCGAACAGGCGCGCCTGGTCGACCCGGCGGAGGCGGCGCGGCCCCATCCCGCGGTCGCGGCGGTGGTGCGCTTGGCCGCGGCCCGGCAACCCGCGCGCCCGGTCACCTCCAGGCTGCTCCACATCTTCTTCGGCACGGCTTTCGCCGGCGTGCCCCGCTTCACCGACCTGGCGTCGCCGCCGCCCCTTGAGCGTCCAGGGCTGGACCCCTGGGCGGGGGCGATGCAGGAGGTGGCGCGCATAACGCCGCCGCCGCCGCAGGACGCTGTGCCCGCCCTGGTGCCGGTCAGCCTGCCGTCCGGCCAGGCCGCCCTCGCCGATCCGGTCGAACGCCTGGCCGACCCGCAGCCCACCGCCGGGCCGCTGCCGGTGGCGCCGCCGCCGGTGCAGGCGACCGCCGAACCGCCGCTGGCCCCGGCCGCGGGGGTGGAGGCGGCGCCGGTGGCGCTGGGATCTGCGCTGCTGCCGGCCCAGCCCGGCACTGCCACGGTGATCGACACCACCTCGCAGACGGCGAAGCCCATAGTGGTGGCCTCGCTGGCGCCGACCAAGGAACTGCTGGCCGAGGCCGTCGGCCCGGCGCCTGCGCCGGTGGCGGCGATCGTCCCGGTCGCCGCCGCCCCGGCCCCCGCCACATCAGGCGTCGCGGTGCAGGCCGGGTCGGACCGCGCCGTGGTGGCGACCGACGACCTGCATGCCGAACAGCCGGCCGGCCCCGGGGTCGCCCCGGTCTGGGCCCGCTCGCGCTCCTCGCTGCTGCGCGTCGCCCGGCCGGAGCCGGAGGTGTCGGAGCGGCTGGACGTCGCCCTGGCCCGCGCCGTGTCGCTGATCGAACCGGCCGGCGCCTCCTGGCTGCGCACCGCCGAGGCGGATGGGGCGGGCCGCCGCCTGACCGGCTGCGGCCTGGGCGACCTCGCCTGCTCCACCTTCGTCTCCGGCAGCGGCAGCGCGCTCGACCAGCCGTCGCCGCTGCTGGCCCGCCATGCGGGCGAAACGCTGTCGATCGGCGGCGTCCCCCTGCCGGCCGCCGGCCCGGACGCCGAGAAGGCGCTGCGATGCCTCGCCTTCACCGCCTATACCGAAGCCGGCAACCAGGGCACCCGCGGCATGGCCGCGGTGGTCTGGGTGGTGATGAACCGCATCGCCGTATCGGATGATTTCGGCGATTCGCCCTGCGAGGTCCTGGCCGATCCCGGCCAGTTCGAACCGCTGCAGCGGCCGCGCTTCCGCGCCTTCGCCAAGGCCGTGCGCAGCGGCGCCATGCCGAAATTCCCGCAGCCGCTGAACCCGCAGGACGAGATCCTGCTGCGCACCGCGCGGCTGGTGGTGTGGCAGATGCTGGACGGCTATTTCGCCGACGACCCGACCGACGGCGCCCAGTATTTCCTGGCCCCGGCGGCGATGCGGGCGCTCGGCCGCGGCATGCCGGCCTGGACCACGCGCTTCTCGCGCACCGCCTCGATCGGCGACCACGTCTTCTACCGGCCGAAGCGGGGCGGCTAAGCCGGGGTCGGCGAAGCCGATCCCGCCGTTTCCTCGGCCGCCGACGGCCGTCGAATCCCGCCGGGTCCTGTGACGGAGGTTCCGGTTGCCTCGCCCCTGAAATCCGCGGACCGTGCCCGGGCCGTGCGGGTTGGCCCGCCTGCCCTGAAAACGTCACGAATCTTCCCTGGCCCCGACCCCTCGCCCGACCTAGAAGGGATTTGATGGCCGTCACCGATTCCGCCCCTATGTCGCCGTCGCTCGGCTCGGTCCTGCTGGCCGTGGCGCCGCTGCTGTTCAGCGCGGCGATCATGATCATGGGCAACGGGCTGTTCGGCACGCTGGTCGCGATCCGCATGGATCTCGACGGCAACGACGTGGGCACCATCGGCCTGGTCCTCGCCTGCTATTCCGGCGGTTTCGCGCTGGGCACGCTGATCTGCCCCCGGATCGTGCTGCTGGTCGGCCATATCAGGACCTTCGCCGCCTTCGCGGTGATCGCCTCGGCCGCGGCGCTGTTCCATGCGCTGTGGGTCGACCCGGTGGTGTGGGCGGCGCTGCGCTTCGTCACCGGCATCAGCATGGCGGTGCTGTTCACCATCATCGAGAGCTGGCTGAACGCCAAGGCGGTGAACGCGGTGCGCGGCCGGGTGATGTCCTCCTACATGGCGGTGAACTACACCGCCTTCGGCCTGTCGCAGCCCTGGCTGACGGTGATGGACCCGGCCAGCTTCGCCCTGTTCTCGGTGGTGGCGATGCTGGTGTCGCTGTCGCTGGTGCCGCTGTCGCTGACCCCGGTCGAGACCCCGCCGGTGATCAAGGTCAAGCGCTTCGGCCTGCGCACCCTGATCGCGATTTCGCCGCTCGGCGTCGGCGGCTGCTTCTCGGTCGGGCTGATCAGCGCCGCCTTCTCCGGCATGGGGCCGGTCTATGCCCGCACCATCGACCCGTCGCCGAACTGGATCGCCGCCTTCATGATGACGGCGATCTTCTCCGGCTTCCTGCTGCAGTACCCGGTGGGCAAGCTGTCCGACCGGTTCGACCGGCGGCAGGTGTTCCTCGGCATCAGCATCGCCCTGGCCCTGGTCAGCGCCGGCCTGGCCCTGTTCGGCGGGCTGTCGATGACGCTGATGCTGGTGCTGCTCGCGATGTTCGGCGGGCTGTCCTACACCATCTATCCCCTCAGCCTCAGCCATGCGAACGACTTCATGCAGCCGGAACAGCTGGTGCCGGCCGCGGCCGGGCTGCTGCTGTGCTACGGCGTCGGCGCCATCTTCGGCCCGATCATGGCGTCGCGGGTGATGGGGCTGCTGGGGCCCGCCGGCCTGTTCGCGTGGACCGGGACGGTGGCGGCGCTGCTGGCGCTGTTCACGATGTACCGGATGACCCGCCGCGTGGCGAAACCGAACGAGGAGCAGGGCAGCTTCGTGACGGTGGTGCCGACGACCACGCCGGTCGCCGCCGGGCTCGACCCGCGCGCGCCGGGCACGGCGCCGCCGACCGTGCGCGACGCCGCCTGAAGGGATGGACATGCCGCTCGACCGTCGCCGCCTGATCACGTCGCTTCCCGCCATCGGCCTGGCCCTGGCGGGGTGGGGCGGGCTGCGGCCGGCGCGGGCGCAGGACCCGTTCTTCTTCAAGATCGGTACCGGCACCACCGGCGGCACCTATTTCCCGATCGGCGGCATCATCGCCGGCGCCATCTCCGGCCCGCCCGGCCTGCCGCCCTGCGGCAGCGCCGGCGGCAGCTGCGGCGTGAACGGCCTGATCGCCATCGCCCAGGCCAGCGCCGGGTCGATCGACAACATCCGGCGCATGGGCAGCGGCGAGTTCGATTCCGGCCTGGCCCAGGCGGATGTCGCCTTCGCCGCCTACACCGGCGAAGGGCCCTTCGCGGGTGAGCCGCCGGTCACCAGCCTGCGCGCCATCGCCCATCTCTATTCCGAGTTCGTCCACATCGCGGTGCCGGCCGACGGCCCGGTGCAGTCGGTCAAGGACCTCAAGGGCCGGCGCGTTTCGGTCGGCACCGAAGGGTCGGGCACGCTCTACGACACCCGCCTGATCCTGGCCGGCTACGGGCTGAAGCAGACCGATGTCGAGGAGGTGTTCGAGCGGCCGGAGCCGTCGGTCGACCTCGTGGTCGACGGCAAGCTCGACGCCATGGTGATGACCGGCGGGCCGCCGCTCGGGGTGATCACCGACCTTGCCAAGCGTCGCCCGATGCGGCTGCTGCCGATCGAGGGCGCGGATGCCGAGGCGCTGGTCGCCAAGGCGCCCTTCTTCACGTTGGAATCGATCCCCGAGGGCGCCTATGACGGCATCCCGGCGGTGCCGACGCTGTCGGTCGGGGCGATCTGGCTGGTCTCCGCCAAGGTCGCCGACGAGACCGTCTACCAGATCACCCGAGCCCTGTGGCAGGACTCGACCCTGGCCCTGCTCGCCGCCGGCCATCCGCGCGGCAAGGAGATCTCGGCCGAGCGCGCGGTGCGCGGCCTGGGCGTGCCGCTGCATCCCGGCGCCGCCCGCTACTACGCCGAACACGCCGGGATCGGCAGTCCGACCCGGGCGACGCCTTAAGGGCTAAGACGCCTTAAGGGCTAAAAGGTCAGCACCCAGGGTTCCGCCCGCGCGGCCTCGACCCAGCGCTGCATCGCCGGCAGCGCCAGCATGGCGTCGACATAGGCGCGGCAGGCGGGGTCCAACGGCACGCCGTAGCGGTCGAACCGGAACACCACCGGGGCGTACATGCAGTCGGCCGCGCCGAACGCGCCGAACAGGAACGGGCCGTCTGCGGCGCTCGCCTCGCGGCACTGCCGCCAGATCGTGGCGATGCGGGCGATGTCGGCTTCGGTCGCGGGGTCGCGCGGCCGGTCGGGTTCGCGGGCCAGCACGTCCATCGGCAGCACGTCGCGCAGCGCGGCGAAGCCCGAATGCATCTCGGCTGAGACCGACCGCGCCAGCGCCCGCCGCGCCGGATCGCGCGGCCACAGCGACCATTCGGGAAAGCGTTCGGCGAGATATTCGAGAATCGCCAGAGTGTCCCAGACGGTCAGGTCGCCGTCCCGCAGCACCGGCACCTTGCCGGCCGGGGAATGGCGCAGGATCGCCTCCTTCGAACCTGGGCCGTAGAGCGGGATCACGACCTCCTCGAACGGGACCTCGTGATGCGCCAGGGCCAGCCAGGGGCGCAGCGACCAGGAGGAGTAGCGTTGGTTGCCGATGACGAGGCGCAGATCGGGCATGGGCGGGTCCGGTGGGCGGGGGGTTGGCAAGGGAAACGGGCTGGAGCATGGTGTGCCGCCCCGAGTTACCGAATGCAAGAAGGCCCGACCGTGCTGCCGAATCTTGTCGATGCCGCCGAGGGAGAAGCCGTCTCTCTGATCCCGCTCAGCAAGACGACGCTGGAGGCGTGGCGCGCCGCCGCGGTTCCGGCGCAGCGGGCCTGGGTCGAGGCGCATGGCTTCGTCGCGGAATCGGGCCGCACCCTGGTGCTGCCGGGCGAGGGCGGCCGGGTCGCCGCCGTCCTGGTGGGCCTCGAGGGCCCATTGGACATCTGGGCCTTCGGCGGGCTGCCGACATCGCTGCCGGCCGGCACCTACGCGCTGGCCGATTCGGTGGAGGCGGAGACGGCGACCGCCGCCGCCTTCGGCTGGGCGCTCGGCGGCTATCACTTCAGCCGCTACAAGGGGCCGGAGCGGGCACCGGCCAATCTGGTGTGGCCGCGGGCCGCCGACCGCGCCGCGGTCGAGCGCGCGGCCAGCGCCACCGCCCTGGTGCGCGACCTGGTCAACACCCCGGCCAACGACCTCGGCCCGGCCGAACTGGCCACCGCGGCCGAAGGCCTGGCGAAGGAGTTCGGCGCGCGCTTCAGCGTCATCACCGGCGACGAGCTGCTGACCCGCAACTATCCGATGATCCATGCGGTCGGCCGGGCGTCCAGCCGGGCGCCGCGGCTGATCGACATCGAATGGGGCGACCCGTCGGCACCGAAGGTGACGCTGGTCGGCAAGGGCGTGTGCTTCGATTCGGGCGGGCTGGACCTCAAGGACGCCGCCGGCATGCTGATGATGAAGAAGGACATGGGCGGCGCGGCCCATGCCCTCGGCGTGGCCCGGATGGTGATGATGGCGCGGCTGCCGGTGCGGCTGCGCGTGCTGGTCCCGGCGGTCGAGAACGCGGTGTCCGGCGACGCCTTCCGGCCGATGGACGTCTACCGCAGCCGCAAGGGCCTGACGGTCGAGATCGGCAACACCGACGCCGAGGGCCGGCTGGTGCTGTGCGATGCGCTGGAGGAGGCGTCGTCCGAGACGCCGGAGATCATCATCGACTTCGCCACCCTGACCGGCGCCGCCCGGGTCGCGCTGGGCACCGACCTGCCGGCGATGTTCTCCAACCACGACGCCACCGCCGACGCCCTGTCCGCCGCGTCGCGCCGGGTCGACGACCCGCTGTGGCGCCTGCCGCTGTGGCAGCCCTACAACCGGCTGCTGAAATCCGGCATCGCCGACGTCAACAACGCCCCCGACACGCGCTTCGGCGGGGCCATCACCGCGGCGCTGTTCCTCGAGCGCTTCGTGGCCCCCGCCGTGCCCTGGGTGCATATCGACCTCTACGCCTGGAACGGCGCCGACCGTCCGGGCCGGCCGAAGGGCGGCGAGGCGATGACGATGCGGGCCGTCTACGCCCTGCTGGAGGAGCGTTTTGGAGGCCGGCACTGATTCGATCGATCGCCCCGCCGGCGCCGAGCGGGAGGGCAGCATGTCCGTCGCGCTGACCTCGCTCCAGGCGCTGGAGCTGTGGCGCCATGCCCTGACCGCGGCGGTGCGGCGCGAGGCGCCCGACCTGTCGTCGCGGCAGATCGCGCTGCTGCTCACCATCTACCTGACGCCGGCGCCGCACACGGTGCGCGGCCTGTCCTCGGCCCTGCACATCTCAAAGCCGGCGGTGACCCGCGCGCTCGACCGGCTGGGCGAACTGGACCTGACCCGCCGCACCGTCGATTCGGCCGACCGCCGCAACGTGCTGATCGAACGGACCACGGCCGGCCAGGCCTATCTCGACGGCTTCGCCGATCTGGTGCGCCAGGCGGCGACCATGATCGGGGCGGCGGCGTGAGCATCGACCGCAACCTGGTGCCCTGGCGGCCCGACCTCGCGGCGGAAAGCCTGCGCGGCCTCCACCCGGCGGAACGCTACGCCGCCGGCACGCTGCACCAGGCGATCCGCGGCATCGTGCCGATGCGGTCGACGCCGGACGCATCGCTCGGTCAGGCGACCGAGATGCTGCATGGCGAGACCATCACGGTCTACGAGACCAGGGACGGCTGGGCCTGGGGCCAGCTGACGGCCGACGGCTATGTCGGCTATGTCCAGGCTTCGGCACTGACCGACCGGATCATGGCGCCGACCCATCGCGTCCGCGCCTTCCGCGCCTTCCTCTACCCGGCGCCGGACATGAAGCTGCCGCCGCTCCGCGCGCTCAGCTTCCGCAGCCCGGTCGAGGTGGTGGAGACGGCGAAGGGCTATGCCCGGATCCGCGAGGCCGGCGAACCCGGCGGCTGGCTGGCGGAGGTGACGCTGGGCACGCTGGATGCGGTCGAGCCCGACGTGGTCGCCACCGCGCAGCGCTTCCTCGGCATCCCCTATCTCTGGGGCGGCCGCTCCAGCCTGGGCATCGACTGCTCCGGCCTGGCCCAGCTGGCCCATGCCGCGGCCGGCCTGGCGATCGAGCGCGACACCTACCGCCAGGTGCAGACCGCCGGCACGCTGGTCGGCACCGATGCCAGTGTCGGCCTACGGCGCGGCGACCTGGTCTACTTCCCCGGCCATGTCGGGCTGATGGTCGACGGCGAGACCCTGCTCCACGCCAATTCCCGTGCGATGTGCGTCTCGCTGGATGCCCTCGCCGAGGTCGCCGCCCGGTCCGCAGCGGCCGAGGGCAAGGGCATCGTCGCGGTGCGGCGCTTCGAATAGCGCCGGGTCAGGTCTCGCTGTGCGCGATCACCTTCACGGCGCGGCGCCCACCAGTTCCTCGCTTTTCGCCCAAAGCTGCCTGGCTTTGCCGGCGTCGAGCGCATACGACCGCACGCCGTCGGCAAACGGGTTGGGCGTGTCATTGACCGGCGCGACCGCGCAGTCCTCGAGATAGCGCCCGCCGATCTCGTCCTTGTCGGCCGCGACTGCGGCCCAGACCGATGTTGCCGCCGCCTGCGGGATGCCTTTCAGCTCCGCCGGCGGAAGCCCTGCGTCGGCGCGAGCCTTGCCGACGGTCTCGAACAGGCCTTGCAGATCCTCCTGCGCGAGGTGGCGGGGGAGATCGGTGAGGCTGTTCCCGGGCATCACCGCGGCAGCGCGGATGCCGCGATGGCGATGCCGCCGGTCGAATTCCACTGCGAAGAGAGCGTTGGCGGTTTTCGATCGACCATAGGCGACCCATGGGTCATAGGCCTGATGCTGGAAATTCGGGTCATCCAGGTCGACATCGGCGACGCGATGGGCCTGGGACGACAGCACCACCAGGCGTCCGTCGTCGGCCAGCAGCGGCTCGATCCGATTGATCAAAGCGAAATGGCCGAGATGGTTGGTGCCGAACTGGACTTCGAAACCATCGACCGTCCGGCCGAACGGCGTCGCCATGACGCCCGCATTGGCGACGATGGCATCGAACAGCCTTCCGTCAGCCAGCAGTTTATCGGCGCAGGCACGAACGCTCTGCAGGGATGCCAGATCGAGCTCGATCAACTCCAGGCTGCCGCCGCCTTGCGATGCGGCGTCACGCACCGATGCGGTGGCCGGCCCGGCCTTGGCGAGGTTCCTGACCGCGCCGACGACGCCGGCGCCGCGAGCGGCCAGCGAGCGGGCGGTTTCGAGCCCGATGCCCGACGATGCGCCCGTCACCAGAAATCGCTTTCCCCTGAGATCGACGCCGGACAGCACCTCGTCGGCGGTCGACGTCGCACCGAATGTCTCGGTCATCTCTTTTCCTTTGCGAGTATCGGATGTCAGCCCCGGTCTTCGAGGCTCAGATCTGCAAGCCGCCGGCCACGTCGATCATGCTGCCGGTGATGTAGCCGCCGTTCGGCCCCGCCAGAAAACAGACGAGGGCCGACACTTCTTCGAGCGTCGCGATCCGGCGGATGGGGTGCAGGTCCATGACCGCGGCGGGGAGCTTGTCGCGCACCTCGGCCGCCATGTCGGTCGGCATGATGCCGGGCTGGACGATGTTGACCGTGATGTTGCGGCCGCCCAGGTCGCGGGCGACGCCCTTGGCATACCCGGCGATGGCCGCCTTGGTTCCCGCATAGTCGGCGACGCCGGTGAACGGGATGCGGCTGCCCAGCAGGGAGCCGATGAAGATGATCCGACCGCCATCCGGCAGCAGGGGCGCCGCCACCCGCGTCGTCGCCACCGCGCCCATGACGTTGATCTGCCACTGGCGATCGAGATTGACCGTGTCGAGATCGGGATCGTCGACCGTCCTGCCCTGCACGGCGATCGCCGCATTGTTGACGAGGATGTCGAGCCTGCCGAGCTGCGCGACGACGGTGTCGACCAGCGGCCTGGCCGCCTCCATGTCGGCCTGGTCGCTGCGGATCGCGAGGGCCCGGACGCCCTTCGCCTTCAGCCTTTCGGCCACGGCTTCGGCCTTCGCGGCCGATGCGACGTAGCTGATCGCAACATCCGCCCCCTGGTCGGCCAGCGCCTCCGCCACGGCGGCGCCGAGCCCCCGCGAGCCGCCGGTCACGAGGGCGACCTTGCCCTTCAGAATGTTCGACATGAGAACCCCTTGTGTATGCGATGAGGGCGCCGCCTCAACCTTGGGAAGCAGCGCTCTCTTTTACGTAATGGTCATTACGATAACGACTGGTATGAAATCTGGACAGCGGCTGTCAAGTGGTTTAGTAATGACCGTTATGGAAAAAGGGCTGGGGCGGTCTGATGGGACGCCATCGCGAATTTGACGTGGAGAAAGCGCTCGACGCCGCGCTGTGCGTCTTCTGGCGCAAGGGCTATGAGGGCGCCTCCTACGCCGACCTGACCGAGGCCGCCGGCGTGGAGAGGCCTGCCCTCTATTCCGCCTTCGGCAACAAGGAGGCCCTCTTCCGCCGGACCCTGGATCGCTACTCCGAGCGATATCTGGGCTACCTTCCGGAGGCGCTTCAGCTGCCCACGGCGCGCCAGGTTGCGGCGCACATCCTGGTCAATGCAGCCGACCTCAATACGCGGTATCCCGACCATACCGGGTGTTTCGGCATCAATGGGGTGCTGGCGGGGTCGGATGACGCGGAACCGGTGCGGCAGGCGCTGATCGATTTTCGCGCGGCGGCTCAGGCGCAGCTGCGGGACCGCTTCGAACGGGCGAAGGCCGAGGGCGACCTGCCGGCGACGGCCAAACCCGATGCCCTTGCGGCATTCGTGATGGCTGTCACCCATGGCATGGCGGTGCAGGCCAAGGCCGGCTTCAGCCGCGACATGCTGGAGGCCGTTGCCGAGCAGGCGCTGTCCACCTGGCCGACCGGGGGTTCCGCACTTTTGGGAAAGTCATCCTGACCCTAAGTGAGAAGCGCGTCGGCCTGGCGGTCGAGAGGGACACCTACCGCCAGGTGCAGACCGCCGGCACGCTGGTCTGCACCGATGCCGATGTCGGGCGGGACTCCCTCGCCGAGGTCGCCGCCCGGTCCGAAACGGCCGAGGGCGAGGGTATCGTTCGCGGTGCGACGGTTGAGTCAGTAGCCCCGGGGAGGTGGGTTCCTACAGTTGGCGCGGCCACGCCTGCGCCCCGTGCAGGAGTCGCAAGATGACCACGATATCGGGCTCGACGCGGTAGGTGATCACATAGGGCGTGCCATCGACCACCAGCTCGCGCGTACCTCTGATCCGGCCGGGTCGGCCCATGTGTGGATGCTGGGCCAATCGCAGTATGGCCGCCTCGATGGCGTCGCCCATGTCGATCGCGGCCCAGGGATTTCTTTCTCCGATGTAAGTCAGCTGGCTGTCGCGATTTGCCTCGGCGGCCGGCAGCCATTCGATCTTCACTCGGTTCGCTCACCGGCGCGCTTCATCAATTCGGCGCGCTGTCGACGCCACTTCGCCGAGATATCCTCCTGTGGGATGCGCTCCACCGTGGGATTGTCGGCTTCGCGCATGCCCTGTTCGACTTCGGCGCGGAACCATGCGTCATGCTCCCGCGCTGCGCGCTGCCGCGTCACGAAATCTCGCATGAATTCGCGGATGATCTGGGACGCGGGCCGATGCGTGGCCGCCGCCTCGGCCATGAACTGCTCACGCAGCTCCGACTCCAGCTTGAGGGAGAACATCGCTTCCTTCGACATGGCTGCCTCTCGAGTACCTACGAGGTATATACCATGTCATGACGCTGCCGCCAATCGGCGGCAGCCATCTTAATATCCCCGCGACCGGTCGACCACGTCGTCCATCGGCTCGCCGCGTTCGAAGCGGGCGACCTGTTCGGCCAGGCGCAGCGTCGCGTAATGGGCGTTGTTGCTGGCGGCGATGTGCGGCGTCAGCACGATCTTGGGATGAGTCCAGAACGGATGGTCCGCCGGCAGCGGCTCGGTCCGGAACACGTCCAGCACGGCGCCGGTGAGATGGCCGGAGTCCAGCGCCGCGATCAGGTCGGCATCGACCAGCTGGGGCCCGCGCCCGGCATTGACCACCCAGGCGCCCTGCGGCAGGGCGGCGAACAGCCTGGCGTCCAGGATATCCTCGGTCTCCGCCGTCAGCGGCAGCAGGCAGACCAGGATCTGCGACCGGGCCAGGAAGGCGGTCAACTGCGCCGCGCCGGCGAAGCTCTCCACCCCCTCGACCGCCTTGGGCGACCGGCTCCAGCCGGCGACCCCGAAGTTCAGCCCCTTCAGCGCCCGCGCCACCGCCCCGCCCAGCGTGCCGAGGCCGAGGATGCCGACCGTGACGTCGCGGGCCAAAGGCTGGTCGTGCTGCTGCCAGCGCCGCGCCGCCTGGTGCTCGCGATAGGTCCGGGCCTGGCGGTGGATCGCCAGCACCTGCTCCGCGACATATTCGATCATGCCCTCGGTCAGGCTGAGGTCGACCATCCGCACCAGCGGCACCCCAGCCGGCAGGGTCGGGTCCAGCAGCATCGCATCGATGCCGGCGCCGAGCGAATAGATCACCTTCAGATTAGGCAGCCCGGCCAGCATCCCCGCCGGCGGCTTCCAGACGATGGCGTAGTCGATCTCGGCGGGTTCGCCGATCTCGGGCCACACCCGCACCTCCAGTGCCGGCATCGCCTTGCGCAGCGCCGGCAGCCACTGGGCGGGATCGTCGGTGGCCGAGGCGAAGACGGCGACGGGCATGGCACGGATCTCCCTGGTCTCTGGATTCTATGATGGACGCCTGGCGGCCGGCATCGCAGCCAAATCGCCGATCCCGCGGGTTCCGGCAAGCCCGGTCGCGACCGATCGTCCGCAGGACAGCCCCGCACTGGCCGCCAGGGCCGCGGCGGTGCTATCGCCTTATCCTGCATTCCCCGCCCGTCCTCCATCAGGGATCCAGCTGATGACCAAGCGCCTGCTCTCCGCCCTTGCCGCGGTCGCCCTGTCCTTCGCCTCCCTGGCCGCCCAGGCGCAGGACGTCACCGTCGGTGCGCTGACCATCGAGCAGCCCTGGAGCCGGGCGACGCCGCCCGCGGGCAAGACCGGTGCCGGCTACCTCACGATCGAGAACAAGGGCGCCACCGACGACCGCCTGACCGGCGCCGCGATCGACCCGGCGATTGCTGACGCGGCCGAACTCCACACCATGACCATGGACAATGGCATCATGCGCATGCGCCCGGTCGATGGCGGGCTTGCGGTGCCGGCGGGGCAGACGGTCGCGCTGTCGCCGGGCGGCGTGCACATCATGCTGGTCGGCCTCAAGGCGCCGTTGAAGCAAGGCACCCGGGTGCCGCTGACCCTGACCTTCGAAAAGGCAGGCACCGTCAGGGTCGAGCTGGATGTCGGCAAGGCCGGCGCGGCCGGTCCGGCCGGGCATTGATCCGGGCAGCCTTAGTTCTGCGGAAATCTGTGTTGAAACAATAGAATAAGCAAATTTCCGACGTATATGGTGAAGATTTATCTCGGCTGATGACAATCGGCCGGTGACGGCTTATCTCATTCCGGACGATCACCTTTCGGCCGGACGGAACTCCCGCCCTTCGGCCCGGCAAAGGGGAGAGAGGCCATGCCCGATATCGCCCTGGCGCGGAAATTCTATGCCGCCGACGAGATCGCTCTCGACAAGGAGGCCGCGGTCTTCGCACTGATGTGCGATTCCGCCGCCATCCTGGCGCGGCAGGAGGCGATCCTGGCCCCGGTGGTCGAGCGCATCGTGCTCGGCGCCATGGATTTCAGCGATGCGCTCGCCCGTCTGCTGGCCACCAAGCTGGAATGCGACACCGCCTGCCATGACCGGCTGCTGGCGCTGGCGGCGGAGGCGATGCGCGCCGACCCGGCGATCGCCGGCCATGCCGTGCTCGACCTCGACGCCATCAAGGACCGGGACCCGGCGGCGCGCGACCATCTGACGCCGTTCCTGTTCTTCAAGGGCTTCCACGCGCTGCAATGGTACCGGATCGGGCACTGGCTGCACGGCCAGGGGCGCACGGCCCTCGCCAACTTCCTGCAGAGCCGGGTGTCCGAGAGCCTCGCGGTCGACATCCACCCGGCCGCCCGGATCGGCTGGGGGCTGCTGATCGACCACGGCACCGGTGTCGTGATCGGCGAGACCGCGGTGGTCGGCAACGACGTCTCGATCCTGCATGGCGTCACCCTCGGCGGCACCGGCAAGGAAAGCGGCGACCGCCATCCCAAGGTGCGCGACGGCGTGCTGATCGGCGCCGGGGCCAAGATCCTCGGCAACATCGAGATCGGCGAGGGCGCCAAGATCGGCGCCGGCAGCGTGGTGTTGACCGACGTGCCGCCGCACCGGACGGCGGTGGGTGTCCCCGCCCGCATCGTCGGTTCGTGTTCGGAGCCGCTTCCTGCTTTGACCATGGATCACTCGATCCCGGTTCCTCCGGGCATCGACTTCGTCATCTGACGACATCAGGTTAGGCTCTCCTCCCTCCGCGCTGTCGTGGAGGGAGGAGAGCCGCCATGACCGACAGCTTCGATCTCGACGCCTATCTCCGCCGCATCGGCCAGGACGGCCCGGTGGCGCCCGACCTCGGGACGCTGCAGGCGCTGGTGCGGCGGCACACGGCGACGATCGCCTTCGAGAACCTCGATTCCTTCGGCGGCCAGGCGCCGCGGCTGGACCTGGATTCGCTGCAGCGCAAGCTGGTCCAGGGCCGGCGCGGCGGCTATTGCTACGAGCAGAACCTGCTGCTGCGGGCGGCGCTGGTCGCGATCGGCTTCCGCACCTCGATCCGTCTCGCGCGGGTGCTGTGGGGCCAGGCCGAGGATCACATCGGCCAGCGCAGCCACATGCTGTTGCAGGTCGATCTCGCCGACGGGCCGCGGATCGTCGATGTCGGCTTCGGCGGGCAGACCCTGACCGGCGTGCTGCGGCTGGAGCCCGACCTCGAGCAGCCGACGCCGCATGAGCCGTTCCGCCTGGTCCGGCTCGAGGACGGGTTCAAGCTGCAGGCGCTGATCGGGGCGGAATGGAAGTCGCTCTACCGCTTCGACCTGCAGGCGCAGCAGCCGATCGATTGCGAGGCGCCGAACTGGTACGTCGCTACCCATCCGGACTCGCATTTCGTCACCGGCCTCAGCGCCGCGCGGGCGGCGGAGGGGGGGCTACACCCTGCGCGATGCGGATTTCGCGGTCCACCATCTCGGCGGCGGCACCGAGCGGCGCCGGCTGGCCGATGTGGACGAGCTGAAGGCGATGCTGGCCGGGGTGTTCGGCCTGGCCCTGCCGGACAGGCCCGGCCTGGACCGGGCCCTGGCGCGGCTGTTCGCGGGGGCGCCGGCTACGCCCCGGTGATCCAGTCGAAGATCAGCTTGACGTTCAGCACGATGATCACGGCCGAAACGCCCCAGGCCGTCCATTTCAGCCAGGCTGGGTTGGCGAAGCGGCCCATCTTGGCGCGGTCGCTGGTGAAGGCGACCAGCGGCACCACCGCGAAGGGCAGCTGCAGGCTCAGGATCACCTGGCTCAGCACCAGCAGGTTGGCGGTGCCGCTCTCGCCATACATCGCGGTCACGATCACGGTCGGCACGATGGCGATGCCGCGGGTGATCAGCCGCCGCACCCAGGGCCGCAGCCGGATCGAGAGGAAGCCTTCCATCACGATCTGGCCGGCCAGGGTGGCGGTCAGCGTCGAATTCTGGCCGGAGGCGAGCAGCGCCACCGCGAACAGCGTGCTGGCGATGCCGACGCCCAGCACCGGCGCCAGCAGCTGATACGCGTCCTGGATCTCGGCGACGTCGGTGCGGCCGCTGGTGTGGAAGGCGGCGGCGGCCAGGATCAGGATCGCGGCGTTGATGAACAGGGCGATCATCAGGGCCACGGTCGAATCGATGGTGGCGAAGCGGATGGCCTCGCGCTTGCCGGTGTCGGTCCGCTCATAGGCCCGGGTCTGCACGATCGAGGAGTGCAGGTAGAGGTTATGCGGCATCACCGTCGCGCCGATGATGCCGATGGCGATGTACAGCATCATCGGGTTGGTCACGATCTCGGACGACGGCAGGAAGCCGCGGGCGACATCGGCCATCACCGGCTGGGCCAGGATCAGCTCGACCAGGAAGCAGCCGGCGATGATCACCATCAGCCCGATGATGAACGCCTCTAGGTGCCGGAAGCCGCGGTTCTGCAGGTACAGCACCACCATGACGTCCAGCGCGGTCAGCACCACGCCCCACAGCAGCGGAATGCCGAACAGCAGCTGCAGCGCGATCGCGGTGCCGATCACCTCGGCCAGGTCGCAGGCGACGATCGCGATCTCGCACAGGAACCACAGTGCGATCGCCACCGGCCGCGGATAATGGTCGCGGCAGGCCTGGGCCAGGTCGCGCCCGGTGACGATGCCCAGCTTGGCCGACAGAGCCTGCAGCAGGATCGCCATCACGTTGGACAGCAAGATCACGAACAGCAGCGTGTAGCCGAAGGCCGAACCGCCGGCGAGGTCGGTCGCCCAGTTGCCCGGGTCCATGTAGCCGACGGCGACGAGGTAGCCGGGGCCGGCGAAGGCGAACAGCTTGCGCAGCCAGCCTGCGCCATGCGGGATGGCGATGCTGCGATGGACCTCGGGCAGGCTCGGGGCCGTGGGGTCGGTGCGCCAGCCGGCGCCGGAGGGGCTGCCCTGCGGGCCGACGTCGTGGGCAGTGATATCGCTTCTCATCATGCGCGCTCGTTCACTTCCGCTTCCGCACGATCTCGCCTCCGGTCGAATGCCGGCTACCGATCGATGATCTGTCCTTATAATGTAGCCACGGCTAACTTCTTGGCAAGCGTCATAACCTTGTCATTTCCGGTCCCGTCAGTATGATGCGCCGCAAAATGCGCCGGCCCCTTCCAGGGACAGACGAGATGGATGACCAGGATCGCCTCGCCGACACCGAGCTTCAGGCCGCCGGCTTCAGCCGCGTGCGCCAGGCCCGGCAGACGGAGACGGCGGAAGACTATGTCGAGATGATCGCCGAGCTGATCGACAGCCAGGGCGAGGCGCGGATCGTCGAGCTGGCGGAGCGATTCGGTGTGGCCCATGCCACGGTGAACAAGACCGTGGCCCGGCTGCAGCGCGAGGGGCTGGTCAGCGCCCGGCCCTACCGCTCGATCTTTCTGACCGATGCCGGCCGGGCGATGGCCGATGCCTGCCGCAAGCGGCACCGCATCGTGGTCGAATTCCTGAAGTCGATCGGGGTCAGCGACGACGTCGCCGAGATCGATGCCGAGGGCATCGAGCACCATGTCAGCGAAGAGACCCTGGCCGCCTTCGAGCGCCTGGTGGTGCCGAAGGCCTGAGGTTAGTGCCTGAAAGAGGCGTGTTCTCGAATCGAGGGCACGCTATACAGGCTTCATGGGATTCGGGGTCTTCATCCACCGCTCAGATTCGATCTACGACGACAGCCCTGCTGAGCGGTATCAGTTTCCCAGCCAGTATCTCGGTCGTGTCCAGGCCTGCGCCGGCGACTGGATCATCTACTACGAGCCTCGAAAGGTCGCGGAGACGCGCGGCTACTTCGCCGTCGCGAAGGTGCAGCAGGTCATTTCCGATCCCGCGGCCTCCGGCATGTACGTCGCTTTGATCGAGCCCGGAAGCTATCTCGACTTTGCCAGCCCCGTCCCGTTTAACGATGTCGATGGAGTGGTGGAGCGAGGCGTGCTGAACGAGCAAGGACGCATATCCGGCCGAGCCCAATCGGCCGTGCGGCCGCTTTCTCCCGGCGACTTCAACCGGATCGTCGCCCTGGGCCTCGACCAGAGCGAGCCCGTGCTGCCGCGTGTTGGCGAGGCTGCTCCGCCCCTCGGATTCCAGGAGGAGCAGGCACCGGTGGAATTCGAGCAGACCCGCGACAGGGTGAGTTCCATCACCTCACGGATCGTGCGGGACCGGGTTTTCCGTCGGGTCGTCCTGCGGGCCTATGACGAGCGCTGCGCGATCACCGGTCTCAAGCTGATCAATGGTGGTGGCCGCGCGGAGGTCGCCGCTGCTCATATCCGGCCGGTCGAGGCGAGTGGTCCTGATATTGTCAGCAACGGGATCGCCCTGTCCGGGACGGCGCATTGGATGTTCGATCGCGGGCTGATCAGCCTGGGCGATGACCTGGAGATCCTGATCTCACGCCAAGCCAACGACCAGGACAGCATCCGCGCCTTCATCAACCGGACCGGCCGCGCGCGGTCACCCCAGCGACCGCTGGACCGGCCGCATCCACATTTCCTGCAGTGGCATCGCGAGCACTGCTTCAAACAGTGATGCGATGCGGCGACATCATCAACCCGACGCCAGCGCCGTTCCCGCAGCCGCGGCCTTCACCGCGTCGATGAAGGCGCGCAGGGCGGGGGCCATCTGGCGCTGCTGCGGATAGCACAGGAACAATCCGGGGAAGGTCGCGGACCAGCGTTCCAGCATCGGCACCAGCCGGCCCGCGGCGATGTCGCCCGCCACCGTCTGCTCGACCGGGAAGGCGATGCCGATGCCCTGCAGGGCCGCGCGCCGCGCCATCTCCTTGTCGTTGACGATCAGGGGGCCGTCGACCGCGACCGAGAACCAGCTGCCGTCCTCGAAGAACTCCCAGGCATAGGGCGTGGCGCGGCCCGGCCAGCGCCAGCGGACGCAGCGGTGCTGCACCAGGTCGCGCGGATGCTCCGGCCGGCCATGGGCGGCGAGATAGGCGGGGGATGCCACCGCGACCTGGCGCATTGCCGGGCCCAGGCGGACCGCGACCATGTCCCGTTCGATCACCTCGCCGATGCGGATCGCGGCATCGAAGCCGCCGGCGACGATGTCGATCACCTCGTCGCCGAGGGTGATGTCGAGCACCACATCCGGATAGGATTCGGCGAAGGCCGCCAGGATCGGTTGGATGAAGCTCTCCGCGGCCGAGCGGAAGGCGTGGATGCGCACCGTGCCGGCCGGGCGTTCGCGATAGCGCCGCACCTGGCCGATGGCCTGGCTCAGCTCCGCCACCACCGGCCGCACCCGGTGCAGCAGGTTCTCGCCGGCATCGGTCAGCGCGACACTGCGGGTGGTGCGGTTCAGCAGCCGCACCCCGACGCGCTCCTCGAAGCCGCGCACCATCTGGCTCAGGGCCGAGGGCGAGACGCCGAGCATCTCCGCCGCCCGGCTGAAGCTCAGCAGGTCGCCGACGGCGACGAAGGCCCGCAGCTGGTTGTAGTCGCTGCCCGACAACAGGGGATCCATGGCCCAATCAACCGCTTTTAAGGTCAGCTTACAAGCGCTGTCAGAGCGGCGTGCATTCTGAAGGCGGGCGGCCGGGCCTATTTCAGGGGTCGCACAAAGGAGACCTCTTATGAAGACCTGGTTCATCACCGGCATTTCCCGCGGCCTCGGGCTGGCGCTGGCCAAGGCTGCGCTGGCGGATGGCGACACCGTCATCGGCACCGTCCGAAGCGGCGCGCCCGATCTTTCGGCCAAGGCGGGGACGCTGCATGTCCTGGCCCTCGACCTCGCCGACGGCGCCGCGGCGGAGGCGGCGGTCGAACGCGCCTTCGCCCTGGCCGGCCGCGTCGACGTGATCGTCAACAATGCCGGCTACGGCCTGCTCGGCGCGGTCGAGAAGGCAGATGACGCGGATGTGGCCCGGCTGTTCGACGTCGACGTGTTCTCGCCGTTCCGCATCATCCGCGCGGCCCTGCCGCATCTGCGGGCTCAAGGGGCGGGCCACATCGTCAACATCACCTCGATCGCGGGCCGCGCTCCCGGTCCCGGCTCCAGCCTGTACGGCGCGGCGAAGCATGCCCTGGAAGGGCTGAGCGTGGGCCTGGCGCAGGAGGTCGCGCCGCTCGGCATCAAGGTGACCGCGGTGGCGCCGGGCGCCTTCCGGACCGACTTCCTGTCGACGCATTCGATCCGCAAGAGCGAGGCGGAGGGCGCGGCCTATGCGGCGAGCGTCGGGCGCAGCGCGGCCGCATTCGACACCATGGCCGGGAAGCAGCTCGGCGATCCCGACCGGGCGGCGCAGGCGATCCTCGCGGCCGTCCGGTCGGACAATCCGCCGCTGCACCTGCTGCTGGGAAGCGATGCCCTGCTGCGGGCCCAGACCAAGCTGGACGCGCTGATCGAGGAGATGAACCGCTGGGAAGAGGTGACCCGCAGCACCGATTTCCCGGCGGCCGAACCGGCCTGAGATCCGTCGGCAGGGGAGGGGCGGCCGTCAGGCCGCCTTCTTCGCCTCGATGTAGTCGACCGACTGCATTTCCATCAGCCGGCTTTCGGTTCGGGCGAATTCCAGGGCGTGGCTGTCGCCGGCATAGAGCTGGGTGACCGGGGCCTCGGCGGCGATCACCACCCGGCGGCGGGCCTCGTACAGGCTGTCGATCAGCACGATGAAGCGCTTCATCTCGTTGCGCCGGGCCTCGGTGAAGCGCGGCACGCCCTCGATGATCACGGTGTGGAAGGCGGCGGCCAGGGTCAGGTAGTCGGCGGCGCCCAGCGGCCGGCCGCACAGCGCGTCGAAGTCGCACCACGCCACGCCCTTCGCCGCGCGCGGCACCTCCAGGGTTCGCGCGCCCGGGACGGGCAGGGTGACGGCTTGGCCCTCGGCGCCGTCGGTCAGGTCGGCGAACAGCCCGGCCAGCGCCTTGTGCGCCATGGCGCCCAGCGGCGAATGGTAGACCGGCCGGCCGCGCAGCCGGTCGAGGCGGTAGTCGCGGCCGCCATCCAGCTGCACCACCTCCAGCTTCTTCTTGATCATGGCGATGAAGGGCAGGAAGCGGTCGCGCTGCAGCCCGTCCTTGTACAGGTCGTCCGGCGGCCAGTTCGAGGTGGCGACCACGATCACGCCCAGGCCGAACAGCGCCTGGAACAGCCGGCCCAGGATCATGGCGTCGGCGATGTCGACGACGTGGAACTCGTCGAAGCACAGCAGCCAGGCCTCGGCGGCGACGCGGCGGGCCAGCGGCGGGATCGGGTCGGCGTCCCCCTCGGCGGCGGCGCCGGACTGGCGCCATTCATGGATGCGCTGGTGGACCTCGAGCATGAAGGCGTTGAAATGCACGCGGCGCTTGCGCGGCACCGGCGTGGTCTCGAAGAACAGGTCCATCAGCATCGACTTGCCGCGCCCGACGCCGCCCCAGAAGTAGAGGCCGCGCGGCGGGTCGGCCGCCGGCTTCTTCCTGCCGAAGCCGAGCCTGGCGAGCAGGCCGTTGCCGGCCTCGGGATCGGGTGGGGTGTAGCTGCGCAGCTGCCGGTGCAGCCGCTGCAGCTTCTCGGCCGCCGCGGCCTGGGCGGGATCGGCCCGCAGCGCGCCGTCGGCGATCCGGCGGCGATAGAGGGCGAGCGGTTCGTCGTCTGGCGCGGCAATGTCGGGCATGTCGCAGCGTGCTTAGCCCAAGCCCCGGCGAAATTCCAGGGTGAGGCGGCGCATCCCTGGGCTGACTCCGGGGGAGGCGTCGAGCGTCCGGCTGTGGGTTGGGTTCGCCCTCGGCGAACCCAACATCGCGACGTCAGTGCATGAAGAGGTGTTGGATTCGCCAAAGCGAACCCAACCTACCCGATCGTTTTCTCACACCACCCGGATGTTCTTGAACTGCCAGGGGTCTTCGGTGTCGATGTCCTCGGGGAACAGCTGGCCGCGGCCGTCCAGCGGGGTCCAGTCGGTGAAGGCGCCGGCGAGTTCGCCGAGATAGGGCGCCGCCACCTCCAGCACCCGCTCATGGTCCATCTCCTCGGGCTCGACCAGCCCGCGGTCGGGGTTCTCGATCGCCCAGACCAGCCCGCCCAGCACCGCCGCCGTCACCTGCAGGCTGGTGGCGTTGTTGTGCGGCGCCAGCTCGCGCGCCTCGCCGATGGTCAGGCGCGAGCCGTACCAGTAGGCGCCCTTGGCATGGCCGGCCAGCAGCACGCCCAGCTCGTCCATGCCCTCGATGATCTCGTCCATCATCAGCCGCTTCTCGGGCTGCAGCTCGTAGTTGCGGCCGGCGAACTCATGCACCGACAGCACCGCGTCGTCGGACGGGTGGTAGGCGTAGTGCACCGTCGGCCGGTATTCCGGCTGGGTGCCCGATCCGACCGTGAGGTAGTCGGCCAGCGAGATCGCCTCGTTGTGGGTGATCAGGAAGCCGTGGATGGGCCCGGCCAGCGGGGTCCAGGTCCGCACCCGGGTCGCGGCGCCGGGGCGGGCCAGCCAGATCGCCGCCTGGCTGCCCTTCTCGTGGCGGTGGCCATCGGCCGGGAAGTGGCGCTCATGGCTGCCCCAGCCCAGCTCGGCCGGCTGGCAGCCCTCGCCGACGAAGCCGTCGATCGACCAGGTGTTGACGAATTCGCCCGGCTTCTTCGGGAAGCGGGCCACCTGGGTGTCGCGCTCGGCGACATGGATGGTCTTGACCCCGAGCGTCTGCGCCAGTGTCGCCCAGCCGGCGCGGTCGGCCGGCACCGGCGGCTCGAAGCCGGTGGCGGCGGCGATGTTCAGGAGCGCGCGCTTGGTGAAATGCGAGACCAGGCCGGGATTGGCGCCATGGGTCACCACCGCGGTCGGCGCGCCGGGGGCGCGGCCCAGCGCCAGCGCGGCCTCGCGCAGCGCATAGTTCGACCGGTCGGCCGGGCCGAGATCGGGGTCGGTGTAGCCGCCGAGCCAGGGCTCGATGCAGGTGTCGATGTAGAGCGCCCCGTGCTGCCGCGCCAGTTCGATCAGCGCCACCGAGGAGACGTCGACCGACAGGTTGACCAGGGCGTCGCCCGGGCCGAACAGGGGTTCCAGCAGGGTCCGGTAGTTGCCGCGCGTGACCGGTTCATGGATGAAGCGGACGCCGAACAGCTCCGCCTCTTTCTGGCCTCTCGTCTCCGCCGTGACGATGGTGACGCGATCGGGGGTCAGGGTCAGGTGCCGCAGCAGGAGCGGCAGCACGCCCTGGCCGATCGAGCCGAAGCCGACCATCAGGATGCGGCCGGTGAAGGGTGTGCGCGCGGGATGGGTCATTTTAGGGAAACACTCCTCGAGTGTGTGGTGCGTTCAAGATCGCTCCGTGAGGTGGACGGGTCTTGGCAGACTGGGCGGGTGATATGAAAAAAGCGCCGGGGTCACCAGCGCTTTTTTGTGACGTTTTGAGGTGGATCGGCGCTGTTCAGCCGGCGCGTTCGAGCATCAGCTTCTTGATCTCGCCGATCGCCTTGGCCGGGTTCAGTCCCTTCGGGCAGGTCTTGGTGCAGTTCATGATGGTGTGGCAGCGGTAGAGGCGGAACGGATCCTCCAGCGCGTCCAGCCGCTCGCCGGTCATCTCGTCCCGGCTGTCGGCGATCCAGCGATAGGCCTGCAGCAGCACCGCGGGGCCGAGATACTTGTCGCCGTTCCACCAGTAGCTCGGGCAGCTGGTCGAGCAGCAGAAGCACAGGATGCACTCGTAGAGGCCGTCGAGCTTCTCGCGCTCCTCCGGGCTCTGCTGCCGCTCGCGGTCCGGCGGCGGCGGGCTCTCGCTCTGCAGCCACGGCTTGATCGAGGCGTACTGGGCGTAGATGTGGGTCAGCTCGGGCACCAGATCCTTCACCACCGGCAGATGCGGCAGCGGGTAGATCTTGACGTCGCCCTTCACCTCCTCGATCGGCTTGAGGCAGGCCAGGGTGTTGGTGCCGTCGATGTTCATCGCGCAGGACCCGCAGATGCCCTCGCGGCAGGACCGCCGGAAGGTCAGGGTCGAGTCGATGTCGTTCTTGATGTGGATGATGGCGTCAAGAACCATCGGCCCGCAGCGCGACAGGTCGATCTCGTAGGTGTCGAGCCGGGGATTCTCGTCGGTGTCAGGATCCCAGCGATAGACCTTGAAGCTCCGCGGCGTCTTGATCTCGCCGGGAACCCGGATGGTCTTGCCGGGCTGGACCTTCGAATTGCGGGGGAGGGTGAATTCGGCCATGTCGTCCTCGGGTCGCACTCGACCTTTGTTCCGGCGCCGGGCCACGATCACAGCCCATTACCAACCTTGTCATCCCCGCGAAAGCGGGGATCTCTTGCCTACTCGTTCAGCGAGTCGAACAGATCGGCCCAGGCCGGATTGTCCTTCTCGATCAGCTCGACCTTCCATGTTCTCCGCCATTTCTTGATCTGCTTCTCGCGACGGATGGCCGCTTCCGCGTCATCGTGCCGTTCGATCCAGACCAGGCGTCCGACGCCATAACGTGTCGTAAACCCCGGAACGATCTTGTTTCGATGCTCCCAGGCCCGCTTCGGGAGATTGGACGTGACACCGGCGTAGAGCACACCGTCCTTCCGGCTCGCCATGATGTAGACGAAGAAGGATTTGTCCATCCGAGTTCCCGAGGAGATCCCCGCTTTCGCGGGGATGACGGCCAAGAGAGACGAACTCCAGAGTTGATGGCGGTGAACAGGTTGGCCTTCGTATCCTCCGTCAGTACACCCGCGGCTTCGGCGGGAAGCTCTGGACTTCGTTGGTCATCGGCTGGAGATGGACCGGGCGATAGTCGATGCGGGTCTTGCCGGCCTCGTCGATCCAGATGACGCTGTGCTTCATCCAGTCGACGTCGTTGCGGTCGGCGAAGTCCTCGCGGGCATGGGCGCCACGGCTCTCCTCGCGGTTGACCGCCGACCGGATGGTCGACACCGCGTTGATCATCAGGTTCTCGAGCTCCAGCGTCTCCACCAGGTCCGAGTTCCAGATCAGCGACTTGTCCTCGACGCCCAGGCCCTTCTGCTTGTCCCAGGTGACGTCCATCTTCTCGCAGCCCTCGGCCAGGGTCTGGCCGGTGCGGAACACGGCGGCGTCGTTCTGCATCGTCCGCTGCATCTCCAGCCGCAGGTCGGCGGTGCGGACCTCGTGCTTGGCATGGCGCAGGCGGTCGAGGCGGTCGAGCGCGAACTGGCCGGCATTGGCCGGGGTCGGCTTGTGGGTCTGGCCCGGCTTGATGATCTCGGAGCAGCGGATCGCGGCGGCGCGGCCGAACACCACGAGGTCGAGCAGCGAGTTCGACCCCAGGCGGTTGGCGCCGTGCACCGAGACGCAGGCGGCCTCGCCGATCGCCATCAGCCCCGGAACCACGCGGTTCGGGTCGGCGGCGGTCGGGTTGATCACCTCGCAATGCACGTTGGTCGGCACGCCGCCCATGTTGTAGTGCACCGTCGGCAGGACCGGGATCGGCTCCTTGGTCACGTCGACGCCGGCGAAAATCTTCGCGCTTTCGGCGATGCCCGGCAGGCGGTGGTGGATGATGTCGGCGTCGAGATGCTCGACATGCAGGTGGATGTGGTCGTTGTTCGGCCCGACGCCGCGGCCCTCGCGGATCTCGATGGTCATCGACCGGCTGACCACGTCGCGCGACGCCAGGTCCTTGGCCGAGGGGGCGTAGCGCTCCATGAAGCGCTCACCCTCGGAATTGGTCAGGTACCCGCCCTCGCCGCGCACGCCCTCGGTGATCAGGCAGCCGGCGCCGTAGATGCCGGTGGGGTGGAATTGCACGAACTCCATGTCCTGCAGTGGCAGGCCGGCGCGGGCGGCCATGCCGGCGCCGTCGCCGGTGCAGGTGTGGGCCGAGGTGCAGGAGAAGTAGGCCCGGCCGTAGCCGCCGGTCGCCAGCACCGTCTGGTGGCCGAGGAAGCGGTGGATGGTGCCGTCGTCCAGGTTCCAGGCCATGAGGCCGCGGCACACGCCCTCGTCGTCCATGATCAGGTCGAGCGCGAAATACTCGATGAAGAACTCGGCGTCATGTTTCAACGCCTGTTGATACAGGGTGTGCAGCATGGCGTGGCCGGTGCGGTCGGCCGCGGCGCAGGTGCGGTAGGCGCGGCCCTTGCCGTATTCGGTGGTCATGCCGCCGAAGGCGCGCTGGTAGATCTTGCCCTCTGCCGTACGGCTGAAGGGCATGCCGTAGTGCTCAAGTTCGATAATCGCAGGGACCGCTTCGCGCACCATATATTCGATCGCGTCCTGGTCGCCCAGCCAGTCCGACCCCTTGATGGTGTCGTACATGTGCCAGCGCCAGTCGTCCGGCCCCATGTTGCCGAGCGCGGCCGAGACGCCGCCCTGGGCCGCCACGGTGTGGCTGCGGGTCGGGAACACCTTGGTGATGCAGGCGGTCTTCAGCCCCTTCTCGGCCATGCCGAAGGTGGCGCGCAGACCCGCGCCGCCGCCGCCCACCACGATGACATCGTAGTGGTGATCGATGATGGTGTAGGACGCAGGCATGGGGTTATCCCAGAATGGCGATCTTGAGGACGGAGACGATCATGGCCGCCCCCAGGAACAGGGCCAGGCCCTTGGTCGCCAGGTCGGCGATCAGCTTGGTGTGGTGGCCGTGGACGTAGTCCTCGTAGACCTCGGTCACGCCATTGGCGGCATGATGCAGGCCGATGGCGATGAACAGGATGAACAGGGCGGCGTTGATCGGGTGGCCGATCCAGGCCCGCAGCTCCGGCAGCGGCGCGCCGAGATGGGCGATCACCGCGATCACGAACCAGATGGTCAGCGGGATCAGCGCCAGCGCGGTGACGCGCAGGGTGCGCCAGTGCAGGAAGCCGGATTTGGCCGAGCCCAGGCCGCGGGCCTGGCCCAGCGGGGTGCGGAGCGAGGTGTCCTTGGTCGTCATCACCACACCACCAGACCGACGATCCAGGCCAGCACCGTGAGCACGCCGGTGGCGATCAGCACGGCATAGCCGGTCTTCTGCATGGTCGGCAGGTCGTAGCCATAGCCGGCGTCCCAGGCGAGGTGCCGGATGCCGGCGCAGAGATGGTAGAACAGCGCCGCCGACCAGCCGAACAGCATCAGCAGGCCGAGCCAGGAGCCCAGGAACCACTGCGCGTTCTCGAAGGCGGCGGGGCCGGCGGCGGCGGCGATCACCCACCACGCCAGCAGCACCGAGCCGACGGCCAGGGCGCAGCCGGTGATGCGGTGGAAGATGGACAGCGCGCTGCTGATCTGCGGGCGGTAGATCTGCAGATGGGGCGACAGAGGCCTCGGCCGTTTCTGAGGAACTGCCTCGGAGGCGGACATGCGGACTTACTCCGATGCGCAAAAAGGGCATCCAGACACGGCGCGGCCAGTCGCGAACGAGCCTGAACGGGTCGTCAGTGACTTACGCGCCGCACTGCAGCAAGTCAACGAACTGCCCTGGTTTATCAAGTAGATGCGAGTGGTTCTCAACTAGCCCCGGACGCTAACCCCGGACGCGCTCGGCGATGATGCGGTCCAGCGCCACCAGCCGTTCCGCCTCGCTGACATGCAGCGCCTCGACCAGCCGGCCGTCGACCACGGTGACGCCGCGGCCGGCGGCCAGGGCCGCGGCATGGGCGGCGATCACCCGATGGGCGTTCTCCACCGCCTCGACCGTCGGGGCGAAGGCGGTGTTGGCGGCGGCGATGGTCTTGGGGTGGATCAGCGATTTGCCATCGAAGCCCAGCGCCGCGCCCTGGCGGCACGACTCGGCGAAGCCGGCCTCGTCCTCGAGGTCGAGATGCACGCCGTCGATCACCGCCAGCCCGTAGGCCCGCCCGGCCAGCAGGCACAACCCCAGCGCGGTCAGCAGTGGCTGCCGCCCCGGCTCATGCGCCGCGCGCAGATCCTTGGCCAGGTCCGAGGTGCCGAGGATCAGCCCGGCCACGCGCCCCCCGGCGAGGCGTGGCGTGGCCCCGGCGATGGCGGCGGCGTTCAGCACGCCCAGCGGCGTCTCGATCATGCACCACAGGGCCAGGCTGTCGGGGGCGCCGGCGGCACTCAGGGCCGCCCCGGCCTCGCGCACCGTCTCCGGCCGCTCGACCTTGGACAGCACGACGCCGTGGGCATCGCTGGTGGCGATGGCGGCCAGGTCGTCCGCGCCCCAGGGCGTGTCCAGGGCGTTGGCGCGGATCAGCACCTCGCGCGGGCTCCAGCCCCCGGCCTGGGCCGCGGCCACCACCCGGTCGCGGGCCTCAGCCTTGGCCTCGGGCGCCACCGAATCCTCGAGGTCGAGGATCAGCCCGTCGGCCGGCAGGGTCCGGGCCTTCTCCAGCGCGCGGGCATTGGCGCCGGGGACGTAGAGCAGCGAGCGGCGGGGGAGGATCATCGGGTGCACCTCTCTGACTCTCTACCTGTCATTGCCGGGCCTGACCCGGCAATCCAGAAGATGTCGACAGTTTCTGGATGCCCGGGTCAAGCCCGGGCATGACAGATCAAAAGTCTCAGGACGCGGCAAACGGGTTCCTGATGGTCAGGCCGTCGATGCTTTGGCCGTCCTGCATGTCCTCGGAAAACAGCGTCCGGCACCCCGACTGCAGCGCCGACGCGACGATCAAGGCGTCGTAGAGGTTGAGGCCCAGCCGAGCGGCGATCGCGAGCGCGGCATCGTGGGTCTCGACCGTGATCGGCACGACCGGCGGGCAGAGGGCACGGATCGCGGACAGCGCCTCGCCGATCTCGTCCCAGGACATCCCGAGCTTGCGGCGGCCGACGGAGGCGAACTCGTTCAGCACCTGCACGCTGATCACGCCGCCGGAGGCGAGGAGCGCTTCCGCGATGGCGCTGCGGCTGTCGTCCTGGGCGATCGCGTAGAGCAGGATGTTGGTGTCCAGGAACGCGTCAGCGGCCATTGGCCTCCTCGCGGTCGAAGCGGAACCCGGGCGGCAGGGGTCGCCGCAGGGCGCGGAGCCGGTCGAGCGCCTCACTCCGGCTGCGGTCCCGGTCCACCAGGAAGGTTCGGTCGGCGGCGATGTGGATCTCGACGTCGTCGCCCTCCTTCAGGCTCAGCGCCTCGACCACGGCGGCGGGCAGCCGCACCGCCAGGCTGTTCCCCCATTTGGCTACACGCATGACATCACCATGATATACATGTCTCTATGTATATCATGAGGCTGCGCACGGGACAATCCTGCCCAGCGGCCGAAGCCGTGACCGCGGTCACAGTGATTTCACGATGGACGGCGTACATCTGTCTTCGGGCCTAGAGCCCGAGGACAAAGGTCATGATGCTCCGCACGATTATCTGGGTTTATGGCGTGATGTTGCTGCTCGGTTTCTATGTGGGCGCCACGCCCCTCTGAGAGACCGATCTGAGCCGTCGCCGCCGCGAGACCGCGTCTCAGGCCGACTTGGCCTTCCCGAGATCGAGATAGTACCGCATCAGCCGGATGGCGGCTTCCTCGTCCCAGGCGGCGCCGCCCTCCTGCCGGCCGATCACGGTGCCGTCGCGCCCGATCAGCAGCGTGGTCGGCAGGCCGCGGGCGCCGAACAGCGCCGGCGACCGCCCGGCCGGGTCGAGATAGGCGGCCAGCGCCGCGATCTTGTTCTGGGCGAAGAAGGGCTGCACCTTGGCCAGCCCCTCGCGGTCGATCGACAGCGCCAGCACCGTGAAATCCGGCCCGCCCAGCTTGGCCTGCAGCCGGTCCAGCGCCGGCATCTCCTTGACGCAGGGGGCGCACCAGGTCGCCCACAGATTGACCAGCACCACCTTGCCCTTGAAGTCGGCGAGACGAAGGGTGTTGCCCGCGGCGTCGGAGAAGGTAATCTCCGGGGCCGGCTCCGTCCGGTCGGCCAGGACGAAACTGGCGACGGCGCCGCCCAGGGGCGGCCGGCCCTCCGGGGTCCGCTGCGTCCACCAGGCCGCACCCGCCGCCAGCAGCAGTACCAGGCCGGCCACGCCCCCGGCGATCGTTCCTCTTCTGCTCATCCGGTCCGCTCCCCATGCCCGATCCGACCCAGCCTGCCGCCCCCGTCGTGCCCGACAAGGGCACCAATCCCATGTGGGGCGGCCGCTTCGCCGCCGGCCCGGCTGCGATCATGGAGCGGATCAATGCCTCGATCGGCTTCGACCGCAAGCTCTGGGCGCAGGACATCGCCGGGTCGCGCGCTCATGTCGCAATGCTCGCCGCCCAGGGCATCGTTCCCGCCGAAGACGCTGCGGCGATCACAGGCGGCCTCGACCAGATCGAGCAGGAGATCGCCGAGGGCCGGTTCGAATTCAAGACTTCGCTCGAGGACATCCACTTCAACGTGGAGTCGCGGCTGACCGAAATCATCGGCCCGGCCGCCGGCCGGCTGCACACCGCGCGCAGCCGCAACGACCAGGTGGCGACCGATTTCCGCCTGTGGGTGCGCGACGCCTTCGACCGGCTGGACCAGGGGATGCAGGCGCTGCAGGCCGCGCTGATCGGCCAGGCCGAGGCGCATGCCGACACCATCCTGCCCGGCTTCACCCATCTCCAGGTCGCCCAGCCGATCGTCTTCGGCCATCACCTGCTGGCCTATGTCGAGATGCTGGGCCGCGACCGCAGCCGCGTCGCCGATGCCCGCGCCCGGGCCAATGAATGCCCGCTCGGCGCCGCCGCCCTGGCCGGCACGCCCTACCCGATCGACCGGCACATGACCGCCGCGGCGCTGGGCTTCGACCGGCCGACCGCCAATTCGCTCGACAGCGTGTCCGACCGCGACTTCGCGCTCGACTACCTCGCCACCGCGGGCATCTGCGCCATGCACCTGTCGCGGCTGGCGGAGGAGATCGTGTTCTGGTCGACGCCGCAGTTCCGCTTCATCCGCCTGTCCGACGGCTTCTCGACCGGCTCCTCGATCATGCCGCAGAAGCGCAACCCGGATGCGGCCGAGCTGGTGCGCGGCAAGACCGGCCGCGTCTTCGGCGGCCTGGCCGCCCTGCTGACGGTGATGAAGGGCCTGCCCCTGACCTACCAGAAGGACATGCAGGAGGATAAGGAGCCGGTGTTCGACGCCGACGACACGCTGATGCTGTGCCTGGCGGCCCTGACCGGCATGGTCGAAAGCTGGACCGTCAACCCGCAGGCGATGCGCCGGGCCACCGAGGCGGGCTTCCCGACCGCCACCGACCTGGCCGACTGGCTGGTGCGAACCCTGGGCGTGCCGTTCCGCGAGGCGCACCACATCACCGGCCATCTGGTGAAGCTGGCCGAGGACAAGGGCTGCGGCCTGTCCGACCTCAAGCTGGCCGAGATGCAGGCGGTCCATGCCGGCATCACCGATGCCGTCTACGCCGTGCTGACGGCCGAGGCCTCGGTCGCCAGCCGCAAGAGCTTCGGCGGCACGGCCCCCGACCGGGTGCGCGAGGCCGTCCGCACCGCAAAGGAGCGTTTCCTGTGAAACCGTCCGTCCTCCTGCGTCTCCTCCTCGCCGCCACCCTTGCCTTCGGCCTCGTCGCCTGCGGCAAGAAGGCGGCGTCGGTCAGCGCACCCGACCCCAAGACGTCGGCCTACCCGCGGGGCTATCCCTCCACATGACCGCTTTTTCCTATCGCAACGGCGCCCTCTTCGCCGAGGACGTCGATCTCGCCGCCGTGGCCGCCCAGGTCGGCACGCCGGCCTATGTTTATTCCTCGGCGGCGCTGGTCGCGAACTATCGCGCCTATGTCGACGCGCTGGCCGGCCTGCCGATGTCGGTCTGCTTCGCCGCCAAGGCCAATTCCAACCTCGCCGTGCTGCGCACCCTGGTGCGCCAGGGGGCCGGGGTGGACGTGGTCTCGACCGGCGAGATGCAGCGGGCGCTCGCCGCCGGCTGCCCGGCCGACCGCATCGTCTTCTCCGGCGTCGGCAAGACGGCGGAGGACCTCGAGGCGGCGCTCCTGGCAGGCATCCACCAGATCAACGTGGAATCGCTGCAGGAGCTGGAACTGCTGTCCCAGGTCGCGGTCCGGGTCCGGCGCGACGCGGTGGTGGTGTTCCGGGTCAACCCCGACGTCGACGCCAAGACCCACGCCAAGATCTCGACCGGCCGCAAGGGCGACAAATTCGGCATCGAGCTGGAGGACACGGCCGCGGCGTTCGAGCGGGCGCACATCCTGCCGGGCGTCCGCCCGGTCGGCATCGCCGCCCATATCGGCAGCCAGCTGCTCGACCTGTCGCCCTATCGCGACGCCTATCGCCGCCTGGCCGAGCTGGTGCGCGAGCTGCGCGGCGCCGGCCATGTGGTCGAGCGGCTCGACCTCGGCGGCGGCATCGGCATCTCCTACAAGGGCGACGCGGCGCCGTCGCTGGCCGACTACGCCCGGATCGTGCGCGAGACCGTCGGCGACCTCGGCTGCAGCCTGATGGTCGAACCCGGGCGGTCGATCTGCGGCGACGCCGGCGTCCTGCTGTCGCGGGTGATCTTCATCAAGCCGGGCCGGACCCGCAACTTCGTCATCCTCGACGCGGCGATGAACGACCTGATCCGCCCGGCGATGTACGACGCCTGGCACGGCATCGTGCCACTGCGCCAGCCGGCGGAAGGCGCGGTGGAGGCCGAATTCGACGTGGTCGGCCCGGTGTGCGAAAGCAGCGACACCTTCGCCAAGGGCCGGGCGTTGCCGCCGCTGGCCGCCGGCGACCTGGTCGCCTTCACCGGCGCCGGCGCCTATGGCGCGGTGATGGCGTCGACCTACAACACCCGGCCGCTGGTGCCGGAGGTGCTGGTCGACAAAGACCACTTTGCCATCGTCAGAAAACGGCCCACATTTGAAGAGATGGTCGCTGGAGAGAGCCTGCCGCCCTGGCTGGCATGACGGAGGTTTGAGGAGAGGTGGCCCGGAACCCGAGCGAGTCTCCCAAGACGGCTGCGCCGTCCGAGCCGCGCGTCAAGATCGCGCTGGCCTGGGCCGCTGCGGCCTGGGAGGTGGTGTGGCGTGCCACCTGGCCGGCCGTCACCGTGCTGGGCGCCTTCCTCGTCATCGCCGGCTTCGACCTGCTGCCCGACCTGCCGGGCTGGCTGCATGCGCTGATCCTGGCCGGCTTCGCGGCGGGGCTGATGCTGGCCAGCCGGCCGCTGTGGCGCCTGCGCCTGCCCGACGGCTTCGCCGCGCGGCGCCGGCTGGAACGCGACAGCGGCATCGACCACCGGCCGCTGACCGGCCTGCACGACACCCAGGCGACCGGCACCACCGACGCGCTCAGCCGAGCCCTGTGGCAGCGCCACCAGCTGCTGCGCGCCGCCCAGCTGCGGGCGCTGCGGCCGGGCCTGCCGCGGCCGCGCAACGCCGAGACCGACCGCTTCGCCCTGCGCGGGTTGGTGGTGATCGGCCTGGCCCTGGCCTTCGTCACCGCCGGCGGCGACTGGGGGCCGCGGCTCGGCCGCGCCGTGACGCCCGGGCTGTTCGGCGCCGCTGCGGCGACCGCGCCGCGGCTCGACCTGTTCGTCACCCCGCCGACCTACACCGGCCGGCCGCCGATCTACCTGACCGCGGGACAAGTCGCGGGGCCGTCCAACGGCGCCTCGGGCCCGGCCACGGGGCCGATCGAGATCCCGGTCGGCAGCGCCCTGGTGGGCCGCGTCGCCGGCGGCGATTCGACGCCCAGCCTCAGCCTCGCCGGGGCCAAGACCGACTTCGCCACCATCGACGGCGGCAGCTTCGAGCTGCAGGCCAAGGTGACGGCGGGCGACCGCCTGACCGTCAGCCAGGGCGGCACCGTGCTGGGCGACTGGCCGGTCAAGATCCTGCCCGATGCGCCGCCGACCATCGCCTTCGGCCAGAAGCCCAAGCCGACAGAACGCCAGGCGCTGCGGCTCGACGCCACCGCGACCGACGACTATGGCATCGCCCTGCTGACCGCGACCGTGACCCTGGCCCCCGGCGCGCCGGCGGTGCTGGACGCGACGCCGCTGGTGATCCCGCTGTCGGTGCCAGGGCGCTGGCCGCGCGAGGTCAAGTCGACCAGCTACCAGGACCTGACGCCGCATCCCTGGGCCGGCCAGGCAGTCGACATCGTGCTGACCGCAACCGATGCGGCGGGCCAGACCGCGGTGACCGCGCCGGAGCGGGTGACCCTGCCGGAGCGCGAATTCCACCACCCGGTCGCCCGCGCCATCATCGACCAGCGCCGAATCCTGACGCTGCAGCCCGACCAGGCCGAAAGCGTGGCCGAGACGCTGGACACGCTGTCGCAGCGGCCGGACCGCTACTACGACGACAAGGTGGTGTTCCTGGCCCTGCGCACCGCCGCCCGGCGGCTGTTCTTCGCTGAAGATTCGGCGCCGCCGCCGGTGGCGCCGCTGCGTGACCTGCTGTGGGACACCGCGCTGCGCATCGAGGACGGCGACATGTCGTTGGCCGAGCGGTCGCTGCGCGACGCCCAGCAGCGGCTGGCCGACGCGCTGGAGCGCGGCGCCAACGACGAGGAGATCCGGCAGCTGACCGACGAGCTGCGCCGCGCCATGGACCGCTATCTCCAGGCGATGGCGGAGCAGATGCAGGACAAGATGCGGCGCGGCGAGATGACCGAGACCCAGCTGCCGCCGGACGCGCAGGTGATGGACCGCAAGCAGTTCCAGGACATGATCGACCGCATGCAGCAGCTGTCCGAATCCGGCGCCAAGGACCAGGCCCGGCAGATGCTGTCGCAGATGCAGAACATGATGGAAAACATGCGCATGGGCGCGATGAGCCAGGAACAGGCCCAGGCCCAGCAGCGCGCCATGAACCTGATGAAGGACCTGCAGAAGCTGACCAATGCGCAGCGCCAGCTGCTGGACCAGACCTTCCGCCAGCAGCAGTCGCAGCAGGGCGGCGAGGAGGGCGAATCCGGCCAGCCGCCGCCGGGCACGCCTGAGCAGAACGCGCAGACCCAGGAGGCGCTGCGCCGCGCGCTGGGCGAGGTGATGCGCGAGCTCGGCGACATGGGCGGCGATATCCCGATGCCGCTCGGCCGCGCCGAACGGGCGATGAAGCAGGCGGGCGACGCGCTGGCCCAGGGCAACCCCGAAGGGGCGGTGCCGTCGCAGACCGAGGCGCTGGACCAGCTGCAGCAGGGGCTGCAGGGCATGGCGCAGCAGATGATGGAAGGCATGACGGCCCAGCCCGGCATGGCGGGCCGGGGCCAGAACGGGCAGAATTTCGAGAACCAGGATCCGCTCGGCCGGCCCCTGACCAACAGCGGCGGCACCACCGACGGCGATGTCGGCCTGCCCACCAAATTCGACACCGAGCGCGCCCGCGCCATCCTCGACGAGTTGCGCCAGCGCCTCAACGACCGCTCGCGTCCGGCGCCGGAGCGGGATTATATCGAAAGGCTGCTGCGCCAGTTCTGAGTCGCTCGGTTCCGGGTCGCAGCCCCCAGCCGATGGCCGTCCGGGCCCGGCTTCCGCCAGGACGAGGACCATCGTGACCGCGATCACGCTCGAGACCATCCGCGAGGCGCGCGCCCGCATCGCCCCCTATGTGCTGCGCACCCCGACCGTGCCGCGCGAGCTGCTGCGGGCCACGCTCGGCCTGCCCGTCGTGACCAAGCTGGAGCTGCTGCAGCATGCCGGTTCGTTCAAGCCGCGCGGTGCCTTCAACGCCATGCTCAGCCTCAACGAGGCCGAACGCGCCGCCGGCGTGGTCGCGGTCTCCGGCGGCAACCATGCCCTCGGTGTCGCCTATGCCGCCCGCATCCTGGGCCTCAAGGCCGTCGTGGTCATGCCCAAGGCGACGCCGCAGAACTACGTCGCCGGCACCCGCGCCGAGGGCGCCGAGGTGGTGCTGGTGGACGACATCTCCGCCGCCTTCGCCGAGGCCGAGCGCCAGGGCGCGGCCGGCCGCACCATGATCCATCCGTTCGACGACCCCCGGGTGATCGCCGGCCAGGGCACCATGGGGCTGGAGCTCTTGGAGGACGCGCCCGACACCACCGACATCATCGCCTCGATCGGCGGCGGCGGCATGATCTCGGGCGTCATCACCGCGGTGAAGGCGCTGCGGCCCGACATCCGGATCTGGGGCGTCGAGACCGAGGGCGCCGACGCGATGAGCCAGGCGCTGGCGGCCGGGCACCCGGTGCGCCTGCCGGCCATCACCTCGATCTCCACCACTCTTGGCGCGCCGTCCGTGTCCGAACGCACTTTGGCGATCGTGCGCGACGCGGTGGAGGAGGTGCTGGTGGTGCCCGACGCGGATGCTGTGCGCGGCGTGCAGATGCTGATCGAACAGGCCAAGGTGGTGACCGAGCCGGCCGCCGGCTGCACCCTGGCCGCGGCGCTGCGCCTGAAGGACCGGCTGCCGCGCGACGCCCGGCTGGCCCTGATCCTGTGCGGCGGCAACGTCACCGTGAACGACATCGAGCGCTGGCGCGGCCGCTTCGGCATTTCCTGACCGGTCGGTCGATGAATTCTGGCCGGCCAGTTCAGGCCGGTCAGAACATCCCCGGCACCACCAGGGCCAGCCAGGCCAGCAGCGGGCCGACCACGACGACGATCCCGCTGTAGATCAGCATCTGCCGGAAGAAGGCGTCGCGGTCGATGCCGTGTGCGTTGGCCACCACCAGCGCGCCGTTGGTCGAGAACGGGCTGACATCGACGATGGTGGTCGAGATCGCGATCGCGGCGATCAGGCCGGGGACGCCGAGATGGCCCTGGGTCAGCAGCGGCACCGCCAGCGGGATGGTGGCGCCCAGCACCGCCACCGAGGAGGCGAAGGCCGAGACCACGCCGGCGACATAGCACAGCAGCAGCGCACCCAAGAGCGGCATGGCCATGGCCGAGACGCCGCCGCCGACATAGTCGACCGCGCCGGCCTTCTGCAGCACGCCGATATAGGTGATGACGCCGCCGATCAGCAGCACGGTCGACCAGCTGACCTTGTCGACCGCGCCCTTCTGCCCCTTGGGGCAGACCAGGGCCAGGACCACCGCGACGCTCATCGCCACCAGCCCGACATTCAGGCTGAAGGCCAGCGACGCCACCGCCAGCACCACCAGGCCGGTCAGGGTCAGCGCCTGCTCGCGGTCGAGCGCGACATGGTCGTCGGCGCCCTCGCGCACCACGGCGCCCGGCCGCGGCCCGGCCGGCGCCGCCGGGGTGCCGCCATGGCCGCGCACCGCGACCGAGGTGTCGGGCTGCGCCGCATCGACCGTGGCCTCCAGGTCGTCGCCCGGGCGCCGCAGGGCCAGGCGGTGGCCGCCGAACACGAAGAAGATCACCAGGGCGATCAGGAAGTTGAACGCCAGGCTGGACAGGAACAGCACGATCTCATCGCCCGGCAGGCCGGCGCGCTGCACCACCTGGTTGGTGATGCCGCCATAGATGCTGATCGGCGAGAATCCGCCGCCCTGGGCGCCATGCACCACCATCAGCCCCATCAGCATCGGGTGGATGCGGTAGCGGGCGGCGAAGCGCAGCGCGATCGGGGCGATGATGGCGACCGCGCCGGGGCTGACCGCGCCGATGCCGGTCAGCACGGCCGAGACCGCGAACATCACCCAGGGAATCGCCGAGATCCGGCCGCCGACCAGCCGCACCGAGTAATGCACCAGCCAGTCGACCGTGCCGTTGTTCTGGGCGATTGCGAAGAGGTAGGTGATGCCGACCAGGGTGACGAACAGGTCGCCCGGGAAGCCGGCCAGGATGGCGGTGGCCGACATGCCGGTGAACACCGTCCCGACCAGGAAGGCCAGGGCGAAGCCGAGGGCGCCCATGTTGATCGGCAGGGCGGTGGCGACGACGAACATCACGACCAGCCCGATGATGGATGCGATCTGCGCGGACACGCGATTCCTCCCCTTGAGTCCGAGATATGAGTCTTCGGCGCGGGCGGCGGTTTGCGCCGTCCCGCTATATGCCGCGCGATGCGGCGTGGTTCAGTCGGTCGCGGGCGGCGGCGCCAGGAAGCGCGCCAGGGCGCTGCCGGCGTTCAGCATGTGCTCGCGCATGGCGAAGGCGGCCTCGTCGGGGTCGCCGCGGGTCATCGCCTTCAGGATCTGGCCGTGCTCGATGCGCGACTGCACCAGCCGGCCGGCATAGCGCAGCTGGGTCCGCCGGAACGGCAGCAGCCGGGCCCGCAGCTGCAGGGCGTGCTCGACCAGGAAGGCGTTGTGGGTCGCCCGGTAGATCGCCTCGTGGAACTCCAGGTTGAAGGCATCGTAGCCGGCGATGTCGCCGGCCTTCAGATGCCCCTCCGACGCTTCATGCAGCGCTGCCAGGTTGCCGCGCTCCAGCGCGGTCATGCGGTTGGTGGCCAGCCGGGCGCACATCGCCTCGACCTCGGCCGTGACCTCGAACATCTCGGACAGGGTCTCGACCGTCATCGGCAGTACCACGATGCCGCGGCGCGGCCGGACCTCGACCAGCCCGGCGGCGGCGAGGTGGCGGACGGCATCGCGCACCGGGGTTCTTGACGCGCCGTAGGTCTCGGCCAGCTGCGCCTCGTCCAGCACCGTCCCCGGCGCCAGGCGGCCGGTGGAGATGTCGTCGGTCAGGGCCAGCCGGATCCGCTCGGACAGCGATGCATCGGGCTTCGTGTCCAAAGTTGCCTCCCTGCGCGTCTATTGTGCACGTTCATTGTCGGTCTGAGCAATTATGTATGCACAAAGCTTCGCGCCAGGCAATACCGTATCGGTTTGCGACGATGGAGCGCCGGCGTCCACCCTCAGAAGCTGGGCGGGGTGATCGCCCAGATCACCTGGGTGATGCCGGGGCCGGGGTTGCGGTAGCGGTGCGGCCGGGTGCTGGCCAGGGCGAAGCTGTCGCCGGTGCCCAGCACGTACAGCTTCTCGTCGACCCACAGCTCCAGCGCGCCGGACAGGATGAAGCCGGCCTCCTCGCCCTCATGGGTGTAGGCGTCCGGGCTGCCGGCGCCGGCCTGGATGGTGCACAGCAGCAGCTCCAGCTGGCCGTCGAGATGCGGCACCAGCAGCTCGTCGGTCAGGCCCAGTCCGCCCATGTCCAGCACCTTGCGCCGCCCGGCGCGGACCACGACGCGGTCCTCGTCGTCGCGCGGTTCGGGGTCGCGGAAGAACCAGCCGATGGTCACGCCCATGGCGCTGCTGATCAGCTGCAGCTGGCGGATGGTCGGCGTCGACAGCCCGCGCTCGACCTGCGAGAGGTGGCCGACCGACAGGCCGGTGGTGGCGGCCAGCCGGGTCAGGGTCAGGCCGCGCTGCTGCCGCAGCTCGCGGATCTGCGGCCCGATGGTGTCGACCGGGTCGCCGGACGGCGGCGCCTCGGCCTCCGCCGCTTCCAGGTCCGAGTGTTCGCCTTCGGTCATCGCCCCACCTTCATGCCGTCGGGCTTCACGCCCGCCTGGCCTTGACGTCGCGCAGGATCTCGCGCGCGGCGTTGTGGCCGGGGATGCCGGAGACGCCGCCACCCGGATGCATCGACGATCCGCAGATGTAAAGCCCCCGGAACGGCGTGCGGTAGTCGGCATAGCCGGAGACCGGGCGCTGGAAGAACAGTTGGTCGGTTGACAGCTCACCATGGAAGATGTGGCCCTGGGGCAGGGCGACGATGCGCTCGATGTCCGGCGCCACCAACAGCTGGGCCTCGATCACGTCGTTGGAGAAGCCGGGGGCGTAGTCCTCGATCGTGTCGAACACGGTCTTGCGGAACTTGTCCTTCTCCGTCGCCCAGTCGCCGCCCTTCAGCGTGTAGGGGGCGTGGCCGCCGAACAGGTTGACGACATGCTTGCCCGGCGGCGCCAGGGTGTCGTCGACGATGGTCGGCACCACCGGGGTCAGGAACGGCCGGCTGGAATACCAGCCGTATTTGGCGTCGTCATAGGCCCGTTCGAGATAGTCGATGTCGGGCGCGATGTGCATGTAGGTCGGATAGTTGAAATTGCCCAGCGCGCCCTCGGTCCGCACCTTGTCCAGGATGCGGTATTGCGGCGGCCGCTCGCAGGCGATGTTCATCTTGAAGGCGGTGGAGAAGCTGCGGTAGCCGCGGATCTCGCGCAGCACCTCGGCCGGCAGATGAGCCTCGCCGATCATGTCGAGATACAGCGTCTTGGCGCTGGCGTTGGAGACGATGACCCGGGCCGAATAGGTGTCGCCCTTGGTCGTGGTCACCGCCGTGGCGCGGTCGCCGGTCAGCCGCACCGCCGCGATCTCCGCCTCGGTGACATGGTCGACGCCGATGGTGCGGCCGTAGGAGGCCAGCGCCTGGGTGATCGCGCCCATGCCGCCCTTGATGAAGCCCCAGCCGCCGGCGCCCTCATGCTCGCCCATGATGTGGTGCATGATGACGTAGGCCGACCCCGGAGTTTTCGGCCCGGCAAAGGTGCCGATCGAGGCGTAATAAGCCAGGACCGCCATCACCCGGTCGTCCTCGAACCATTCGCGCAGGAAGTCGTAGGCGCTCATGCTCAGCATGTCGGCGATGCGGTACATCTTCCGGCCGATCTTGCGGTGCCGCCACAGCATCGAGGCACCCTCGCGGAAGCCGCGCCAGTCGCGCCGGGCCGGGTCGACCGGCGTCTCCCACAGCAGCTTGCGCACCACCTGCGCCGCCTCCTGCAGGTAGCGGTCGAATTCGGGATAGATCGCGGCGTCCTTCTTCGAGAACTTGGCGAAGCTGGCCTGGGTCTTGGCCATGTCGTCGGAGAACAGGATGTAGTCGTCGCCCCCGACCGGCGAGACCATGTCGGAGCAGGGCAGCACCTCCAGCCCATGCTTCTTCAGCTCGAAGTCGCGGATGATGCGCGGGTGCAGCAGGCTCATCAGGTAGGAGAAGATCGAGGCGCGGAATCCCGGCGCAATCTCCTCGGTCACCGCGGCACCGCCCAGCACCTTGCGCCGTTCCAGCACCAGCACCTTCAGGCCGGACCGGGCGAGGTAGTTGGCGCAGACCAGGCCGTTGTGGCCGGCGCCGATGATGATGGCGTCGTAGCGCTTGGCCGTGGTGCTGCTGCCCTGGGGGATCGAGGTCGTGGTCATGGTGCGATCGGTCTTTCGGCGAAAGGACGGGCCGGGAAAGGGCGGCTATTCGGCGGCGGCGCGGTGGCGCGGGGCGGGGTGGTCCATGCCGCGGCGGACCATGTCCTGGAAGCCGAGCACCGCGTGCTCGTGCTTCGGCGACAGCGGGCCGCGCTGGTAGATCCCGGCGTTCAGGTTGCGCTGCACCCCGGTGATGATGTCGAGGTCCTCGCTGACGATCTGGGCCGACCAGGCGATCGACTGGCGGTTCTCCTCCGCCTTCTCCGGCGAGACATCGGTGAAGAAGTACCAGTTGATGTGCCGGAGGCGGCCGGGGCCCAGCGGTTCGATCGTGGCGATCGAGCTGCCCCAGTCGTAGAGGTTCAGCATCAGGAACGGGAAGCGGTAGAAGTAGACGCCGCGGGTCAGCCCGCCGTCGCGCTTCGGCGCGTGCAGGTGGAACATGCCGGCATCGCCATGCACGTCGATGCTGTAGCGGTCCATGTCCAGCGACGCGCACAGGCCGGGATGCATGGTCCGGCAGTGGTAGCATTCCAGGTAGTTCTCGCCGTAGGTCTTCCAGTCGACCTCGCAGTCGCGGTTCTTCTCGGCGAACCAGTGCTGCTGCTCGAGCGGATAGTCGGTGGCCAGGGCGTCGATCGGGCCCAGCCAGTCGCGCAGGCTTTCGCCCTCGCGCTCGATCCGCAGGAACACCAGGCCGCGCCATTCCTCGGCGGCGATGCGGAACAGGCCCCATTCCTCCGGATCGAAGGCGGCGGCCGAGCCGAAATCGGGGTTCCGCTTCAGCTTGCCGTCCAGCGTGTAGCTCCAGCTGTGATAGGGGCAGACCACCAGCCGCGGGCACTGGCCCTCCGGCTTGGTCAGCAGCTGGGCGCCGCGATGGCGGCAGACATTGTGGAAGGCGCGGACCTGGCCGTCCTCGCCGCGGATGGCGAAGACGGGATAGCCGGCGACGGTGCCGGTGACATAGTCGCCGGGCGCCTGCAGCCGGCCCGACCAGGTGAACAGCATCCAGTTGCGGGCGAAGATGCGCGTGCGCTCCTGCTCGTAGCGCTCCGGGTCGCGGTACCAGGCCGCCGGCAGGGTCCAGGTGAAGCCTTCCGGCGCCGTCTCGGCCGGGCTCGTCTCGGTCATCGCACAACCTCTCGGTCGGAAGACGCCGGCTCCCGGCCGGCGCGCAGGATCTGCAGGATCACCAGCAGCAGGGTGACGGCGAACAGCACCGTCGCCGCCGCGGCGATGGTCGGGTCGACCTGGTCGTTGATGCCGTCCCACATCTTCCGCGGCAGGGTGTAGACGGCGCGGGCGGCGATGAAGAGCGTCACCACGATCTCGTCCCAGGAGGTCAGGAAGGCGAACACCGCGCCGGCCAGGATGCCGGGCAGGATCTGCGGCAGGATCACCCAGCGGACGGTCTGGGACTGCGAGGCGCCGAGCGAGCGCGACGCCTGGTCCTGGCGCGGGTCGACTGCGGCCAGCGCCGCCGACACCGTGACCAGCACATAGGGCGCCGCCAGCAGCGTGTGGGCCAGGATCACCCCGGCGAAGCTGTCGAGCAGCCCGAGATCGGCGAAGAACCGGTAGAAGGCGAGGGCGGAGACCACGGGCGGCACGATCAGCGGCGCCAGCGCCAGCATTCGCGCCAGCTCGCCCAAGCCCGAGGACAGCCGCCACAGCCCGATCGCCGCCAGCGTGCCCAGCGTCACCGACAGGGCGGTGACGGCCAGGCCGATGCCCAGGCTCTGCAGCATCGCCGACCGCCAGACCGGGTCGCCGAACAGGGTCTCGTAATGCTGGAAGGAGATGCCGTCGGTCGGCAGCGACAGATAGCGGTTGGGCGTCACCGACAGCGGCATCGCCACCAGGGTCGGCAGCATCAGGAACAAGAGGACGGCCCAGCACAGGGCGACCAGGACGGACCAGCGCATCAGGCCCCTCCCCCGAACAGGCGGCGGACATCCACGACCCGGGACAGCATGGCGATCAGCGCCAGGACGGACAGCAGCAGCACCGAGGCCATCATGGTGCCGACGCCCCAGCGCACGGTCTGGAAGATCTGCAGCCGGACATATTCCGCGATCATCACCACCTTGCCGCCGCCCAGGATCGCGGGCGTGACCAGGAAGCCGAGCGACAGCACGAAGACCAGCAGGCCGGCGGCGAAGATCCCGGGCAGGGACAGCGGCAGGAACACCTCGAGGAAGGTGCGCAGCGGCCCGGCGCCGAGCGAGCGCGACGCGGCGCCCAGGGCCGGGTCGATGCCCTTCATCCCGGCATAGAGCGGCAGCACGGCATAGGGCACCATGTAATGCACCATGCCGACCAGCACGCCGAACTCGTTGCGCACCAGCGGCAGCGGCTCGGTGATCAGCCCCAGCCCGGCCAGCGCCCCGTTCACCAACCCCCCGCTGCGCAGCAGGGTCAGCCAGGCGAAGGCGCGGACCAGCACCGACACCCAGAACGGCACCAGCACGAAGGCGGTGATCCACAGCCGGTGCCGCGGCGTCGCATGCAGCATGACATAGGCGACGAGGTAGCCGAGCAGCAGCGCGCACACCGTGGTCCAGGCCGCGATGCGGAAGGTGGTCCACAGCACCCGCTGCATCGCGTCGGAATCGACCAACCGCTGGTAGTTGCCCAGGCCGGGCGCGGGATCGGTGACGCTGATCCACAGGATGTTGGCCAGCGGCACCAAGTAAAGCAGCAGCAGCGCCGTCATCAGCGGCAGCACCAGCGCCCAGGCCGACGCCGGCGTGCGACGCCGGGCGACGGCAGGGGGTGCGCTGTCGAGGGCGGCGCGTGCTGTCATGCCGGCGGCCCGAAACGCAGCCCGAACCATTGACCCGTCATGGCGAGGAGCGAAGCGACGTGGCCATCCAGGGGCCGGTGCGAGCCGCCCTGGATGGCCACGCCCCTGCGGGGCTCGCCATGACGAGGAAAGGCTGAGGCGGGGATCTCAAAGGCCGTTGGCATCATCCCTCAACCCGCCATCAGGTCGAGGAAGTCGTTCTGCACGGTGTCGTAGTTCTCGGCGTACCAGGCGCTGTCGATCGGGATCTGGCGTTTGAAGTTGGGCTCGTAGCCGCAGTCGATCTTCTGCAGGTCGGGCGTCAGGCTGGCGCTCGCCGCCGGGTTGGCCGGGCCGTTGCCGAGCAGCTTCAGGAGTTCGACCTGCCGCGCGGGCGTCTGGGTCGAGGCGATGAAGTCGAAGACGGCGGCGCCGGCCGGGTTCTTCACCAGCACCGGCAGCACGCCGGGGGCGACGATGCCGTGGTCCCAGGTCCAGGTGATCTTGCCGCCGGAATCGCGGTCCAGCACCGAGGCGCGGGTGCACCAGATCGGCCCCATCGTCACCTCGCCGTCGCGGAACAGCTGCTGGCTTTCCGCCCCGCCGCCCCACAGCAGGAACTGGTCGCGGTTGTCCTTGATGATGGCGAACGCCTTCTTCACGTCGAGCGGATACAGCTTGTCCGGCTCGACCCCCGCGCCGATCAGCACCGCCTCCAGCGACCCGACCAGCCATTTGTAGATGGCGCGCTTGCCCGGGAAGTCCTTGAAGTTGAGGTAGTCCTTGAAGCCGTTCGGCGTCTTGCCGCCGGTCTTGTCCAGGCTGAAGGCGTTGACAGTCGAATACATGTAGGTGGCGCAGCCGTAGTCGAACACGAATTCCGGCCGCACCTTGGCCTTGTCGACCTTGCTGTAGTCATAGGGCTGGATCAGACCCTGCTTGCTCAGGATCGGCAGGTAGAAGCCGTCGGCGTCGGTGCAGTCCCACACCACATTGCCGCTGTCGATCATCGCCTTGATCGCGCCGGGCGTCGGTTCGGCGCCCAGCACCGTGACCTTGATGCCGCTGTCCTTGGTGAAGGGTTCGCCCCAGGCCTTGCCCCAGGCCGGCACGGCGTCGCCGCCGAAATTCACCACCACCACCTCCTGCGCCGCCGCCCCGGCGGGGCCGGAGACGAGCAGCGGCGTGACGCCGAGGGCGCCGAGCGCGGCCAGGAAGCTGCGCCGGTCAATGTGTCCGTCCGCGAACCGCTCCGCCGCGATGGCGGCGAGATCCGCGCGATACCGAGATGCCGTCATGATTGCCCCCTGTCTGTTCAGGCCGAACTGCCGTCGGCTTCGTCTTCGATCAGCACGGTGGCCTCCGGCGCCCAGCTGACCCAGGCGGTGGCGCCGAGGCCGAGGTCCGCCGCCGCCTCCCAGGCGAAGCCGGTCGCGGTCAGCGGGCCGAAGGCGTCGGTCTCGACCACCACCTGTCGGGTGGCGCCGAGATAGGCGATGTCGAGGATGCGGCCGGGCACCCGGTTGGCCAGCTCGCGCGGCTCCTGCGCCGAAACCCGCAGCTTCTCCGGCCGCAGCGCCAGCAGCACGGCGCGGCCCAGTGCCGGTGTCTCCGGGCCATGATGCAGCACGGTGGCCCCGGCGCTCTCCAGCCGGATCAGCGCGCCGTCCCGGCCGGACATGCGCAGGGCCAGGCAGTTGCTCTTGCCCAGGAACTCGGCGACGAAGCGGTTGCGCGGGCGTTCGTACAGCTCGTCCGGCGCGCCGGCCTGGACCAGCCGGCCGCGCTCCATCACCGCGACGCGGTCGGCCATCGACAGCGCCTCGTCCTGGTCGTGGGTGACCAGGATGAAGGTGGCGCCCAGGTCGCGGTGCAGCGTCTTCAGCTCCAGCTGCATCTCGGCCCGCAGCTGGCGGTCCAGCGCGCCCAGCGGCTCGTCGAACAGCACGATGTCGGGGTCGAACACCAAAGCGCGGGCGACCGCGACGCGCTGCTGCTGGCCGCCCGACAGCTGCCGGGGCCGGCGGTCGTCGAACCCGTCCAGCCGCACCCGGGCGATGGCTGCGGCCACCTTGGCGGCGATCTCGGCCCGCCCCAGGCCGCGCACCCGCAGGGGATAGGCGATGTTCTCGGCCACGGTCATGTGCGGGAACAGGGCATAGCCCTGGAACACCATGCCGAAGTTGCGCTTCTCCGGCGGCATCGCCGTGACGTCGCGGCCGTCGACCGCGATCCGTCCGGCGGTCGGCGCGACGAAGCCGGCGATCATCATCAACAGGGTGGTCTTGCCCGAGCCGGAGGGGCCGAGCAGGGTCAGGAACTCACCGCTCGGGATGTCCAGCGACACGTCGTCGACGGCGCGGATCGGGCCGTAGCTGCGGGACAGCCGCGCCAGGGCCAGGCTGTGCGCCCGGGGCGCGGCCTCGGGTGACGGCGCCGGCGATCGCATGGCCCGCATCAGCATCGATCTCACCCCCTGTCAGGTGGCAGATTTTCATTTTTGTGAAAGAAGCCTGGCCGGGAGGCCGAGAGACTGTCAAGCCCATTTTCCACCGGCTCGCGGCGTCGGCCGCAGCCTCGGCTGGGACATGAGGAAGGCCGCGGCTTTCGGGGACGGCAAGCGCAGATCGAGAATTTTCACTGAGGTGAAATGAGGTCAGGCTTGCCACTGCCGCCGATCACGAGGTCGGCGTTACCCCTGGGGTAACCTGCCGTTACCCCTGGGGTAACCTGCCGTTACCCCTGGGGTAACCTGCCGTTACCCCTGGGGTAATCGCTTTCATATCCAGTCTGGGGCCAGATCGGTGTCTTCTCCCAGGGAGGCGCACACCATGCCGATGATCGAAACCACCGACGGCACCCGGCTTCACCTGCAGGAATGCGGCCATGGCCGGCCCGTCCTGTTCATCCACGGCTTCACCCTGAATGCCGACATCTGGGAGTACCAGATGGCGGACCTGGCCGAAGCCGGGCTGCGCTGCATCGCCTATGACCGGCGCGGCCATGGCCGGTCCGACCATCCGGGCGACGGCTATGATTTCGACACGCTGGCCGACGACCTCGCCGCTGTCATGGCCGCGCTCGACCTGCGCGAGGTCACCCTGGTCGGCCATTCCATGGCGGTGGGAGAGATCGCCCGGTGCCTGTCGCGCCACGGCCCCGGCCGGGTGGCCCGCATCGTGCTGGCGGCACCCCTGGCACCATGTCCCGCCCTGGCGCTTCCCGCCGACGAGGCCGGGCGGACCGTGTTCGACCATGCCATCGCCGGCATGCGGGCGGACCGCCCGGCCTATTACGCCGCCAACGCCACGGCGCTGTTCGGACCGGACTGCTCGCCGGAGCTGGCGCGCTGGGGCCTCGACCTCGCGCTGCAGACCGCGCTGTGGGCGGCGATCGGCTGCCAGCGCGCCAATGCCACCGTGGATCTCCGATCCGATCTGCGCGACATCGGGGTGCCGGCACTGATCCTCCAGGGCGACGCCGACCAGCTGGCGCCGGCCGATCTCTGCGGCCGCGCCATCGCCGCGGCGATTCCCGGCAGCCGGCTCGGGATCTATCCCGGCGCCCCGCACGGCCTGTTCCTGACCGACAGGGACCGCTTCACCCGCGACCTGCTGGGGTTCATCCGGGCTGAGGGAAATGCCTGAATTCACCCGGGTGATATTGCGTTTCCTGATGCCTCGGAGTACGGATCCGGCATCAGTTCGAAGGGGGCACGGATGAAGGGTGACGATCGCAAGGCAGTGGTGGATGCCTATAAGGAACGGACGGTCGCGGCCGGCATCTATGCGGTCCGCTGCGAATCGTCGGGCGAATGCTGGGTCGGCCGGGCGCCCGACCTGGCCACGATCCAGAACCGTCTGTGGTTCACCCTGCGCCAGGGCAGCAATCCGCACCGCTCGCTGCAGGCCGCCTGGCGCGCGCATGGCCCGGAAGCGTTCGCCTTCGCGATTCTCGAACAGCTCGAGGACGAGGACATCGCCTATGTGCGCGAGCGGGCGCTGAAGGACCGGCTTGTGAATTGGGCCACGGTGTTGCGGGCCACCACCATCTAGGTCGGGTGGGCTCGACCCTACGGCGCCGTCGCGGTCTGGGCGCCGATCTCCATCCGGGTGGCGGCGTCGGGCGTGGTCTCGATCGTCGCCACCACATCGACCGACTGCGCCGGCGCCAGGGATGATGTGGCGACGGTCAGCGGTGAGCGCGCCACCACCGTGCGGCTGCCATCCAGCAGGCGCACCTCGATCGGCGGCACCGGGCGGGTCACCAGGGCGCGATTCTCGACCCGGCCGGTGACCACCACCTGCTCCAGCCCGGCGCCGGCGATGCGGCGGACCTGCAACTCCTGCAGCACCAGCCCCTGGCCCAGCGCCCCGGTCTCGACCGGCTCCGCCACCGGCACGCCGATGGTGTCGTACAGCTGGATCGCCGGCGGCCAGAAGCGGACGATCGAGTCCCGCGCGAAATAGCCGACCCCAGCCAGCCCGCCGATCAGCAGCACGGCCAGCGCCACGCCGACCGCGGGGCCGTCGCGCCGCCGCGGCGCGATCACCGCCGGCAGGTTGCGGATCTGGCCGGCGGCCGCGGCCGGGGCGGCCTGCGCCGCCGCCGGCCCGACCAGCACGGAATGCGGCGATGCCGGCGCCGCCGCCACGACCTCGACCGAGGATTCGCGCCACAAATGGCCGCAACGGGCGCATTTGACGCGCCGGCCGTCATGGCCGATCGCCGCCGGGTCGACGAGATAACGGGTCGAACAGCTGGGGCAGGTGACGATCATGCCGCGTTATCGCATGCCGATCCGCCGATGCCTATATCATCCGAGGCGATTTTGTGAGTGACGGGAACGACTTGGAGGCATGGCGCCGGCCGCTTCATCCAGGCGATGACGCCAACGCATAATCTTGCCACGATCCGTCCCCTTCCTGTCCGGGCGCCGTCACTTCCAGCCCGGTGCCACAGCAATCTTCCGTCCGATGTCGATGACCGCCGATCCGCCCGTCAAACCCCGGCCCTGGCGCCGCCGCCTGCGCCGGGCGCTGCTGGTGCTGCTCGTCCTCGCCGCGGCCTGGTCGCTCGGCCTGGGCTGGTTCGTGGCGCAGGCCGAGCGCGGCGGCGAGGTCGACCCCGACCACACCGACGCGATCGTGGTGCTGACCGGCGGCAGCGAAAGGCTGCGCGTCGGCTTCGACCTGCTGGCGCGCGGCGTGGCCGAGCGGCTGCTGGTCAGCGGCGTGCATCGCGACGTGCGGCTGGAGGAGCTGTTCGCCCTCGGCCCGACCGATGATTCGCTGCGCTGCTGCGTCGACCTCGGCTACGCCGCGGACGACACCATCGGCAATGCGCAGGAGGCGGCGGAGTGGATGCGGGCGCAGGGCTTCCACAGCCTGCGGCTGGTGACCTCGAACTACCACATGCCGCGCGCCATGCTGGAATTCCGCGCCGCGATGCCGGAGATCGAGATCCGGCGGCAGCCGGTCGACCCCGGGACGGTGCATCTCGAGCGCTGGTGGGCCTGGCCCGGAACGGCGCGGCTGATCGTCTCCGAATACAATAAATTCCTGGTTGCGCTGGCGCGCGTCACCCTTGGCGGGATATAGCGGAAGCCATGACCATCCTGCGCTCCGCCCTCTTCAACCTGCTCTTCTTCGGCTGGACGGCGGTGTGCTGCTTCGCGCTGCTGCCGTCGCTGTTCCTGTCGCACCGCACGATGATGGCCTGGATCTTCGTCTGGCTGCGTGTGGTGCACTGGCTGGAGAAGACGGTGCTGGGCATCGACTACCGCGTGGTCGGGCGCGAGAACCTGCCCGCCGGCGCCTGCATCGTCGCCGCCAAGCACCAGTCGGCCTGGGAGACGCTGAAGCTGCACCTGCTGCTGGGCGACCCGGCGATCGTGCTGAAGGCCGAACTGCTGAAGGTGCCGGTGTGGGGCCGCTACCTCGTGCGCACCGGCATGATCCCGGTCAATCGCGGCGCCGGCAGCCGGGCGGTCAAGGAGATGATCGAGCAGGCCAGGCCGCGCGTGGCGGAAGGCCGGCCGATCGCGATCTTCCCCCAGGGCACCCGCACCGCGCCCGGCACCTGGCGGCCCTACCGCATCGGCGTCGGCGCCCTCTATGAGGGGTTGGGCGTGCCGGTGGTGCCGATGGCGCTGAACTCCGGCGTGTTCTGGGGCCGCCGCGCCTTCCGCAAGCGGCCGGGCACCATCACGGTCGAATTCCTGCCGCCGATCCCCGCCGGGCTGAAGCGCGAGGAGATGATGCGCCGGCTGGAGGAGGAGCTGGAGACGGCGTCGGAGCGCCTGTCCGTCGCCGCCGGCGGCCCGCCGACCGTGCGCCCGACCAGCGCGGCCGCCCCGGCCTGACCCCGATCGCGCCAGGGCGGCGGCTGCGCGGGCTCCTGCTGCTCCTGGCCGTCGCCGGCCTGTCGCTGCTGGCCACGGCGCTGGTGCTGCGCCTGCCCGGCGCCGCCGATCTGCTGGACAATGCCGACGCCCTGTACCTTCCGGCGCTGTTCGACGACCTCCATCGCGGCCTGGATGCGCTGCGTGGCTGGCACCTGACGCCCGGCCCCTATGTCTTCCCCGACATGCTGGTCTATGGGCTGGCCGATCTGGCTGCGGCGGATTTCCGCCAGGCGATCGGCCTCAATGCGGCGCTGCAGCTCGGGCTCTACCTGCTGCTCGGCATCGCGGTGCACGGTGCCGCCGGCGGCCGCTCGGCACCGCTGGCTCTGGTGGCGCTCGCCGTGCTGCTGGCCGCGCTCTTCGCTTTCGGCTGGGGCCTCGCCGGCTTCTACGCGCTCTATTGGCTGATCTATCCCTTCGTCGCCACCTTCCATTTCGGCGCCATCCTGATCGCCGCCGCGGTGCTGGCCCTGCTGCTGCGCCAGCTCGACCGCCCCGGCCCCTGGCCGCTGGCCGGGCTCGCGGTCCTGATCCTCGCCGGGGTGCTGTCGGACAGCTTCGTCCTGCCCTATGCGGCGGCGCCGGCCCTGGCGCTGGCGCTGCTCTGCGCCTGGGCGCCGCAGACCCGTCGCGCCGCACTGGCCGCTGCGGCCGTGGTCGCTGCCGCGGCCCTGGCGGCTTTCCTGCTGCAGGGCTGGATCAACCCGCTGAACGGGATCTACCGCCGCCAGCTCGACCTCGGCATCGGCTACGGCCTGTCCCGCCTCGGCGGCGTGCTGTGGCGTGGAGACGTGGCCGGGCTGGCGGTCAATTTCGGTCTGATCGCCTTCGCCCTGCTGCCGGTGATCCGCGCGGTCGCGGTGCTGCGCGGCCTGGCGGCGGGCGCCCGCGAGATCGCGGCAGCGGACCGGATCGCGCTCTTTGTCGCCGCCGCCTCGCTCGCCACCCTGCTGGCGGTGGTGCTGTTCGGCATCTTCCGCGACGACTCCTTCCTGCGCTATTTCCAACCCTGGCTGTTCCTGACAGCGCTGTGGGTCGCCCATCTCGCGGCTGAATGGGTCGGACCGCGGCCCGGGCTGAGCCCGATCGGCGCCGGGCTGGCGGTGCTGCTGGTGCTCGGCGCGGCGCTGTGGGCCCGTCCCGACCAGCTGGCGGCGCGGATCCAGCCGCCGCCGGTCCTGGCTTGCCTCGCGCCGGCCGAGCCGATCGCCGGCCTCGCCAGCTACTGGTGGGCCAAGCCGCTGCTGCTGCATTCCGGCCGCCGCATCCAGCCGGCCCAGGTGGCGCGGAACGGTGCGCCCTATCACTGGATCATGAACCAGGACTGGGCCGGGCGGGACTGGGTCGGCAGTGCCGGCGCGCCAGCCTTCGCCTTCATCCTGATGGACGGGCTGAACCTGCACGCGGTGGTCGCCCGCTACGGCATGCCCGACCGGGTCGAGCATTGTGCCGGCATCCCGCTGTGGCGCTACGACGACCCCGACCGCCTGCGCGCGCCCCTGGCCGCCGCCAAACCGGTGGCCCTGCCGGACTAGCAGGGCGAGCGATTCGGGCAATGGGTGTCGAGACGGCTTTGCGGTAAGCTGGCGAAGACATCACCTTCGAGTGCGAGGCGTCGCAATGCGGCTGCTTGTCGTCGGCCTGATGCTGGCCGCCCTAACGGCACCGGCTTTGGCAGCGGAGGCCACGCCAAAGGTGCCTCTCAAATGCGATTTCGGGCCGCTGCATAAGACGTTCGGTGGCGGTCCGTGGCAGCTCTACAGCTGCTCCGACCACTCGACCCTTGTTATCGCGGCGGATATCGGCAATCCGGCGCACGGATTTTATTTCATGCTCTATCTCGAGAACGGCATCTACCAACTCTACGGGGAAGGCAACGGCAAGAAGGAGTTCACGGCGGCGGCATTCGAGGAGCTCAAGGCCCTGGGGACCGACCAGATCGCGGCGCTGATCAGACAGACGCTTGGCGACTAGGTCGTCATCCAGACTCCGTGCACCTGCCCCCGATCGATCGACCGGGTCAGCGATCCGCGAAGTCCCACGCCGCCATCGCCCGACGCACGATCTTCAGCAGGTCCTCGTGCGTGGCGCCGTCCAGCGCCTGCACCGACAGGCCCTGGATGATGGCGCCGTAGAACCGCGCCAGCTCGTCCGGGTCGGTGCCGGGCGGCAGCTCGCCGTCCTCCAGGGCGCGGGCGAAGCGGCTGCGCAGGCGCGCCACCGTGTTGCCGCGCATCGACGCCAACGCCGCCGCCGCCGGCCGGTTCTCCGGGGCGCAGGTCAGGACGGCGGTCGAGATCATGCAGCCGGGCGGTTGGGCCGGATCGCTGAAGTCGCGGGCCGAGCCCTCCAGGATCAACTGTATCGCCTCGCGCGCCGTGGGCGCCGCCATCGCCCAAGGGGCGGCGCGCTGCGGATCGGCGCGATAGCGGTCCAGCACCTCGTGGTACAGCCGCTCCTTCGAGCCGAAGGCGCTGTACAGGCTGGGTGTGGTGATGCCCATGGCCGCGGTCAGGTCGGCGATCGACGCGCCCTCATAGCCCTGGCGCCGGAACACCGGCAGCGCCCGGTCCAGCGCGGCGTCGCGGTCGAAGCCCCGGGGGCGGCCGCGGGGTCGCGGCGGATCTGTTTTCATAGCGATCGGTCTGAAAATCTGGTTGACGAACACTCTGCGATCATATTTCGTAGCGATCCATCCGAAAATGGAGTCCTGCGATGACGACCGCCCTGTTGGATGCCGCGCCGACCGCCGATCCGGCCCTGTCGCGAGGGATCGATGCCGCGATCGACCGGGCGCTGGCGGAGAAGCGCATCGTCGGCACGGTGGTGCTGGCGGCGCAGGATGGCCAACTGGTATACCGCCGCGCCGCCGGCCTGGCCGACCGCGAGGCCGGGCGGCCAGTGCGTGAGGACACGGTGTTCCTCTACGCCTCGCTGACCAAGCCGATGGTCACCGCCGCCGCGCTGCGGCTGGTCGAGGAGGGGCGGGTCGCCCTGGCCGACCCGGTGACGAAGTTCCTGCCCGACTTCCGGCCCAAGCTGGCCGACGGCAGCGAGCCGGTGATCACCATCCACCACCTGCTGACCCACACCTCCGGCCTGATCTACAGCTTCGCCGAGCCGGCGGACGGCCCCTATCACCGCGCCGGCGTCTCCGATGGGCTCGACGCGCCGGGCCGCTCCTTCGCCGAGAATCTGCGCCGCATCGTCTCGGCGCCGCTGGCCTTCGCCCCGGGGGCGGCCTGGTCCTATTCGGTGGCGCTCGACGTGCTCGGCGCCGCGCTGGAGCGGGCGGCCGGTGAAAGCCTGGGAGAGCTGGTGCGTCGCCGGATCACCGAACCGCTCGGGCTCAACGACACCGGCTTCGCCCCGCCGGACCGGTCGCGCCTGGCCGTGGCCTATGCCGATGACGAGGCCGGGCCGGTGCGGATGGGCGAGCACCACGTCATCCCCGCGACGCGGCCCTTCGCCGGGCTCAGCTATGCGCCCGGCCGCATCTTCGACCCGGCCTCCTACCCCTCCGGCGGCGCCGGCATGGCCGGTACGGCCGGCGACTTCCTGGTGTTTCTCGAGGCCCTGCGCCGCGGCGGCGCGCCGATCCTGAAGCCGGAGACGGTGCAGGCCATGGCCACCAGCCAGATCCCGGGGCTGGCGATGCCGGAGTCGCCGGGCACCACCTTCGGCTACGGCTTCGCGCTGGTGACCGACCCCGCCGCGGCCGGGGTGCCGATGACCGCCGGCACCTGGCGCTGGGGCGGCGTCTACGGCCACAGCTGGTTCGTCGATCCGGCGAAGCGGCTCAGCGTCGTCGGCCTGACCAACACCGCGCCTGAGGGCATGAACGGCCGATTCGTCGCCGAGATGCGCGCCGCGATCTATGCCGGGCTGGAATAGCGGCGCCCTGGGGGCTGCCACGAACCCTGGTTGACCCGGTCCGGGCGTACCCCCATCCTTTGGGGGTACGCCGTTCTGCGGGAGGTCCAGCGTGGCCGAGCCGGGCGATATCGCGACCCAGATCTGGGACATGAAGTACCGGCTGAAGCGGCCGGACGGCACCCCCGTGGACCTGACCGTCGAGGACAGCTGGCGCCGCGTCGCCGCAGCGGTGGCCGCTGCCGAATCGGACCCGGCGCTGTGGACCGAACGCTTCCTCGGCATCCTGCGCGACCACCGCTACCTGCCGGCCGGCCGTATCCTCGCGGGGTCGGGCACGGGGCGCGACGTCACCCTGTTCAACTGCTTCGTCATGGGCACGGTGCCGGACAGCATGTCCGGCATCTTCGCCCATCTGCGCGAGGCGGCGCTGACGCTGCAGCAGGGCGGCGGCATCGGCTACGACTTCTCGACCCTGCGGCCGAAGGGGGCGCTGGTCGCCGGCGTCGGCGCCGACGCATCCGGTCCGCTGTCCTTCATGGATGTCTGGGACGCGATGTGCCGGACCATCATGTCGGCAGGGTCCCGCCGCGGCGCGATGATGGCGACGCTACGCTGCGACCACCCCGACATCGTCGATTTCGTCGAGGCCAAGCGCACCCCCGGGCGGCTGCGCATGTTCAACCTCTCGGTCCTGGCCACCGACCCGTTCATGGCGGCGGTCGCGGCCGACGGGCCGTGGGACCTAGTCTTCGGCGGCCGCGTCTTCCGCACCCTGCCGGCGCGGGAGCTGTGGGACCGGATCATGCGCTCGACCTATGATTCGGCCGAGCCGGGCGTGATCTTCATCGACCGCATCAACGCCCAGAACAACCTGCAATATTGCGAGCAAATTCAAAGCACTAATCCGTGCGGAGAGCAGCCGCTTCCCCCCTATGGCGCCTGCCTGCTCGGCTCGGTCAATCTGGCGACGCTGGTGCGGGACCCGTTCACGCCGCAGGCCGCCTTCGACCATGACGCGCTGGCGGAGATCGTGCCGGTCGCGATCCGACTGATGGACAATGTCGTCGACGTCTCGCGCTTCCCGCTGCCGGAGCAGGCGGCCGAGGCCAAGGCCAAGCGGCGCATCGGCCTCGGCGTCACCGGCCTGGCCGACGCCTTCCTGATGATGGGGGTGCGCTACGGGTCGCCCGAATCGGCCGCGCTGGTCGAAGACTGGCTGGGCGCGATCAAGCGCCACTCCTATCGCGCTTCGGCGGAGATCGCGGCGGAGAAGGGGGCGTTTCCGCTGTTCGACCGCGACCGGTTCCTGGCCGCCCCCGGCGTCGTCGAGCTGCCCGAGGACATCCGCGCCCTGATCGCCCAGCACGGCATCCGCAACGCCCTGCTGACCTCGATCGCGCCGACCGGCACCATCTCGCTGTTCGCCGGCAACGTCGCCTCGGGCATCGAGCCAGTGTTCGCCTGGACCCACACCCGCAACGTGCTGCTGCCCGACGGCACCCGCCGGGCCGAGACGGTGGAGAACTTCGCCTACCGCCTGTATCGCGAGATCCACGGCGCCGACGCGCCATTGCCCGACCATTTCGTCGACGCCCAGACCCTGGCGCCGGCCGATCACCTCGCCATCCAGGCGGCGGCACAGCGCCAGATCGACAGCTCGATCAGCAAGACCATCAACTGCCCCGAAGACCTCGCCTTCGAGGATTTCAAGGACATCTATGCCCAGGCCTATGCGCTGGGCTGCAAGGGCTGCACCACATACCGGCCGAACGCGATCACCGGTGCGGTGCTGGAGGCGCGGCCCAGGACGGCGGATGTGCGAGCCGAGACGCCGGCGCCCGGCGCGCCCGCGGCCCGGCCCGAGGTGCTGCCGGGCGAGACCTACAAGCTGCGCTGGCCGGACAGCGACCACGCCATCTACGTCACCCTCAACGACACGGTCCAGGATGGGCAGCGCCGGCCCTTCGAGATCTTCATCAACTCCAAGAACATGGAGCACTACGCCTGGACCGTGGCGCTGACCCGCATGATCAGCGCCGTGTTCCGCCGCGGCGGCGACGTCGCCTTCGTGGTCGAGGAGCTGAAGGCCGTGTTCGACCCGCGCGGCGGGCAATGGATGGGCGGCCGCTACGTGCCGTCGCTGCTGGCCGCGATCGGCGAGACCATCGAGCGGCACATGATCGCGACCGGCTTCCTGGAGAAGCCGGAGGGCCTGGTGCCGGAGGTCGCGGTCGAGGTGACGGCCGAGGCGGTCGCGGCACCGGCGCGGCCGCCGGGCCGGTCCTGCCCGAAATGCGGCCATCCGACCCTGATCCGGCAGGAGGGCTGCGATACCTGCCTGAATTGCGGCTATTCGCGCTGCGGCTGACCGCGCGTCAGGCGATCTCGACCGCCGGCTCGGCTGCCACCCGGTCCGCCAGGGCCGACAGGGCGGCGTCGCGGATGCCGAGCTCGTGCAGGTGCTCGACGGTGTTCAGCAGGTAGTCTCGGTTCGGCCCGCTGATGCCGACGCCGGTCAGGATCATCGCCACCGTCTTCTCGGCATCCAGCGCGCCACAATACTGGCGGTGGCGGCGGTCGGCCAGGAAGCAGCAGGCCGTGACCGGGCCGGCCGGCAGGCGGATCTGCTTCAGGCTCGGGCGGTAGACACCGGTCACCATCTCGCGGTCCCAGAGATAGGCCACCACCGCCGGGACGTCGTCCGGCGCGACCTTGAAGGCGATGCCGCGGCAGGAGCCGCCGCGGTCCAGTCCTAGCACCAGCCCCGGCCGCTCGGGGGTGCCGCGGTAGCGGTGGGACAGCACGCAGAAGCGGCGGTGATAACCGTGCAGCACCGCCGGCTGCCGCTCGAGATGCGGGAAGCCCGGATTCCACATCAGGGAACCATAGCCGAACACCCAGAGTGGTTCGCCCGGTGTCAGCGGCAGGTTCGGTGTCTTCCAGTCGTGATGACCATCGGCCATTTGCCAGATGTAGCGTTTTGCAGCTGCGAAGGGGAGAGGCTTCGTGTCGCGTTCTGCGGCTTCGGCTTGACAGGGCGGCCGCGGCGCGGCCTCGTGCCCGCCTGTGAAATCGTCCGGGATCCTCCATGCGCCGCATCGTCGCCGTCCCCGCCACCCTCGTCGCCCTGATCGCTGCCGGCTGGAGCGGCGGCTGGTACTGGGCCGCGGGCAAGGTGCAGGCGCAGGCGCGGGCCTCCGCCGCCAACCCGCCGCCCGGAATGACGGTCAATCCCGGTGCGCTCAAGGTCGACGGCTTCCCCTTCACCTTCACCGTCGAATCGCAGGCGCCCAGCCTGCGCCGGATCGACGGCCTGGCCTGGGACGCCGCCGGGCTGGTCGCCACGGTCAAGCCCTGGACCCTGCCGGATATCGGCTTCGCCATCGCCCCGCCGCAGCACGTGACGCTGCCGGGCAACCCGGCGCTGACCGCCCTGGTCAAGGGGTCGGGCAGCGGCAGCGCCCGCATGGGAACCGACGGCCAGCCGACGCGGCTGCAGCTGACCCTGGCGCAGGTCGAGCTGGCGGGCGGGCTGCTGCCGGCGCCGCTGCCGGTGGCGCGGATCAACGGGTCGGTCGACCGGGCGCCGGAAGAGGCCGGGGCCGGCGCCACGCTGTCGCTCGACATCGAGGGGGTGGAGACGCCGGATCTCGGCCTGGCCACGCTGGGCCGGCGGGTCGACATGCTGGCGGCGCGGCTGACCGTGCTCGGCGTGCTGCCGAAGGCCGCCACCGCGGCCCAGCTGACCGCTTGGCGCGACGCCGGGGGCAAGCTGCGGGTCGACCAGATGGCGCTGCGTTGGGGCCCGCTCACGATCGATGCCGACGGCACCCTCGACCTCGACGACAAGCTGCAGCCGCAGGGCACGCTGACGGCGAAGATCCGCGGCTACGGCCCGGTGATCGACGACCTGCAGCAGGCCGGGGTGGTGAAGGCGCGCGATGCCGGCTTCGCCAAGGTCGGGCTCGACCTGATGGCGGGCCAGCCGGCGGCGGACGGCACCCGCACGGTGACGGCACCGATCACGATCGAGAAGGGCAAGGTGTCGTTCGGCCCGATGCAGGTCGCGAAGCTGCCCGAGGTGCATTGGGCCCCGTAACGGGCCCTCAGTCGTCCTTGGTCAGCCGCGCGGCCTTTTCCGGCTCCATCTCCTCCTGATGGGCGTCGACGACGCCGCGGCGGATGGCGCGGGTGCGGGTGAACCAGGATTGCAGCGTGTCGCCCTCGCCGCGGCGGATGGCGCGCTGCAGCCGGACCAGGTCTTCGGTGAACTGCTGCAGCACCTCCAGCACCGCGTCCTTGTTGGTCAGGAACACGTCGCGCCACATCACCGGGTCCGAGCCGGCGATGCGGGTGAAGTCGCGGAAGCCGCCGGCGGAGAAGCGGATGACCTCGGCCTGGGTCGCCTCCTCCATGTCCGACGCGGTGCCGACGATGGTGTAGGCGATCAGATGCGGGATGTGCGAGGTGATGGCCAGCACCCGGTCGTGGTGCTCGGCGGTCATCTTCTCGACCATCATGCCCATGCCACGCCACAGCGCCTCGACCTTGGCCACCGCCTGCGGGTCGACGCCCGCTTCCGGCGTCAGCACGCACCAGCGGTCGATGAACAGCTCGGCGAAGCCGGCTGAGGGGCCGGAATGCTCGGTGCCGGCGATCGGGTGGCCGGGCACCAGGTGCACGCCGGCCGGCAGGTAGGGGGCGATGGTCTTCGCCACCATGCCCTTGACCGAGCCGACATCGGTGACGACGGCGCCGGGCGCCAGGGCCGGGGCGATCGCCTTCGCCAGCTGCTCATAGGCGCCCATCGGGGCGCAGATCATGACCGCATCGGCGCCGGCCACGGCGGCCGCGGGATCGGCCTCGACCCGGTCGAGGAAGCCCAGCGCCATGGCCTCGTCGCGCGTTTCCTGCCGGCGCGAATGGCCGATGATCTCGCCGGCCAGCCCGTGCTTGCGGGCGGCGCGCGCGACCGACGATCCGATCAGCCCGATGCCCAGCAGCGCCAGCCGGCGGAAGATCGGCGCGGCCGGTTCCGCGCCTGTCGCCTCGGGTCTCATCGGCCGCGCAGATGCTCGGCCAGCGTCTCGACCACGGCCCGCATCTCGTCCTCGGTGCCGATGGTGATGCGCAGGCAGGACGGCAGGCCGTAGCCGCCCATCTGGCGGACCAGGATGCCGGTGCCCTTCAGGTGCTGGCGCGCCGCCTCGGCGTCGCGGTCGCCGAAATCGACCAGCAGGAAGTTGCCGGCGGAGGGCAGGGGCGCAAGGCCGAGCTTCGCCAGCTCCGCCGCGGTCCAGCGCCGCCATTCGGCGTTGTGGGCGACGCTCTTCGCCACGAAATCCCGGTCGGCCAGCGCGGCCACACCCGCCGCCTGCGCCGCGGCGCTGACGTTGAACGGCCCGCGGGCGCGATGCAGGATGTCGGTGATGCCGGCCGAGGCATAGGCCCAGCCCAGCCGCAGCGCGCCCATGCCGTAGATCTTAGAGAAGGTGCGCAGCATCACGACGTTCCCGGCCCGGTCGACCAGGTCGGCGCCGGCGCTGTAGTCGGGATCGTCGATGTATTCGGCATAGGCCGCGTCGAGCGCCAGGATCACGTCCGACGGCAGCGCCGCGTGCAGCCGCTCGACTTCGGCCCGGGGCAGCAGGTAGCCGGTCGGGTTGTTCGGATTGGCCAGGAACACGATGCGGGTGCGCGGCGTCACCCGTGCCAGCAGCGCGTCGACATCGGTGTGAAGCTGCGCTTCCGGCGCCGCGACCGGCGTGGCCCCGACCGCCTTGGCGGCAATCGGATACATCAGGAAGCCATGGCGGCTGTACAGCACCTCGTCACCCGGCCCGGCATAGCTCTTGGCCAGGAGGGCGATCAGCTCGTCCGAGCCGGCGCCGGCCACGATGCGCCCGGCGTCCAGGCCGAAGCGCGCCGCCAGGGCCTCGCGCAGCGCGCAGGCGCCGCCGTCGGGATAGCGGTGGATCTCGCCGCCCAGCTCGCGATAGGCGGCGGTCGCCTGCGGGCTGGGGCCGAAGGCGCCTTCGTTGGAGGCGAGGCGGATGGTCCGGCCCAGCCGCGGATGCGGCACGGCATTGGCCTCGCCGCCGATATAGGGATCGATGTCGAGCAGGCCCGGGCGCGGACGCGGCGCTTGGATGGTCGTCATAGTCTCGTCAGCTCCGGCGGCCGATGGCGATCGGGGTGGCGAAGCCGCCGATCAGGCGGATGCGGGGAGCCAGGTCCTCCTGCAGGCGTTCGGCCAGCCGCAGCAGCCGGCTGTCGTCGATGGCGACGAAATCGGCGACGTCGACCAGGTGGATGACCGGATCCTCGGCGGTGCGGGCCTGCCGGGTCCAGAACGCGACGGGCGGCAGCCCCACGGTCTCGAAGGTCTGCTTCAGCCGGCTGCGGCTGATGTCGCCGGTGACCTCGACCGCGATCATGGCGTGGTCGTCGCCGGTCGGCTCCGGCTCGATATGGGCGACGGCCAGCGCCAGCGGCTCGTCGCGGTGCCGCTCGGTGACCACGAAGGGCAGGCTGCCGACGATCCGGGGCGTGCGCGGATCGTCCGAGAACAGGATGCGCCACCAGGGGTCGCCGTCGGCCTCGACCGGCCAGGGCACCACGGCCAGCGTCGCGGTGCCCTCGTGCACGGCGCGGATCGCTTGGATCGGCGCGGCCACCGGGGTCATCGGGGTGTGGCTGCCATAGTGGTCACGCGCCAGGTCCCACAGGTCGTCGTGGCCTTCCGGCGCATAGACGGCGATGGCGAAGGGGCCCTGCATGCGGGTGAAGCCGGTGATCAGCTCGCGCCAGATCCGGGTCAGCTCCGGCAGCGGGAAGGCGCCCTCGTGCCGGGCGGCCAGCCGGCGCAGGATCGTGGCTTCGCGGCCCGGCCGCATCGCCACCCGGTCGCTGCTTTTGGTCGCGGCGATATCCCCGACCACCCCGGCGCGACGCATGATCAGGTCATGGATCGCATCGTCGATCTCGTCGATCTGCCGGCGCAACGATTCGAGGGTCTGGGGGGTGTCTGGCATCGTCTGAAAAGGGGCTGAAACCTGCCGGGCTGAAGGGGATCAGGTGTAGAACGGGGAGGGTGCGAAAGCAAAGGAAACATCTTGGGTTTTATGCATCGAAGCATTGACATGCCGGAACCCCGGACTCTAGCTATCGCGTCCTGAAATCCTTGGCCGCACCCGATGGTCGCCCCGCTTCACATCCACAGCTCAGCCGCCTCGTCGACGCGGCCGAATCTGCCCGGCCGGCGGGTGCAGCTGGCGGCGGACCGGCCAATGCCACTGGACAGCGGCGCCACCATCGGCCCGTTCACCCTGGCCTACCAGACCTACGGCACGCTGAACGCCGACCGTTCGAACGCCATCCTGGTCTGCCACGCGCTGACCGGCGACCAGTTCGTGTGCGAGCCGCACCCGGTCACCGGCAAGCCGGGCTGGTGGAGCATGCTGATCGGCCCCGGCCTGCCGATCGACACCGACCGCTACTTCATCATCTGCGCCAATGTGCTGGGCGGCTGCATGGGCACCACCGGCCCGGCCGAGACCGATCCGGAAACGGGGCGGCCCTTCGGCCTGACCTTCCCGGTGATCACCATCGGCGACATGGTGCGGGCGCAGATGCTGCTGGTCGACCATCTCGGCATCGACCAGCTGTTCTGCGTCATCGGTGGGTCGATGGGCGGGATGCAGGTGCTGCAGCTGGCCTCGGCCTATCCCGACCGGGTGTTCGCGGCGCTGCCGATCGCGACGGCGGCGCGGCATTCGGCCCAGAACATCGCCTTCCACGAGGTCGGGCGCCAGGCCATCATGGCCGACCCGGACTGGCATGGCGGCGACTACGCAGCGCGCGACATCCGGCCGACCCGCGGCCTGTCGGTGGCGCGCATGGCGGCGCACATCACCTACCTGTCCGAGACGGCGCTGCACCGCAAGTTCGGCCGCAACCTGCAGGACCGGCAGCGGCTGGGCTTCAGCTTCGACGCCGACTTCCAGGTCGAAAGCTATCTGCGCCACCAGGGTATGACCTTCGTCGACCGGTTCGACGCCAACTCCTACCTCTACATCACCCGCGCCATGGATTACTTCGACCTGGCCGCGGAGCATGGCGGCGTGCTGGCGGATGCGTTCCGGCCGGGCGGCAAGCCGACGCCGGTGCGGTTCTGCCTGGTGTCCTTCTCCTCGGACTGGCTGTTCCCGACGGCGGAAAGCCGGGCCATCGTCCACGGCCTCAACACCGTCGCCGCCAATGTCAGCTTCGTCGAGATCGCCAGCGACAAGGGCCATGACGCCTTCCTGCTCGACGAGCCGGAATTCCACCGCGTGATGCGCGGCTTCCTCGAAGGCCTGGCCGAGCATCGCGGGCTCGGCCAGCGCCTGGTGGCCTCCCGCTGATGCCGCGCGACCTGCCCCTGCCCGGCGGCCTCGAACTGCGCCCTGACCTCCGGCTGATCGCCGACATGGTGGCGCCCGCCACCCGCGTCCTCGACGTCGGCTGCGGCGACGGCGCGCTGCTGTCCCATCTCTGGCGCGAGAAGCGGGTCGATGCGCGCGGCATCGAGATCTCGCCGGCGGGGGTCAGCGTGGCGCTGTCCCGCGGCCTGTCGGTGATCCAGGGCGACGCCGACACCGACCTCGCCGACTATCCCGACGTTGCCTTCGACTATGTCGTGCTCAGCCAGACGCTGCAGGCGATGAAGGACCCCAAGGCGACGCTGGGCCATCTGGTGCGGATCGGCCGCCACGCCCTGGTCAGCTTCCCGAACTTCGGCTACTGGCGGGTCCGCTTCGCCCTGCTGCATGGCGGCCGGATGCCGGTGACCAAGGGGCTGCCCGACCAATGGTGGGAGACCCCGAACATCCATCACTGCACCATCGCCGACTTCGTCGCCCTGTGCGATGCGATGGGCATCCGGATCGAACGGGCGATGGTGGTCCACCGCTCCGGCAAGGCGGTGCCGATGGCGCCGGGCGACTGGGCCAACTGGATCGGCGAGACCGGCGTCTTCCTGCTGCAGCGGGCTTGACGGGGCCCTGGTTCAGCCCGGCTCGTCGCCGTCGCGGCGCATGCCCAGGGCGGTCTGGGGGGCGCCGACCGGCACCAGCACCGGCCGCCGGGCCCGCACCTTCTTGCCGCGCGACAGCTGGTAGATCTGCTTCGACGCCTCGACCATCACCGTGCCCGAGACGCGCTGGAACCAGCGGGCGCCGGCCTCTTCCCATACCCCGGCGGTCGACAGCAGGAAGCGCGACCCGGTCGGCGGCAGCCACAGCGCCCGGGCCACCCGCTCCGGCACGAACAGGTGCTGGCGCAGCGCCTGGTTCAGCTGGCTGGCGGAATAGGGCTTGCCGTGGCCGAACGGGGTGCGGTCCGACCGCGCCCACAGGCTGCGCCGGTTCGGCACCACCACCAGAAGCCGGCCGCTGCCGTTCAGCACCCGCCAGATCTCGCGCATCAGCTCGCCCAGCTGCTCGGTCGCCTCCAGCCCATGCACCAGCAGCACCCGGTCGACCGACATGTCGGGCAGCGGCAGCTCGCACTCCTCGGTCAGCGCCACCAGGCCGCGCCCGTCCGGCGGCCAATGGGTCACGCCCTGTTCGGCCGGCATGCAGGCGATCACCCGCTCGGCCTCGCCCAGGAAGGGGCGCAGGAACGGCGTGGCGTAGCCCAGGCCGATGATGATCTGGCCGCGCGTGTCCGGCCACAGCGTGCGGATCTGGCGCCGCACCATGCGGCGCACCACCAGCCCCAGGCTGGTGTCGTAGAATTCACGCAGATCGATGACGTCGCTGTACATCCGCCGGTCGTCCCGCAGCCTGTCTCAGGATACAATACCTCATCGGCGGCCGGCCCGGACCGGGCGTCGCCGCCGCGTCCCAGCTGTTCGCACACACTGATATTCAGGAGTTGCGCCATGGCCCGCAAGCCCGCACCGCGCAAGATCGACCCGGAGCGGCTGAAACAGGCGGTGCGGGAGGCGGCCGACGCGTATCTCGACCATCCCAACGTCACCTCGGTCGGCATCGGCAGCAAGATGGCGGGCGGCAAGCCCACCGGCGAGCTGTGCATCCAGTTCACCGTTGGCCGCAAGATCGCGCCCCAGGCGCTGGTCGAGGAGGGCATCCCGCCGCTGCCGGCCAGCATCACCGTCGATGGCGTGAAGGTCCCGACCGATGTGATCGAGCGGCGCTACAAGCCGTCCTGGCAGCTGGTGCCGCAGACGGCGAAGGACCCGCGCAAGCGGCGGCAGGACCCGCTGGTGCCCGGCATCAGCATCAGCCACCCCAGGGGCGCCGCCGGCACGCTGGGCTGCATCGTCTACGACCGGCAGGAGGGGCGGCCGCACATCCTGTCGAACTGGCATGTGCTGCAGGGCGAGGGCGGGCGGCTGGGCGACGACATCGTCCAGCCCGGCCCGTTCGACGACAACCGGGTCGACGACAACCAGGCCGGGGTGCTGGTGCGCAGCCATCTCGGCCTGGCCGGCGACTGCGCCATCGCCCGGATCGAGGGGCGCGGGGTCGACCCCGAGATCCTCGGCCTCGGCGTCGCGGTGGACCGGCTGGGCAAGCCGGAACTCGGCGACCGGGTGGTCAAGTCCGGCCGCACCACCGGCGTCACCTGGGGCATCGTCACCCGGATCGAGACCACGGTGAAGCTGTTCTACGGCGATGCGGTCGGGACCAAGAAGATCGGCGGTTTCGAGATCGGGCCCGACCCCGACCATCCGGCGGCCGAGGACGAGATCAGCAAGGGCGGCGATTCCGGCTCCGCCTGGCTGGGCCTCGATCCGCAGGGCCGGCCGACCGGCGTGATGCTGGGCCTGCATTTTGGCGGCGAATCCGACGCCGCCGACGCCGGCGAGGGCGACTTCGCGCTGGCCTGCGCCGCCGAGAGCGTGTTCAAGAAGCTGGAGATCGAGCCCGCGCCGTCCGAGCGGGCGCTGGCCGTGCCGATGGCCGCCGCCTCCGGCTACGATCCGGGCTTCCTCGGCACGGCCGTGGCGGTGCCGGTGATGTCGCGGGCCCAGGCCGCGGACGCGGTGAAGGTCGGCGATTCCACGACCATCCGCCACACCCACTACTCCCTGGCCCTCAGCAAGGCGCGCCGGCTGGCCCGCTGGGTGGCCTGGAACATCGACGGCGGCCAGATCAGGCTGCTCAGCCGCAGCGGGCTGAAATTCGTGCTCGACCCGCTGGTCGACGCCAAGTGGCAGACCGACGACGCGCTCTACGTCGCCAACCGCCTCGACCGCGGCCACATCGCCCGGCGCCAGGACCTGGTGTGGGGCCCGCCGGAGGAGGCGGCGCGGGCCAACCGCGAATCCTTCTACTTCACCAACATCGCGCCGCAGCACGAGGCCTACAACCAGTCCGGCCTGAACGGGCTGTGGGGCCTGCTGGAGAACGCGATCCTGGAGGAGGTCGAGGTCGAGCACCTGCGCATCTCCGCGCTGGGCGGCCCGGTGTTCCGCGACGACGACCCGGTCTATCGCGGCGTCGCCATCCCGCGCGACTTCTGGAAGATCGTCGCCTATGTCGAGGCCGGGGCGCTGAAGGCCAAGGCATTCCTGCTGACCCAGGACGACCTGCTGAACCGGATCGAGGCGCTGGGGCTGGAGCAGTTCCGGCTGTACCAGCTGCCGATCGCGGAGCTGGAGACCCGCACCGGGCTGGATTTCGGCGACCTCAAGGCCGCCGACGACCGGACGGCCCCGGCGCGCCGGGCGCGCGGCCGCGGCGTGGTCGCGGCCGCGCCCGTGGTGACCGTGATCGAAAGCCTTGATGACATCGTGCTGTGACCGGCGGCAATTTGGCGCCCTGACGGGGTCGCCGCGGGCGGCGGGAGCGGCTATGCTGCCACCCGTTCCCGCCCCGTCCGTCCAGGAGCACGCATGGCCTCGTTTCGCGTCACGCTGATCCCCGTCCTCAAGGACAACTACGCCTATCTGCTGGAGGACGAGTCGACCGGTATGGTCGGCGTCGTCGACCCGGGCGAGGCCGATCCGGTCGCGGCGAAGCTCGAGGCCAAGGGCGGGCGGCTGGACTGGATCCTGAACACCCACCATCACGGCGACCACGTCGGCGGCAACCACGAGCTGGCGAAGCGCTACGGCGCCTCGATCGTCGGCCCGGCGGCGGAGGCGCACCGCATCCCCGACCTCGACCGCGGCGTGGCCGAGGGTGACCATGTCATGATCGGGGCCGCGCGGGGCTCGGTGCTCGAAGTGCCGGGCCACACTGCCGGGCACATCGCCTTCTGGTTCGAGGAGGCGGGGGCGCTGTTCTGCGGCGACACGCTGTTCGCGCTGGGCTGCGGCCGGCTGCTGGAAGGCACGCCGGAGCAGATGTGGTCGAGCCTGCAGAAGCTGCGCGCCCTGCCGAACACGGCGCGGGTCTATTGCGGCCATGAATACACCCAGTCCAACGCGCGCTTCGCGCTGACCGTCGACCCCGCCAACCCGGTGCTGCAGGCCTATGCCGAGGATGTCGACGACACCCGCAGCAGCGGCGCGCCGACCATTCCCTGCCAGCTCGGCCGCGAGAAGCTGGCCAACCCGTTCCTGCGTGCCGATGCCGCCGACCTCCAGGCCGCGGTCGGCATGGCCGGCGCCGAACCCGTCGCCGTCTTCGCCGAGATCCGCCGGCGCAAGGACAATTTCTGACCTCGACCAAGGACGATCATGCAGCTCCTGTACAGTCCGTTCTCGCCTTTCGCCCGCAAGGTGCGCATCGTTGCCTTCGAAGCCGGCCTGCAGGACCGGATCGAGGTGGTGACGACCAGCACCGAGGACCCGGCCAGCGGCCTGTCCGAGCACAATCCGCTGAACAAGCTCCCGGTGCTCGAGACCGAATTCGGCCCGCTCTACGACAGCCCGGTGATCTGCGAATATCTAGACACGCTGCATGACGGCCCGAAGCTGTTCCCGGCCGCCGGCCCGGCGCGGTGGCAGGCCCTGCGCTGGCAGGCCCTGGCCGACGGGCTGCAGGACGCCGCCCTGCTGATCCGCTATGAGGCGTCGCTGCGCCCGGCGGAGCGGCAGCACGCGCCCTATGTCGAACGCCAGCAGGCCAAGATCCGGCGCGCGCTCGACCGGATGGAGGCGGATGCGGCGGAGCTCGACGGCGCGCCGACCATCGGCTCGATCGCCGCCGCCGCCGCGCTCGGCTATCTCGACCTGCGCTTCGGCGATTGGGGCTGGCGCGAGGGCCATCCGCGGCTGGCCGCCTGGCACGCGGCCTTCGCCCAGCGGCCGTCCTACGCCACGACCGAAGTCAAGGCATGAGCGGATCCGCCGGGATGACGCCGCAGGGCATCATCGCCAAGCTCGGGATGCGGCCGCATCCCGAGGGCGGGCACTATGTCGAGCTGTGGCGCGACCCGCCGCCGGAAGGTGGGCGCGGCCGGGCCTCGCTGATCCACTTCCTGCTGCAGGCCGGCGAGGTGTCGCACTGGCACGCGGTCGATGCGCCGGAGATCTGGATCTGGCAGGCCGGTGCGCCGCTGGCGCTGTCGATCGCCGAGACCGGACAGGCCGGAGAGACGGTCCGGCTGGGCCCCGACCTGATGGCGGACGACCGCTTCCAGGCCGTGGTGCCCGAGGGGCATTGGCAGGCGGCGCGCAGCCTGGGCGACTGGACCCTGGTCAGCTGCGTCGTCGCTCCCGCCTTCCGCTTCGAAGGCTTTACCCTGGCAGCGCCGGACTGGCGGCCGGAGCTGGGCTGACCTAGGCCGAGGCGATTCCGTCGTGTCGCACCAGCCGCGACCGGCGGAAATCGCCCGGCGTGCTCGCGAAGCGATGGCGGAACCTCCGGCTGAAATGCGCCGAGTCGGAGAAGCCGCATTCGACCGCGATCGCGGCGAAGGGCTTGTCGGTCGTCTCCACCAGGTGGCGCGCCAGCGACAGCCGCATGTCCATGACGGCCGCCCGGGGCGAGCTGCCGAGCGCGGTCGCGAAGTGCCGTTCGAGCCGGCGCCGGGTGATGCCCAGATGCCGGGCGATCTGGCCGATGGCGAGCGGTGCATCCAGGCTCTGCTGCGCCAGCAGCAGGGCCTTTCGGACGAAGGGATCGCTGGTCTGGACATCGAGGGCCGGGCTCGGCTGCGGTGTCTCTCCCGCCTCCGCCCCGTTGATCATCATGATGTGCAGGCTCTTCGCCGCCGGTGCCTTGCCGAGATGCCGCTCGACCAGGAACGCGGCCAGATGGGCCGCGCTGGCGCCGCCGGGGCAGGTCAGGCGGTCGCGGTCGACCAGGAAGATCTGGTTCGACACGGGCTGGAGGCCGTCGAACTGCTCCAGGAAATCGGTGTGGTGGAACCAGCTGATGCAGCAGCGATAGCCGTCCATCAGACCGGCGCGGTGCAGGATGAAGGCGCCGGTGCAGACGCCGACGAGGTGCACTTTCGCGGCCGCGGCCCGGTGCAGGTATTGCCGGTATTGGGGGTCGAGATCGAAGGTCTGGTCGATCAGCCCGCCCACCACCACGATGTAGTCGAAGGCGCCGGGATCGCCCAGCCGTTCATGGGGTGCAACCGCCACGCCGCTGCTGGACGCCACGGGGCTCATGGTGTCGGACAGCACGCGCCACTCGCAGCGGATCGGCCGGCTGCGGTCGCCCTCATCCGCCGCCAGCCGCAGGACATCGACGAAGTTGGCGAAGGCGTTCAGGGTGAAGTGCCGCGCCAGGATGAACCCGACGGACAGTCTCGGGGCTTCCCGGTTCGACCCGGCCGGCCGGCGTTCGCCCATCCCGATCCCCCTGAAGGTGTCGCACCGATCATAGCCGGTTGACGCACCCATTCTCTCCGGGTGTGGCCGGATCGGCAATACTGCCGGCGGGGCCGCCTTCAAGGCCCGATCGGCAGGGCACAACCGATGAAACTGACCTACATCGCCTTTGTCGTTCTCGGCCTCATCTGGGGGTCGAACTTCACCTACATGAAATGGGCCTCCGAACTGATCAGCCCGGCGCAGATCACGCTGCTGCGGGTGTTTTTCGGCTTCCTGCCCCTGGCCTTCGTGGCCTGGCGCAAAGGGGTGATCAACCGCAGCCAGGTGAAGCATCTGCCGCATTTCTTCGTCATGGCGGTGGTGGCGACCGCCTTCTATTACTTCGCCATCGTCAAGGGGACGGCGCTGCTGCCATCGGGCATAGCGGGCGTCCTGGGCGGGTCGATCGCGCTGTTCACCGCCATCGCCTCGCTGCTGTTCCTTAGGACCGAGAGGCTCAACGGGCTGATGACGGCCGGGGTCGTCTCGGGCTTTGCCGGCATCGTCCTGATCTCGCGTCCCTGGGAGGGGGCGCGCAACTCGATCGACCTTCTGGGGGTCTTCTGGATGCTGGGCGGCGCCATCATCCTGGGGCTGTCCTATGTCTATGTCCGCCGCTTCCTGTCGCCGGCCAACCTGCCGCCGCTCGCGCTCTCGACCTGGCAGATCGGGCTGGCGCTGCCGGTGCTGCTCCTGGTGACCGACCTTACCGGCATCGGGCGCATCCTCCAGGATTGGCATGCCGCCGTCGGCGTGGCGATCGGGCTGGGCGTCCTGGGGACCGGAACCGCCTTCCTCATCTACTATTTCCTGCTGCAGCAGCTCGGCGCGGTCGCGGCCTCGGGCTCGACCTACATCACGCCGGTGGTCGCGCTGCTCATCGGCTGGGCCGCCGGCGAGCAGGTCGGCCCGTTGGAGGTGGTGGCTGTGGTCTTGATTCTCGCCAGCATCGCGATGCTGCAGGTCGGACGACAGCGTGCTCTCCGCATGACACTCCAGTCGCAGGCGTCCTGAGGTCCGGGACAGGTTCAGGACTTCGCAAAGGACTCCGGCTGGGCGCGGCGGGCCCACAGGTCGCGCCCGGCCAGGATGGCGCCACCGACGATGAGGGCGCAGGCGATGCCGACCGATGCCGTGAGCGCGCCCTGGCCGAAGGCGATCAGCAGCAGGGTCGACAGCAGCGGCGCGGCATAGGCGAAGGCGCCCAGCGCGCGGATGTCGCCGCGCTTCACCCCATGGTCCCACACGAAGAAGGCGAGGCCGACCGGCCCCAGACCGAGCGCCACGATCGCCGCCCAGCCCGCGGCATCCGGCGCCACCGTCTCTTCCAGCGCCAGATGGCACAGCAGGGACAGGAGGGCGGTGCCGCCGCAGAACCAGCCGACGGTCTCGGTCGGCACCGCGCCGATGCGCCGGCTGAGCACGGAATAGCCGGCCCAGATCATGGCGGAGACGGCGGCCGCGCCATAGCCCAGGGCGAAGCGCGGGTCGAAGGCCACCCCGCGCCCGCCGATCAGCACGGCGACGCCGGCCAGGCCCAGCGCGGCGCCGGCCAGGTGCCACCAGCGCAGCCGCTCGCCGGGCAGCAGGGCCGAGAACAGCACGATCAGCAGTGGCCAGGCGTAGTTGATCAGGTTGGCCTCGACCGGCGGCGCCAGGCGCAGCGCCACGAAGAACACCAGATGGTAGCCGAACAGCCCGCCGATCCCGAGCAGCCACACCGCCGGCGGCTGGCGCGCGGCGGCCAGCGGTGACCGGCCCTGCACCCGCATCCACACCAGCCCGATCAGGAAGGCGATGGCGAAGGCCATGCCGGTCAGCTGGAACGGCGGGATCGCCCGCGCCCAGGTGACCAGCAGGGCCAGCGTCGCCCACATCAGCACGGCGGTGCCGCCGATCAGCGTGGCGCGCCTGATAGCAGCGAGGTCGGAGGACATGGGGTGCGGGCGTTTCATGTTTTCTGATCGTCATCGCGAGGAGCGAAGCGACGTGGCGATCCAGCGGCACCGCCCCCTGGATTGCCACGCCCCTGCGGGGCTCGCAATGATGGTGGAGAGGTTGTTCTTCCCGGGCTCTACTGCTGCAGCCCCGGATAGGCCCAAAGCCCCGAGGTCCGCATCAGGTCGCGATAGACCACCAGCCGCTCATCGGGGCTGACCTTCGCGGCCTCCTCCAGCGACGGGGCGTCCAGCGCGATCGCCGGCACCACCGGCAGCGCCAGCCCGTACTGGGCCAGCGACTCCTCGACCACCACCCGTGCCCGCCGCATGTGGCTGGCGCTGGTGACCAGGATCACCGCATCGCCGCCATGGCGCTTGATCAGCGACGCCGCGTTCAGGCCGTTGCCGACGGTGTCCTTGGCCTTGTCCTCGCCGATGATGCGGTCGCGGTCGACGCCTTGTTCGACCAGCCAGCGGGTCATCAGGTCGGCCTCGGTCACGCCCGCCTGGGGCTGGCCACCGGTGACGATCAGCCGGGCCGTCGGGTTGGCCTGCGCCGCCTTCAGCGCCACCGCCAGCCGGTCCATCAGCGGCGGTTGCATGGTGCCGTCCTTGGCCAGGGCGTAGCCCAGCACCAGGATCACCGGCTTGCCCGGCAGGGCCGGAACCGCCAGGGCCGGCGGGTCGGCCAGGATCGCCTCGGTGCGGGCGAAGCGGGCGCGGTACTGCAGGGCCTGGGCGCGGTCCAGCCCGGCCAGGGCGATGTCGGCCAGGGCCGCGGCATCGGCATCGCCGCGCACCCGGGCCAGGGCCGCCATCCAGGCATAGGCGTCGGTGGCGCGCGGATCGTGCCGGGTGATCTCCTGGTAGGTCGCCTCGGCCTCCGGGATCTTCTTCTGGATGATCTGGGTCGAGGCCACGGCGTAGCGGAAGTCCAGCCGCTCCGGCGCCAGGGTCGAGGCCTCGGCGAAGGCCTGCTCGACCACGTCGTAGCGGCCGTGCAGGGTGATGCCCTTGAACACCTCCGCCTCGGCCTTCTTCACGTCGCCGCCGGACCAGTAGTACTGCATGCCGGTGTCGACCAGGGTCCGGATCCGGGCCTCGGTGGCGTCGTCATAGGCGATGGCGGGGGCGGCCAGCGCGCCCAGCAGGGCGAGGCCGCAGGCGATGCGTCGGATCATGGGGGCCCGTCCCTTTGTGAAGCCTTCCTGGCCCCGGTTCATACGCCAGATTCGGGACACGGAGAATCGCCAATGACCGATGACAATCCCGCCCTTCCCGCCACCCTGTGGTCGTGGCGGCCGGAGGATCGCGCCCTCGGGCTGGCGCTGTTCGACGGCGGCGCTCACGGATCCAGCAGGAACACGACGTAGCCGCGGAACCAGGGGCTGTCCTCCAGCCCCTCCGGCGCCTCCCACTCGCCGTGCTGCACCAGCCCGATCTTGAACGGCAGGGTCAGCCGGGCGATGCGGGGCAGGTAGGCGCGGTAGTTCGGGATGGTGTGGCGGCCCTGATAGGTCTGGATCACCACCTCGTCGACCACGCCCTGCAGCTGGTTGATCGCGTCCGGGCTGGCGTTGCTGCCCCAGTCCATCAGCCCGGTGATGCTTAAGCGGTATTCGGCCGGTAGCTTGGCGCGCAGGTCGCGCAGGAAGGCGGCGTAGTCCTGCAGGTGCCGGGTGCGGGCATCGAAGTCGATCTGGATGCCGACCACCGGGTTGCCGGCCTGCCGCCAGCGCCGGGCCTGGGACAGGATGACCGGCAGGATCTCCGCCGGCCAGCGCAGGGTGTGGGCGCGGTAGGCCAGCCAGACCTCGCCCTGGCGCAGCCGGGGCACGGCGATGCCCTGGGCGATGATCCGCGCCGGGCCATGGCCGCCCCGGCGCGGCGGGTCGACCTGGCCCTGCAGGATATACAGGGTCCGTGCCCGGGCCAGCACCGGCTGCGGCGCCACCCCCGCCCACAGCCAGAAGGCGTCATGCGCGGCGGCGTCGACGCCGGCCGCGGCCGCCAACCGCGTCGAGACCAGCGGTATCGTGGCCAGCAGCGCTGCGGCCAGCGCCCAGCGCGCCAGGATCGGCATCGCCTACCAGTAGTATTTCAGGGTCTTGGCCCAGCTGGTGTTGGGATAGCGCGACTTCAGGGTCTGGAACCACTGCTTGCGCTGGGCCGTCGGGATGTCCTGCGGGCCGCAGCCGTTGCTCTGGCTCGGGGCGAAGCAGTTGATGGCGCGGTACAGGGCGTAGGCGCGGTCGTTGCGGCCGGCCTTGCTGTCGCCGATCACCTGCATGTAGCCGTCGAGCCGGGAATAGACCTTGCCCGGGAACTCGGTGGCGGTGCCGCCCAGGTCCTGCGCGTCCGGCTGGTGGTCCAGCGCATAGGAGTCCAGGCCGTTGCGCAGGATGAACTCGCCCAGGCAGTTCAGTCCCTCGGGGCTGCCGGCGTTGCGCTGCAGCGTGGCGGCGATATCGCGGATCGACGGGCAGGTGTAGTCGGATTCCGCCGTCTTGCCGTCCCAGTGGAACAGGGACAGCGACTGGTCCCACGGCACCGACGGCTTCTCCGGCAGCGGGTCCGGCAGCAGCGCCAGGTCGCTGCCGAAATCGCGGTAATGGCCGCGCAGCAGGTCCTTGTAGAGCAGGGTGAACAGGGCGGTGTCCTGCTCGGTCTCCGGCGCGCCGGCCGCCTTGGCCTGCTGGCGCAGCAGCGCCGGCCCGGCCAGGTTGCGCAGCAGGATCTGCCGGATCTGCGGGGTCTGGATCGGCGAGTCCGGCGCGAACACCGCGGCCAGCCGGCCGCTGCGCTCGTAGTTCATCGCCAGCGCCAGGTCCAGTTGGGCGCGCTGCAGCGGCTGCTGCTGCACCAGCGGCATCAGCTTCAGCCACAGATCCTGCGCCCCGACCCAGTCGCCCTTCGCCTCCAGGGCGAAGCCGCGCAGGGTCTGCCGGCTGAATTCCAGGTAGTCCGGCGCGCTGGTCGGCAGCGCGTCCGGCAGACCCTGCAGGGTCTTGTCGGGATCGGCCTCGACATAGAAGTGGAAGGCGCTGACGAGATAGCCGTACAGCGCGGGATCGCTGATGAAGCGCGGCTTCTGCGCCTGCAGGTCGGCCAGGGCGAAGGCGGTGCCGTCGGCGCCGGGATCGCGGTGGCGCATCTGCATCAGGTCCAGCACCGCCAGCAGATGCGGGTCGGTGACGTCGGCCGGCGCCACCTGGGTCAGCAGCTTGTTGTCGGCCTCCTGCACCAGCGCGTCCAGCGGCAGGGATTGCGGCGGCGTGTTCGGGCGGGCCAGCAGCGAGGCGTATTCGGCGGCCAGCTTCGTCCGGTCGCCGCGCAGCCAGGCGACACGGCGCAGCAGGCCCTGGGCCGACCCGGCATAGAGGCCGGACGGATAGGCCTGCAGGTACTGGTCGAAGGCCTTCTCGGCGGCGTCCAGCGTCGGCTGGTCGACATTCTCCAGCTTGGGATAGCCCATGTCGTCGAAGCTGTTCGCCTGAGCCTGGTTCAGCAGGGTCCGCGCCGCCATGTAGCCGGCGGTCTCCTTCAGCCAGGCCCGGCCGCTGCCGGCGAGGCCGGTGAAGGCACGGGTCGCCGCGGGAAAGTCGCCGGCATAGAAGGCCATGGCGCCCTGCAGGTAGTCGGCGAACTGCTTGCCCAGCGGCGACTGGACGCCCTGGGGCGCGATCGCGGCCTGCTGCGCCGGGTCCCAGGTGCAGGCGCCCAGCAGCGCCAGCCGGCTGCGGGCCAGGGCCTTGCGCTCGGCGTCGGGCAGCTCGGTGCTGGCGACCAGCTGTTCCAGGAAGGTCCGCGCCGTGGCGTCGTCATTGCTGGCGCAGCGGCTGCCCTCGCCGCTGGCGAACAGGTTGGCCGCGGTGTCGGCGGTCGCGGTGCCGGCCGCCTCGGGCGTCACGCCGATCTGCTTGGCGAGATCGGCCAGCGCCGCGGCGGCGGCGTCGGCGGCACTCGGGGCGGCCGGGGTCTCGACGACCGTGGTGCCATCGGTGGTGCCGTCGGCGCTGTCGCCGGTCGGGCTGCCGTCCTGTGGGCCGGACAATCGGTCGATCGAGAACGGCACCAACCCGTAGCCCATCTGTTCGTCGAACTGCGAGACCGGCTGGTCCGGCAGCGGCTCCAGGCCCTGGTCGGCCAGCAGCAGGCGCAGATTGACCCGGCTGTCATTCGCCGGGCTGAGGAAGGGCAGGCTGTTGCAGCCGTCGAGCTGATCGCGCTTGAGCGACCAGCTCAGCGAGCAGCCGAAATCCCCGCTCGCCTGGGCTGCCTGGATGCCAAGGCCGCTCAACAGCAGCACCATGGGAAGCAAACCGCGCCGCACCATCATTCCTCCCTCAACCTGCCTCGACCGTTGGACCGGTCCCACCGGGTGCGGCTGGCCACACCGGGTGTCCGTCCAGTATCAGATCGCCGACCCGGCCGACAGATCCGGCATCGCCCGATCGGTCCCCGATCCTGCGCGCGCCGGAAGGCAAAACCTTGGCACGCCGGATCGCCTTAGAGTCCGCCCGCCACCTTCAGCACCGTGGCGGTGGTGTAGCGCGCGGCGTCGGACAGCATCCAGGCCACCGCTTCGGCAACGTCCTCGGGCTCGCCCGGCCGGCCGGCGGGGATCCGCGCCGTCACCCGGTCCAGCCGCCCCGGCTCATGGATTTCGGTGCGGATCATGCCCGGTGACACCGCGTTGACCCGGATGCCCTCGGCCGCCAGCTCGCGGCCCAGGCCGAGGGTGAAGCTCTCCACCGCGCCCTTGGTCGCGGCGTAGTGGACATATTCGCCCGGGCTGCCGCTCTGCGCCGCACCCGAGGACAGGTTGACGATCACACCCTTGGTCCCGGCGGCGCGGAAGCGGCGCACCGCCTCCCGCGCGCACAGGATCGGGCCGATCAGGTTGACGTCGACCACCCGGCGCAGCGTGTCGGCCTCCAGCTCGGCCAGGGGGCCGTTGCGGCCGGTGATGCCGGCGTTGTTGACCAGCCCACGCACCGGCCCGAAGGCGGCCTCCGCCTGGTCGAACAGGGTCCGGATGTCGTCCTCGACCGAGGTGTCGCCGGCCGCGGCAATGGCCTGCCCGCCGGTGCCGGCGATCTCCGCCACCACGGCCGCGGCCGAGGCCGCGTCGCTGCGGTAGTTCACGCACACCGCCCAGCCGTCCCGCGCGGCGCGGCGGGCGATGGCGGCGCCGATGCCGCGGCCGCCACCGGTGACGATCAGCAGGCTCACAGCGCCAGCAGCCTTTCCGCGAAGTCGGCGATCGGGGCGCCGTCGACCATCAGCCCGGCCGGGACCGAGAAGTGCCCCTGCGGCCGGACATGGACCTGGGCCTCGGGCACACCCCAGCGCCGGGCGATGGCTTGGCCGCCGGCGAAGGGGGTGACGTCGTCCTTGCTGCCCAGCACCATGAACACGTTGCCGGTGTCCATCTCAGGCCGGCCGACCGGGTCGGTCAGCGGCCGCCAGCGGCTCAGCGCCGCCTCGTCCCAGCCGGCCGCCGCCAGGGCGCGGTCGAGGCCGAAGGCGCGGGCGAAGGACCCGCCGAAGGCGATGTCCTCGATCCCCTCCGAGGTGGTGAACAGCAGCAGCGCGTCGGGCCGGCAGGCGGCCGGCCAGCTGCCGCTGTGGGTGGCGGCCAGCTGCGCGGTCAGCGCGCCGAAGCTGATGCCGCTCCAGCCCACCGCGCCGGTGCTGGTCTGGCGGGCCCAGCGAGTCAGGATCGCGACCTCGCGCACCGCGGCCGAGAGGTGGTCCAGCGCGCCGAGCGGGGTCGACGCCACCATCGGCTCGCCGGCGTAGGACCCGTGACGCTTGCGCCGCCCGTGCCAGGGCGCCTCGACCAGCACCACGCGCAGGCCGCGCCGGACCAGGGATTCGATTTCCGTCAGCGGGCCGCGCAGATGGTCCGGCTCCATGCACACGCCGTGCAGATGGACCACGGTCGGCGGGTTCACCACATCGGCCGGGGTGAACACCCGGGCCCAGCAGGCGCTGGCCACCGCCGGCTCGGGCGACGGGAAGGTCACCCAGTGGTCGGTGCCCAGCTCGCTCGGCAGCCGCCGGGTCTCCTCGATCACCGGCAGCAGGTCGGGCAGCCGGTAGGCGTTCTCGGAATCGGCCAGCCGGGCGCCATGCCGGTCGTCGACCTCGGCCACCGTCGGGATCGCCCAGCGGCAGGCCGGGATCTTGCGGTTGTTGCCGAACAGGGCGAAGCGTAGCCGGCTGGTGGTCAGGGCCGAGGCCGCATCCAGCCGCGCTTCCTCCGCCGCCACCACATCGGCCAGCGGCGCGGTGGTCGAGAACAGCAGGCGCTGCCATTCGGCGTCGGCCTGGCGGTGCTGCTCGGTCAGGCGGGAGATGTCGCGCAGGGTGCGGCCCAGCCAGAGCGGTCGCTTGCCCAGCACTTCGGGGGCAATCTCCAGCTCGGCGCAGAAGCGGTGCAGGTCGCCCTCGGCGGCGATGGCCGCGGCCAGGCTGCGCGACGCCGGCAGGAACCAGCCGCGCAGCAGGGCCAGCGACATGCCGTCGAACCACGGCCTCGCCACCAGCCGGCCCAAGGGCGTCCGCATCAGCCGCATCAGGTCCGGCCGCGGCTTTAGCCGCACCTGGCCCTGCCGCCGCTGGCGCTGGTGCCGCTGCCGGGCCGACAGGTGCAGCACCCGCCGCAGCTCCGGCCATTCGATCAGCGCATCGGCCTCGTCCAGCGTCGCCCAGCGCGCCGCGGCGGCGTCATCGCCGGCCACCGGCTCGCCGGACCGCCATTCGCACTCGACGTCGATGATGGTGTAGTGCCACTCGACCTGCGCATCGGCGTCGCGGTGGATCGAATCGACCGCGGTCAGGATGCCGAGCGCCTCGGCCTCGACCCCGGCCTCCTCCAGCGTCTCGCGCAGCGCCGCCTCGAACAGGGTCTCGCCCAGCTCCTGGCTGCCGCCGGGGATGCTCCACTGCCCGGCCTGGGGTGCCTTGCCGCGCTGGATCAGCAGCAGCCGGTCGTCGCGCCAGACCACGGCGCCGACGCCGATCCGCGGCCGGTCCATCATGGCCTTGGGGGAACCGCTGTCCTCGGGCATGGCCTTACTGGAACGCGACTTCGGCGAAGCTGCGCAGCTTGCGGCTGTGCAGCTGTTCCAGCCCCAGCTCGCGCAGCCGCTCCATGGCGCGGATGCCGATCTGCAGGTGCTGGCCGACCTGCTGCTTGTAGAAGGCGTCGGCCATGCCCGGCAGCTTCAGCTCGCCATGCAGCGGCTTGTCGGAGACGCAGAGCAGCGTGCCGTAGGGCACCCGGAAGCGGAAGCCGTTGGCGGCGATGGTCGCGCTTTCCATGTCCAGGGCGATCGCCCGGCTCTGGCTGAAGCGCTGCACCGGCTCGCTGTAGTCGCGCAGCTCCCAGTTGCGGTTGTCGATGGTGGCGACCGTGCCGGTGCGCATCACGCTCTTCAGGCTGTAGCCGGACAGGCCGGTGATCTCGCTGACGGCATGTTCCAGCGCGACCTGGATCTCGGCCAGCGCCGGCACCGGCACCCACACCGGCAGGTCGGCGTCCAGCACATGGTCCTCGCGGACATAGCCATGGGCCAGGACGTAATCGCCCAGCTTCTGGGTGTTCCGCAGGCCGGCGCAGTGGCCCAGCATGATCCAGGCATGCGGCCGCAGCACCGCGATGTGGTCGGTGATGGTCTTGGCGTTGGACGGGCCGACGCCGATGTTGACCATGGTGATGCCGGAATGGTCCGGCCGGGTCAGGTGATAGGCCGGCATCTGCGGCAGCCGCGCCGCCGGGGCGCCGCGGGCACGGCCGCCGGGCAGGGTGACGCGGTCGCCCGGCTCGATGAAGGCGTCATAGCCGCCGCCGTCGCCCTGCATCAGCTCATGCGCGTGGCGCACGAACTCGTCGATGTAGAACTGGTAGTTGGTGAACAGCACGAAGTTCTGGAAATGCTCGCAGCCGGTGGCGGTGTAGTGCTTCAGCCGGAACAGCGAATAGTCGGCCCGGGGGGCGGTGAACAGCGACAGCGGGTCCGGCTCGTCCAGCGGGGTCACGGCGGTGCCGTTGACGATGCTGTCGTCCATCAGCGCCAGGTCCGGCAGGTCGAACACCGCCCGCATGTGCAGCATGCGCTCGCGGGTCAGGTCGCCCTCGACATGCATGCCGTCGGGGAAGGCGAAATGGACCGGGATCGGCGTGTCGCTGACCCCGACCTCGACCGGCACATGGTGATTGTGGATCAGCTGGCCGATCTGCTCGGTCAGGTAGCGGTGGAACAGCGACGGCCGCGTCACCGTGGTGCGGAAGGTCCCCGGGCGGTCGACGAAGCCGTAGGACAGGCGGGTGTCGGCCCGGCTGAAATCCTCGACCGTGACCGAGATGTAGGGATAGCAGGCGCGGATCCGCGCCGGCGGCTCCTCGCCGCGGGTGTAGTCGCGGAAGGCGTCGCGCAGCAGGCTGGTCTGGGCGTCGTAGATCGCGTGCAGCCGGGCCACCGCCGCGGCGGCGTCGTGGAACAGCTCCGGCGCGAAGGTCTGGGGGGCGAAGGTCTGGCTCATGCTTCGACTCCCATCAGCGACCGGCCGAACTGGTCGGGGTCGAACGGCCTCAGGTCGTCGATGCTCTCGCCGACCCCAATCGCGTGCACCGGCAGGCCGAAGCGCTCGGCCAGAGCCACCAGCACGCCGCCGCGGGCAGACCCGTCCAGCTTGGTCACGATCAGCCCGGTCACCGCCGCCATGTCGCGGAACACCTCGACCTGATTGTGGGCATTCTGGCCGGTGGTGGCATCCAGCACCAGCAGCACGTCGTGCGGCGCGGTCGGGTCGATCTTCTTGATGACGCGGACGATCTTGGCCAGCTCGGCCATCAAGGTGTCCTTGTTCTGCAGCCGGCCGGCGGTGTCGATCAGCAGCACGTCGCGGCCCTCGGCCCTCGCCCGGGTCAGCGCGTCGAAGGCCAGGCCGGCGGCGTCGGCGCCCGGGGCGGCGGTGACCACCGGGCAGCCGGAGCGTTCGCCCCAGACCTGCAGCTGGTGCACCGCGGCGGCGCGGAAGGTGTCGCCGGCGGCGATCATCACCGACCGGCCGTCCTCGCGCCATTGCTTGGCCAGCTTGCCGATCGTAGTGGTCTTGCCGGTGCCGTTGACGCCGATCACCAGCACAACCTGCGGCTTGCGGTCGGGCGACAGGATCAAGGGCTTGGCGACCGGGCGCAGGATCTGCGCCACATGGTCGGCCAAGGCGCGGCGGACCTCGTCATCCGAGACCTCCTTGCCGAAGCGGGTGCGCGCCAGTTCGGCGGTCAGCTTGGCGGCGGTGGCGGGGCCGAGATCGGCCTGGATCAGCAGCTCCTCCAGCTCTTCCAGCGTGGCATCGTCCAGCTTGCGCTTGGTGAAGATGCTGCTGATGCCTTCGGTCAGCTTGGCGGAGGAGCGCGAGAGCCCCTCCTTCAGTCGGGTGAACCACCCTTTTTTCGGCGCCCCTGCGCCGCTGTCGTTGGTCTGTTCTGTCATGCGCGCTTCTTACCACGCCGCATGTGAACTTCGTAAGTCGGGCCGGCGCGGGTCTGGGCCGCCTGCAGAAAAGGGTTGCACCCGCCCGCAACCGGGACTGAAATGGCGGCATCGGCTGGGGTGCCCACCGTTACGGCGGGCTGAGATCATACCCATCGAACCTGACCTGGATCATGCCAGCGGAGGGAGCCTGAGGTGACCGGCATTCCGAATCCGTCCCGCTATCGGGACGATCTTCCCGACACGCCACCGCTGCGCGGCGCGAAACCGCGCGTCGCCATCGTCGGCGCCGGAGTCAACGGTCTGGCCATCGGCTGGCGCCTGGCCCGGGCCGGCTGCCCGGTCGACGTCTACGACCGCGGGCCGGTCGGGCGCGAGGCCAGCTGGGCCGCCGCCGGCATGCTCGCCGCCGGCCTCGAGGCCGAGCCGGGCGAGGAGGCGCTGTTCGGCTTCTGCCGCCATGCCCAGGCGCTCTGGCCCGGTTTCGCGCGGGAGGTCGAGGCCGCCTCGGGCCTGCCCATCGGCTATCGCGACGAGGGCACGCTGGCGGTGGCCCTGACCCGCGACGATGCGGCGGAGCTGCGCTTCTCCGCCGAATTCCAGACCCGGCTCGGGGTCGATCTGACAAGGCTGACCGGGGCCGAACTGCTGAAGCGCGAGCCGATGCTGCGCCCCGGCCTGGCTGCCGCGGTGCACAGCCCGGCCGACCACCAGGTCGACAACCGCTGGCTGGTGCCGGCCCTGGCCGAGGCGCTGCGCCGGGCCGGCGGCGTGGTGCACGACCATGCTGCGGTCGACGCCGTCGTCACCGATCGCGGCCGGGCCACCGGCGTGGTGGTCGCCGGCACGGCGCGGCCGGCGGATGTGGTGGTGCTGGCGGCCGGGGCCTGGTCCGGCGGCATCGCCGGCATCCCGCGCGAGGCGCTGCCGCCGGTGCGGCCGGTGAAGGGCCAGATGCTGGCACTGCAGATGGACCCGGCGGCGCCGCTGCTGCGCCACGTGCTGTGGGCCGGCAAGGCCTATCTGGTGCCGCGCCTCGACGGCCGCCTGATCATCGGCGCCACGGTGGAGGAGCGCGGCTTCGACACCACCGTCACCGCCGGCGGCATGCTGTCGCTGCTCGACGCCGCGTGGCGGGTGCTGCCGGGGATCGAGGAGCTGCCAGTGGTCGAAAGCTGGGCCGGCCTCAGGCCCGGCAGCCGCGACGACGCGCCGATCCTGGGCCCGTCGGCGATCGACGGGCTGGTCTTCGCCACCGGGCACCATCGCAACGGCATCCTGCTGCTGCCGGCCACGGTCGAGGCGGTGGCCGGAACCATCCTGGAAGGCCGGTTGACGGCGGCGGCCGAGCCGTTCCGCATCGACCGCTTCACCCGGATCGCGGAGGCGGCGCAATGAATGTGGTCGTGAACGGCGAGGTCGAAGCCGTCATCGGAATCAGCATCCTCGACCTGCTGCTGGCCAAGGGCATCGACCCGGCGGCGCGCGGCACGGCGGTGGCGCTGAACGACGCCGTACTGCCGCGGGCGCGCTGGCCGGAGCGGCAGCTGGCGGCCGGCGACCGGGTCGAGATCGTCCGCCCATTTCAGGGCGGTTAGGGGCCAGGGCGGCTGAGGAGAAAATGGATATGCAGGATCCCCTGATCATTGCCGGCGTGGCGCTGCAGTCGCGCCTCCTGATCGGTACCGCCGGCTATCCCAACCGGCAGCTGATGCTGGAATCGATCGAGGCGTCGGGGGCGGAGATCGTCACCGCCTCGATCCGCCGTATCAGCCTGGAGGGCTATGCCGAAAGCCTGGTCGACCTGGTCGGCGACCGCTGGCGCCTGCTGCCCAACACCGCCGGCTGCATGACGAAGCGGGATGCGGTGCTGACGGCGCAGCTGGCGCGCGAGGCGCTGGGCACCAACTGGCTGAAGCTGGAGCTGATCGGCGATCGCGAGACCCAGTATCCGGACGTGGCCCAGCTGGTCGAGGCGGCGGACGAGCTGGTGCGCGACGGCTTCGTGGTGCTGCCCTACTGCAACGACGACCTCGTCACTTGCCTGCGGCTGGCCGATGTCGGCTGCGCCGCGGTGATGCCGCTGGGCTCGCCGATCGGCTCCGGCCTCGGCATCTCCAACCCGCATGCGATCGAGATGATCTGCAGCCGCCTGTCGGTGCCGGTGGTGCTCGACGCCGGCATCGGCACCGCCTCGGACGCGGCGCTCGCGATGGAGCTGGGCTGTTCCGCCGTGCTGCTGTCGACCGCCATCGCCAAGGCGCGCGACCCGCTGCGCATGGCCCGGGCGATGCGGGCGGGGGTCGAGGGCGGGCGGTTGGCCGCGCTGGCCGGACGCATCCCCAAGCGCCACCTCGCCGACCCCTCCAGCCCGCAGCTCGGCCTGATCGGGACGTGACCAGGCTGCCGGCGCCGGCGCTGCTGCTGATCACCGATCGCAGCCAGGCGGCACGGCCGCTCGAAGCCGTGGTGGCGGCGGCGCTGGCCGCCGGCTGCCGCTGGGTCAGTGTGCGCGAGAAGGACCTGCCGGCGGCGGAGCGCCGCGCCCTGCTGCGCCGGATCCAGGCCCTGGCGCGGCCGGTCGGGGCGGTCGTCACGGTCCATGCCGAGCTGGAGGGGGCGGCCGAGGTCGACGGGCTGCACCTCGCGGGCGGCGGAGACCCGGTCTCGGCACGGCATCGGCTCGGACCGTCCGCGCTGATCGGCGCCTCCTGCCACTCCGGGGCGGAGGTCGGGGCCGCGCTCGCGGCCGGCGCCGACTACGTCACCCTGGGGCCGCTGGCGCCGACCGCGAGCAAGCCGGGCTACGTCCCTGTGCTGTCACTCGCCGCAGCCGGCGCCATCGCCCGCCGCCATCCCGGGCGGGTGATCGCGCTCGGCGGCGTCGAACCCGATCTGGTGGCCGGGCTCCTGGCTGCCGGATTCGCCGGCATCGCGGTGATGGGCAGCGTCATGCGCGCGACGGCGCCGGGGACAGTGATCGCGGCGCTGCTGGCAGCGCTGCGATAGGGCTACGCGTCTTTCGGTGCGTCCAGCAGGTCGCGCGACAGGATGCCGGCGAAGCTGGTCTCGGCCGGGCCGGTCATCAGCACATGGCCGTCGCTCTCGCGCCACTCGATCAGCAGGTCGCCGCCGTCCAGCACCACAAAGACGGTGCGGTCCGCCAGGCCGCGGCGGATGGCGGCGACGGCGCCGGCGCAGGCGCCGCTGCCGCAGGCCTGGGTGACGCCGACCCCGCGCTCCCACACCCGGTAGCGCAGCCGGTCGGGGCCCAGCACCTGGACCACGCCGATATTGGCGCGCTCGGGGAACAGCGGGTCGTGCTCCAGCACCGGGCCGACGCCGTCGATCTGCACCGCCTCGGCGTCGGGCACGAAGAAGATGGCGTGCGGGTTGCCCATCGACACGCCCACCGGGTCCGACAGCGCGCCGGACGACACCGGCAAATGCAGCGTGTCGGCCTCATGCGCCAGCGGGATGTCCTGCCAGCCCAGCCGGGCCGGGCCCATGTCGACGGTGACGCCGCCGGGTGCCGTGCGGCATTCCAGCAGGCCGGCGCGGGTCTCGACCGCCAGCGTCTCGGCGCCGGTGTCGGCCATGACCAGCGCGGCGACGCAGCGCGTGCCGTTGCCGCAGGCACCGGATTCGGTGCCGTCGGCGTTCAGGATGCGCATGAACACATCGGCGCCCGGCGTCTGCGTCGGCTCGATCACCAGCAGCTGGTCGAAGCCGACGCCGCGGTGCCGGTTGGCGATGCGGCGGGCCTGGTCGGGATGGATCGTGATCGGCCGCTCGCGCGCGTCCAGCACCACGAAGTCGTTGCCCAGCCCATGCATCTTCCAGAACGGCAGCCCGTCCATCGCCCACTCCCAAGTCTCTCCCCCTCCATATGGCATCATCGCGGCCATGGGTGCGAGGCCTAAGGCCTGCGTGATCGACAGGGCGGGGGCCGCCGGGTAGCATGGCGGCCGACGGTGCCCCGGGAGACCGGGGTGAAAAAGGGAAGCCGGTCACTCCCCAATTTGGGGTCATGCCGGCGCTGCCCCCGCAACTGTAGGCGGCGAGTCTGTACCCGAAGCCACCGGAGCCGGTCCGGGAAGGGGGTGCGAGGCGGCGACCCGCGAGCCAGGAGACCTGCCGTCGAAGGATTGCGTGTGACCGGGCGGGGTGTCCCCGGGCGGCGAGCCGGCGTCAGGGCGAGGTCCGCCCATGCCCCGGCCCCTCCCGAACCCCTTGGGAAGGTGGGAGAGGCTCTGTGATGTGCGACCTGAGCGTGCGGCCGCTGGTGGCCGCGGATGTGCCGATGCTGCTCGACATGCTGCGCGAGCTGGCGGCCCACACCGGCCAGTCCGCGGCGATCACGGCGCAGCGCGCCGATCTCGACGAGGCGCTGGCCGAGGTGCCGCCGCGCTTTCGCGGCCTGATCGCCGAGGATGGCAGCGGCGTGGTCGGCTATCTCAGCTACACCATCGACTATTCGATCTGGGCGGGCGGCGACTTCATCCGCGTCGACGACGTCTATGTCCGCGAGCGGGCGCGCAGCCAGGGCGTCGGCCGGCAGTTGATGCGGGCGCTGGCCGACAAGGGCGTGTCCCAGGACATGCGGGTGCGCTGGGAGATGGATCCCGTCAACCACGGCGCGCGCCGCTTCTACGACGCGATCGGCGCGGTGCCGCGGGACAAGACGATCTGGAACTGGTCGGTGGCGGCGATGGAGGCGTTCCTCGACCGCGTCGACCCGGTGCCGGTCGAGGGCGCCGTCCCTTCCGAGGCCGGCCGCGGCCTGCCGGGCGAGGACGGCTTCATCCTGGTGCTGCGCCGGGACGACGGGCAGCGGTAGGGAAGGGGTCGCTGGCCGCTTTGGTTGACTCCGGCGCGTCCCCCGCCTAAAAGACCCACCGTTGCGGGATTGGCCCGCAGCGAGACCCCAAGGGGTGCCGCCAGTTCGCGAGTGTCGCGCACTGGCGTTTTTCCGTTTGGGATCGCGGGATTCGTAAGGGCGATCATGTTCGAAGGACTGAGCGGCCGTCTCGGCGACATCTTCGACCGGCTTCGCAAGCGCGGCGCGCTGTCGGAGGCCGATGTCGGCGCCGCCCTGCGCGAGGTGCGCGTGGCGCTGCTCGAGGCCGACGTCGCCCTGCCGGTGGTCAAGGACTTCATCGACAAGGCGCGCGAGCGCGCGGTCGGTCATGAGGTGCTGCGGTCGGTCACGCCGGGCCAGCAGGTCATCAAGATCGTCCATGACTGCCTGATCGAGATGCTGGGCGGCACGCCCGGCGAGATGCCCGACATCAACGCCCCGACCCCGATCAACCTGATCGCCGTGCCGCCGGTGCCGGTGCTGATGGTCGGCCTGCAGGGCTCGGGCAAGACCACCACCACCGGCAAGCTGGCCCTGCGCCTGAAGGACCGCGACAACCGCAAGGTCCTGATGGCGTCGCTGGACACCCGGCGCCCGGCGGCGCAGGAGCAGCTGAAGATCCTCGGCGAGCAGATCGGCGTCACCACCCTGCCGATCGTGCCGGGGCAGGAGCCGCTGGCCATCGCCCGCCGCGCGCTGGAGCGCGGCCGCCTCGAAGGCTTCGACGTCGTCCTGCTCGACACTGCCGGCCGCCTCGCCATCGACGAGGAGCTGATGGCTGAGGTGGTCGCCATCCGCGACGCCACCAAGCCGACCGAGACCCTGCTGGTGGCCGACGCCATGACCGGACAGGACGCGGTCAACGTCGCCCGCACCTTCCATGAGCGGGTCGGCGTCACCGGCATCGTCCTGACCCGGGTCGACGGCGACAGCCGCGGCGGCGCCGCCCTGTCGATGCGCGCCGTCACCGGCCAGCCGATCAAGCTGATCGGCACGGGCGAGAAGATGGACGCGCTTGAGCTGTTCCATCCCGACCGCATCGCCAACCGCATCCTCGGCATGGGCGACGTCGTCAGCCTGGTCGAGCGGGCGTCGCAGACGATCGAGAAGGAAGACGCCGAGAAGCTCGCCGCTAAGATCCAGAAGGGCGAGTTCGATCTCGAGGACCTCGCCTCCCAGCTGCGCCAGATGCGCAAGATGGGCGGCTTGCAGGGCCTGATGGGCATGCTGCCCGGGGTCGGCAAGATCAAGGACCAGATGAAGACCGCCGGCCTGGACGACAAGATGATCAAGCGGCAGGAGGCGATCATCTCGTCGATGACGCCGGTCGAGCGCCGCAACCCCAAGATCATCCACGCCAAGCGCAAGATCCGCATCGCCGCCGGCTCCGGCAGCACGGTGCAGGATGTCAACAAGCTGCTGAAACAGCATCAGCAGATGGCGGACATGATGAAGCGGATGAAGAAGCTGGGGAAGGCCGGGATGATGCGCGGCATGCCCAAGCTGCCGCCAGGCATGCTGCCGCCCGGCTTCAAGATGTAGGGGCGGCCGCACTTCGTCCGGCCACCCCCGTGCAAAACGATAGATTGACCCTGAGGAGAGTACCGTAATGTCCGTCAAGATCCGCCTGACCCGTGGCGGCGCCAAGAAGCGCCCGTTCTACTCGATCGTCATCGCCGACACGCGCAGCCCGCGCGACGGCCGCTTCATCGAGAAGGTCGGCACCTACAACCCGATGCTCGAGAAGGATCATCCGGAGCGTCTGGTGCTGAAGGCCGAGCGCATCAAGCATTGGCTGTCGGTCGGCGCCCTGCCGACCGAGCGCGTCGCCAAGTTCCTCGGCCAGGCCGAGCTGGCGCCGATGCCGACCTGGCGCGAGACCCCGTCCAAGTCCGCCCCGAAGGCGAAGGCCCAGGAGCGCGCCAAGGCCGCTGCCGACGCCGCCGCTGCCGTTCCGGCCGAGGGCTGATCCGAGCGCCTTCTCCCCTTCGTTCTTTCATTGTCATTGCCCGGCTTGACCGGGCAATCCAGGGGCCACCAAAAGCAGCTCTTGCTGCCCCTGGATGCCACGGTCAAGCCGTGGCATGACAGGAGTGGAAGGGCGGGGGAGGACCGCAATCGGAGCCTCCGCGATGTCCCAACCTGCCAAGGTCTGCGTCGGCCAGATCACCGGGGCGCACGGCGTCCGCGGCATGGTGAAGGTCAAGCCCTTCACCGCCGCGCCGGATGACCTGACCGCCTACGGCCCGGTCTCGGACGAGGCCGGCTCGCGCCGCTTCGCGCTGCATCTGCTGTCCTGGGCCAAGGACCATTGGATCGCGCGCATCGACGGCGTGGCCGACCGCGACGCGGCCCATGCCTTGCGCGGCGTGCGGCTCTATGTCGACCGCGCCGCCCTGCCGGAGCCGGAGGAGGACGAGTTCTACCATGCCGACCTGATCGGCCTGACGATGGAACTCGCCGACGGGTCGCGCTTCGGCACGATCCGCGCCGTCTTCGACTTCGGCGCCGGGGAGTTCCTGGAGGTCGCGCGGGCCGAGGGCGGCACCATCATGGTGCCGTTCACCCTGGCGGTGGTGCCGGTGGTCGACATCGCCGGCCGCCGCGTGGTGATCGACCCGCCGGTCGGGCTGCTGGAACCGGCGGAGCCGCCGCCGGCAGGCGAACCCGGCCCGGACGACCAGGTCTGAGATGGCCTGGACCGCCCGCATCCTGACGCTGTTCCCGGAGATGTTTCCGGGGCCGCTCGGCCAGTCCCTGGCCGGAAAAGCGCTGGCGCGGGGCGACTGGGCGCTGGAATCGGTGGACATTCGCGGTTTCGCGCGCGATAAGCACCGCTCGGTCGACGACGCCCCCTTCGGGGGCGGCGCCGGCATGGTCATGCTTCCCCAGGTTCTCGACACCGCCATCCAGGCGGTGCGGCGGCCGGGGGAGCGGTTGATCTATCTGAGCCCCCGCGGCCGGCTGCTGGATCAGGCGCTGGTGCGGGAGTTGGCGGCGGAACAGGCGATCGTCCTGCTCTGCGGCCGCTACGAAGGGGTCGACCAGCGGCTTCTCGACGCGCAAGGCGCGGAGGAGGTCAGCCTGGGCGATTTCATCCTGTCCGGCGGCGAAGTCGCCGCGCTGGCCCTGATCGATGCCGTGGTGCGCTTGCTCCCCGGCGTCATGGGCAACGCGGACAGCGCCGGGGAGGAGAGTTTCGGGGACGAGTTCGGGGCGGGGCTCCTGGAGTATCCGCACTATACCCGGCCGGCCCTGTGGACAGGCGTTGACGGCGCACCGCGCGCGGTGCCGGAGATCCTGGTCTCCGGCGATCACGGCAAGGTGCGGCGCTGGCGCCTGGACCAGGCGGAAAGCATCACCCGGGAGCGACGCCCGGACCTCTGGCAGCGATACCTCGCCGCGCATCCCGAGAGGGAGCAGGGCGGCGGGAGCCACGTCCGAAAGCGCCCGGGCCGAGATCGCCAAGCGATTGGCGAAGCGACACCAATGAACAAGAAGGACTAGAGCCATGAACATCATCCAGACGATCGAGCAGGAGCAGATCGAGAAGCTCACCGCCGACCGCAAGGTCCCGGACTTCCAGCCCGGCGACACGGTCAAGGTCAACGTCAAGGTCATCGAAGGCACGCGCGAGCGCGTGCAGGCCTATGAGGGCGTTTGCATCGGCCGCAAGAACGCCGGCCTGAACAGCCACTTCACCGTGCGCAAGATCAGCTATGGCGAGGGCGTCGAGCGCGTCTTCCCGCTGTACAGCCCGCGCATCGACTCGATCGAGGTCGTGCGTCGCGGTGCCGTCCGCCGCGCCAAGCTCTATTACCTCCGTGACCGCCGCGGCAAGGCCGCCCGCATCACCGAGCGTCGCGACAACAAGCCCCAGGAGCAGGGCAAGGAAAAGGCGTAAGCCTCATCCTCGGCAAGGTTTCGAAGGGCCGGTGCATTGCATCGGCCCTTTTTCGTTGTCCGGTACCAGCCTAGATCGCCGGCTTCCCGGCCGCTTCCGCCGCCGCCACGATACCGTCGGCCAGCAGCCCGTGCAGGTCCTGGACGTAGCCGTCGTTCGACGGCGCCGCCGGGTTCGAGGTCATGACCACGGTCAGGCCCAGATCGGGCACGACATAGAGCATCTGGCCGCCGAAGCCCCAGGCGTAATAGACCGGATGGCCGCGCGCCGCGGTGATGAACCAGCCATAGCCATAGGCATGGCCGGTGTGGGGCGACCGGGTGCGGGGCGTCCACGAAGCCTGCACCCAGCCCTGCGGCAGCACCCGGCGGCCGCCGACCATGCCGTCATGCCGGTACAGCTCGCCCAGGCGCAGCAGGGCGCGGGGCGACAGCCGCATGTCGTTGCCGCCGACATAGATGCCCTGGGGGTCGCGCGGCCAGGCCGGGATGGCGATGCCCAGCGGGCCGCCCAGCCAGTCGCGCATCAGCGCCAGGGTGCTGCGGCCGGTGACCCGGGTCAGTGCCGCCGACAGCAGGTGGGTGTCGCCGGTCGAATACAGCATGCCCCCGCCGGGCTGGTCGACGAAGGGCTGGGCCAGGATGTAGCGCACCCAGTCCGCGCTTTGCGTCCAGCGGCTGTAGTTGGGACCGGAGGTGCGGTCCAGCCCGGCCCGCATCGACAGCAGATGGTCGATGGTGATCCGGCCCAGCAGCGGATCCGGCGTGGGCGGCAGGAAGCCGGCGAAGATCGGGGCGATCGGCTGGTCGACGCCGGTGAAGACGCGGTGCTCGATGGCGATCCCGACCAGCGCCGACATCATCGTCTTCGAAGCCGACTTGATGTTGACCGGCTGGTCCAGCCCCGGCCCGTGGAAGGCGCGCTCGACCACCGTCACCCCGTCATGGGCGATGATCAGCGCATGCAGCCGCGGCAGCGCCGCCGCCCGCTGCAGCACCGAGCCCAGCAGGGTGGGGTCGAGGCCGGGGCTGGCCTCCTTCGGCGTCGGCGCGGAGGCGGACTGGGCCGCGGCCGGGCCCGCCGCGGCCAGGGCCAAGCCGGCGGCGAGGGCGAGCAAAAGCGATCTGGGGGAGGGCGGCATCACGCCGATGTAAGGCGGGCGCGGCGTGGCGTAAAGGCTGCGCCTCGTCCGTAAGTCGCGTTTCCGACACAGCAGCCGCGGCCTAGGCTGGTCCGGTCGCAAAGGCGGAGGGCCGGGGGATGGTGCTGCGGTGGCTGCTGCTGATCGTCGTCCTGGCCGCCGGGCCGGCCGGGGCGCAGACGCCGGCGACCGTGGCGGTGTTCCCGTTCGAGCTGGCCGACACCAGCGGCGAGGCGGCGTCGCCCGATCACGGCGCGCGTATCGCACTGGCCACCGCGCAGTTGGCCCGCAAGCTGGAGCAGTCCGGCCGCTATCGTCCGGTCGACCTCGCGCCTCTCGCCGCCGAGGTCGCGGCGACCGCGCCGCGATACGGCTGCGGCGGCTGCTGGCTGGATGTGGCGCGGAAAAGCGGGGCGGAGCTGGCGGTGCTGCCCACGGTGCACAAGGTCTCCACCCTGATCTCGACGATGGATCTCCGGATTGCCGACCTGCGCAGTGGGCAGTACGTGGCCCATGTCCAGGGCCAGATTCGAGGCGACACAGACACGGCATGGCTGCGCGGCGTCGACTTCCTGGTCGACGAACGGCTGCTGCGGCAGAAGCCGTAGAAAAGGGGCCGGCACAAGGCCGGCCCCTGGGTCTCCGCAGCGATCGAGACTGCTGCTTACTTCGCCGGCTCGAAGGCCGTGCCGACGCGGCGGAACAGGGAGTAGTCGGATTTGATGCGGTCGCCCTTCGCGTCATAGGCGATGTCGCCGATCACGGTCTTGTAGCTGCTGCCGTCATGCATCGCGGCCGCAACCTTCGCGGGGTCGGTCGAGCCGGCCTTCTTCGCCGCCTCGGCCCAGACCTGGACCGCGGCGTAGGCGTAGAGGGTGTAGCCGGCCGGGTCGATGTTTTTGGCCTTCAGCGATGCGACCACGTCCTTGGCCGCCGGGTTGTTCTCCGGCAGCTGGTCGACGGTGAGCAGCACGCCCTCGCCGGCCGGGCCGACGATCGACCAGAAATCCTGGGCGTAGAGGCCGTCGCCGGAGATGAACTGCGCCTTCAGCCCCTGGTCGCGCATCTGCCGCAGCAGCAGCCCGGCCTCGTTGTACAGGCCGCCGTAATAGACGACGTCGATATTGCCGGCCTTCAGCTTCGAGATGGTCGCGGAGTAGTCGAGCTCGCCCGGCGTGATTGTCTCATAGGCCGCTTCCTTGACCCCGGCGGCGTTGACCGCCGCCTTGGTGGCGTCGGCCAGGCCCTTGCCGTAGGTGGTCGCATCCTGGACGAAGGCGATCTTCTTGTCCTTGAAGTGCGCGGCGATGTAGGCGCCGGCCACGTTGCCCTGCTGGTCGTCGCGGACGACGGTGCGGAACACCGTCTTGTAGCCCTTCTCGGTCAGGTCCACGGCGGTGGCCGACGGCGTGATCATGATCACGCCTTCCTCGTCATAGACCGCGGCGGCGGCGACGGTCGAACCCGACAGCGTGTGGCCGATCACGGCCGCCACCTTGTCGTTGACCATCTGGTTGGCCACCTGCACCGCCTGGCGCGGGTCGCCGGCATCGTCGCCGAACACCACCTTGATCTTCTCGCCGTTGACCCCGCCGGCGGCGTTGATCGCCTCGACCGCGGCTTCGACGCCACGGCGCTCCTGCAGGCCATAGGGCGCATTGCCGCCGCTCAGCACGAAGCCGGCGCCGATGGTCACATCGGCCCAGGCGGCCGAGCCGCCAAGGATCGTGGCCAGCGCCAGAATCGAGGCGAACGTCCCGCTGCGGACTCTGCTCATGCGAATCTCCCCACTTCGATATCGGCGGGCCGGATGCCCGCGCTTTGGGCAGAAGGTAAAGCGATTGCGGGTCCGGCGTGAATCACTTTGTTACAAAGCCGGATTTTCGCCCCGTTCCGCTTCGTTTCCCATCCGCCGGCGGGGCGGCGGGGCCAAAAAATATCCCGGATCGGCCCTGGTGGGCCGTCCGGGATGATCAGCGGGATCCGGGCCGAATCGGTGGGTCAGACCGTCTCGGTCACCTTGCTCAGGTTGCGCGGCGCGTCGGGCGACAGGCCGCGGGCCACCGACAGGCTGGCGACGAAGGGATAGAACGCGCCGATCGCCAGGATCGGGTCCAGCGCCGGGTGCAGCGGCGGCGGCAGCGGCAGGGTGGCGCCCTCGACCCCCGGCGCGCCGGCCAGCAGCACGTTGGCGCCGAGGCCGCGGAACTCCGCCGCCATCTTCAGCACGCTGTCCCGCCCGCCGTCGTTGGGGGCATAGGCCAGCACGGGGTAGCCGGCTTCGACCAGCGCCTTCGGTCCGTGCATGATCTCGGCCGCGCTCATCGCCTCGGCCTGCAGGATGCAGGTCTCCTTGAACTTCAGCGCGCTCTCCTGGGCGACGCCCAGGTTCAGGCCGCGCCCCGCCACCATCATCCGGTCGGCCTTGACCAGGGTCTCGACCGCAGCCGACCAGTCGCAGCGCGTCGCCGCTTCCAGCGCCTCGGGCAGCCGCTGCAGCGCGGCCTTCAACTCGGCATCCTCGGCCCATTCGGCGACCAGCCGCGCGGCCGCCACCAGGCTGGCGATGTAGGATTTGGTTGCGGCCACCGCCCGTTCATGCCCGGCATGCTGGTCCAGCACGATCTCGGCGGCCTGGGCCGCCGGGCTGTCGGTCGAATTCAGGATCGCGATGGTCAGCGCCCCGCGCTCGCGGGCGCGGCGCAGCGGCGTCACCAGATCGGGGCTGCGGCCGGACTGCGACACGGCGATGGCAACGCTGCCCTTCAGGTCCAGGTCGCTGTGCCCCAGCGTCTCGAGCGAGGGCGGCAGCGAGGCGGTGACGACGCCGAGCCGGCTGCCGAGCAGGTAGGCGGCATAGGTGGCGGCGTGGTCGGAGCTGCCACGTGCGATGGTGACGCCGAAGCGCGGCCGGGTGGCGCGCAGCCGGACGGCCAGGTCGCGATAGAGGTCGCCGTCGGCCGCGAGCAGCTCGGCGATGCGGGCGGGCGCCTCGCGCGCCTCCTCAAGCATGATCGAGGTCAATGGACTCTCCTTCGACATGGACGCTGCGGATCTTCAGATCGGCGTCGAGAACAACGATGTCCGCCCAGGCGCCGGGCGTCAGGCGGCCGCGGTCGGCCAGGCCGAGATAGTCTGCGGCCAGCGTGGCGGTGCGGCGCGACGCCTCCTCCGGCGCCAGGCCGATCGAGACCAGGTTGGCGAAGGCCTGGTCCATGGTCAGGCAGCTGCCGGCCAGGGTGCCGTCGTCCAGCCGCACGCCGTTGCCGCATTTGCGCACGGTGTAGCGGCCCAGCCGGTAGTCGCCGTCCGGCATGCCGGAGGCGGCGGTGGCGTCAGTGACGGCGTACAGCGACGGGATCGCCCGCAGCGCGGCCCGGATCGCGCCGGGATGGACATGCAGCAGGTCGGGGATCAGCTCGGCATGCTCGGCATGGGCCAAGGCGGCGCCGACGATGCCTGGCGCCCGGTGGTGCAGCCCGGTCATGGCGTTGAACATGTGGGTGACGCCGTCGACGCCGCGGGCGAAGGCCTCGGCCGCGGTCTCGTAGTCGCAGGAGGAATGGCCCAGCTGCACCCGGATGTCGCGCGCCGCCAGGAAGGCCTGCAGGCTGCCGTCGGGGTCGGCCTCCGGCGCCCAGGTGATGACCCGGATGTCGGCGCGGTCGCAGAACTGGGCCATCAGGGCGAGGTCGGCCGGGATGGCATAGGGCGGCTGGGCGCCCAGCCGGTCGGGGCTGATGAAGGGGCCTTCCAGATGCACGCCCAGCACCCGCGCCTCGTTCGGGCGTCGGCCGGCGACGACCCGGCTGGCGCCGTCCAGCGCCGGCCCGATCTCCTCGACCGGGGAGGTCATGGTGGTGGCCAGCAGCGCAGTGGTGCCGTGCCGGGCATGGGTGCGGGCCAGGGTGCGGACCGACTCCTCGCCCTCCATCGCGTCGCCGCCGCCGCCGCCATGGCAGTGCAGGTCGATGAAGCCCGGGATCACCAGCGGGCCTTCGAGCCCCGGAACCGGCTCGACGCTGCGGATATGGGTGTCGAAATGCAGCCGGCCGGCGACCCAGCCGTCGGGCGTCAGGATGCGGCCTTCCAGGATCTTGCTCATGCGTCGCTCCAGGCTTCGCCGGGGGCCAGGGACCGGGCCAGCAGCACCGCGCCGTCGCGGGCGTCGCCCTGCGGCGGGCGCAGCCGGGCCGTGATCGCCGGGTCCATGTAGGGGCGCAGCGGTGCCGCCAGACTGCCGCCGGCGCAGAAGGGCAGGACGCCGTCGGGGTCCAGGGCGCGGGCCAGCCGGTCGACCTCGCGCCCCGCGGCCCGCATCAGCCGGACCGCGGCGGGGTCGCCCTGCTCGGCCAGCCGCACCACGATCGGCGCCAGGGTGGCGTATTTGGTCGAGGGCGCCTGGTAGGTCCAGGACAGCAGCTCGGGGGCGGTGGCGCCGCAGGTCTCGTACATCGCCCGGTGCAGGGCCGAGCCACCTGACGGCTCGACATTACGACCATCCAGCAGCTGCAGCGCCTCGCCCAGTGCCTTGAGGCCGAGCCAGGCGCCGCTGCCCTCGTCGCCGACCGGGAAGCCCCAGCCGCCGACCTGGCGGGTGCCGCCATCGGCGAACAGGGCGCTGCCGACCGTGCCGGTGCCCAGCGCGATCGCGGCGCCGGGCCGGCCGGCATGGGCGCCCAGCGTCGTGGCATGGGCGTCGGAGCACAGGCGCAGCCTGGCGAAACCGGGGGCCTTGGCGCGGAAATCGGCGCGCTTCTCCGGCCGGCCGGTGCCGGCCAGTCCGCAGGCGACGGTGGTGTCGGGGTGATCCGCCTCGGCGATGCCGGCGGCGGCCAGCGCGATCCGGATCTGCGCCCAGGCGGCGTCGACGCCCAGCGTCAGGCTCGACGGGCCGGCCGTGCCCTCGCCGAGGATGCGGCCGTCCGGATCGACGGCGCGAAGCCTGGTGCCGGTCGCGCCGCCGTCGACGCCGATATGGATGCGTGTCGCCATGCCCTGGTCCCGGTGATGGTGGCGCGGGACGCTAGCAAGCCGTGCCGGCCGCGTCAGCCCGCTCGTGTCTCGCGCCGACTGGTCTATACCACCTCTCCGGCGGCCCGGCCATCGCGAATGGCGGTTTCCCGCCCGGGGATTCCGGGATTATTGTTCCAGGAGTTGGAACATTTGGAACGGGGTCGCTGCGCATGGCGGGGATGGATGCGGACATGGTCGAGGCGGCGCCGGACAGTTTCGAGGCGCTGCGGGCGGCGATCGCGGCCCGTTATCCCGGTCTCAGCAAGCGGCTCAAGACCATCGCCGAATTCGCCCTGGCCCATCCCGACGTGATCGCGCTGGAGACGGTGGCGGTGATCGCCGCCCGGGCCGACGTCCAGCCTTCGGCCCTGGTGCGCTTCGCCCAGGCGCTGGGCTTCGATGGCTTCTCCGAGATGCAGCGGCTGTTCCGGGCCCAGCTGGTCGAACGGATGCCCAGCTACGACGTCCGCATCCGCACCCTCGACGCCCGCTTCGGCGAGGCGGAGACGGAATCTGGTCCGCTCAACGCCTTCATCGACACATCGATCGGCGCGCTGGAGCGGCTGCGCGGCGATGTCGACCCGGTGATGTTCGCCCGGGCGGTCGACATCCTGGCCCAGGCGGACTGCATCCACCTGGTGGCGCAGCGCCGGTCCTTCCCGATCGCGGTCTACATGTCCTACCTGCTGGCCCAGCTCGATCGGCCGGTCCACCTGCTCGACAATTTCGGCGGCATGCTGGCGGAGCAGGCGCGGGCGATCCGCCCCGGCGACGCGCTGTTCGTCGTCACCTTCCGCAGCTATGCCCCCGATGTGCAGGAGGTGGCGCGCCGGGCCCGGGCCGCCGGCGTGCCGATCGTCGCCATCACCGACAGCGACCTCAGCCCGGTCTACCCGATCGCCGATGCCTGCTTCGTGGTGCATGAAGGCGAGATCGACTCCTTCCGCTCGCTGTCGGCCACTCCCTGCTTGGCCCTGACCCTGGCCGTCGCCCTCGGCCGCCGGCACGAGACGCATGAGGGCTGAGACGGCCGGGCCCTCCGTCCTTCGGGTAGTCCTCCTCGCCTTGTGGCCGCCTTGATCAACAATCGTGTCGTGCCGGATGCTTGATCGACCAGCCACGTATGTCGACGCGCATGGCTGCGGGGCGGGGCCACGTCGCCTGCAGAAGAGGGTCGACGCGATGCCGGTCGTCCGCAGCGACGGCGCCGGACGCCATGGAGGCCCGCTTGCGGACACTGCAGAAGGCGATGGAGCCGCGGCAGAACAACTTCCATCTGTGCCGCATGATCGGTGCGCTGTTCATCATTTTCGTCCATTCGATCGAGATCAGCGGTCTGAAACCCTATTATCAACAGTACGATCCTGCATTCGTGGCGACACTGATCCTGATGGGCAAGAACGCGCTGAGGCTGTTCTTCCTGTTCAGCGGCATCATGGTGGCGATGAGCCTGGAGAAGCGAGCCTCGCTCAGCGCTTACGCCGCGGCCCGGGCAATGCGGATTTTCCCGCCGCTGCTGCTGTTCTCCGCCATCATGGTCTTCGTGATCGGGCCGCTTATGACCAACCTGCCGGTCCTTGGCTATTTCAGCCGGCTGGACACGTGGCTCTTCTTGCCGAAGGCCGCGAGCGGGCTGTTCGTGCCCGACCTGCCTGGCGTGTTCGAGACCGCTCCGTACCCGATCCTGGTCAATCCGTCGTTGTGGACGCTGCTCTACGAGATCCTCTGCTATATTGTGCTGGCGCTGCTGTGGGCTGCCGGATGGCTGCACCCGCGGCGCCTGCCGCTGACATTGACCGCCGTTGCCGGTCTCTATCTCACCGTCACCTTCGGCACGAACGCGCGCCTGATCGTCCCCGTCGACGCCATGGCCGGCTTCGGTATCAGCTTCATGATCGGCGTCGCGCTCTATCACTACCGCCGCTGGATTCCGCTATCCCTCTGGCTGGTCACAGTGTTCGGCGGCCTGACCGTGCTGGTGCGGGGCACGGCGTGGGCGGAGCTGACCTCGATCCTGGCCTGCGCCATGGGCGCGCTTTGGCTCGCACTGGTTCCGAAAGGCCGGATTCTTGGCTATGGGCGGGTCGGCGAGCTGTCCTATGCCACCTATATCTGGCACTGGCCACTCGGCCAGATCCTGGCCAGCCTGTGGCCCGGGCTGCTGTGGCCGCAGCTCTTCCCACTGATGGTGCTTGTCACTCTGCCGGTGGCCTACCTGTCCTGGATGGCGGTGGAACTGCCGGCGTTGCGCCGCGTCTCGGCGGCCGCGGTTGTGATCCGCCGGATTGCCGAGACGCTGCGGCTGGTGTCGCCGCGTCTGCCGGCGGCGACGGATTTGGCGATCTCGCCGGGCGGCAACCCTCCCTAGCGGCCGCCGTGGCGTCCCCGCGCCTTTCCCCTGCCATGCGCGAAACGCCCGGGACGGATGCCTTACCTTTCGGTAACCATGGCGGACACCAACGAACAGCCGGAGGACGCCGCCCGTGATCCCCAATTCCACCGCCGCGCGCGACGTCGCCTATCTCTTGCATCCCTACACCAATCTCAGCGCCCATCGCGAGAGCGGGCCGCTGGTGATCAGCCGCGGCAAGGGCATCCACGTCTATGACGAGGAGGGGCGCGAATACATCGAAGGCTTGGCCGGGCTGTGGTGCGCCGGGCTCGGCTTCGACCAGGAGCGGCTGGTCGAGGCGGCGTCGCGGCAGATGCGGCAGTTGCCCTTCTACCACGCCTTCGGCGGCAAGGTGCCGGACGTGCTGGTCGACCTGGCCGAGGCGCTGATGGCGATCGCGCCGAAGCCGCTGGAACGTGCCCTGTTCGTCAATTCCGGATCCGAGGCCAATGACCTCGCGGTCAAGATCGCCTGGTACGTCAACAACGCGCTGGGCCGGCCGGAGAAGAAGAAGATCATCGCCCGGCGCAAGGCCTATCACGGCGTCACCGTGATGTCGGGCAGCCTGACCGGCCTGGCCTATGCCCAGGATGGCTTCGACCTGCCGGTCAGCCGCGTGGTGCATGTCGACACCCCGCATCATTACCACGGCGCCGAACCCGGCGAGAGCGAGGAGGATTACGCCACCCGCCTCGCCGAACAGCTGGAGGCCACGATCCAGGCCGAGGGGCCGGAGACGGTGGCCGCCTTCATCGCCGAGCCGGTGATGGGCGCGGGCGGCGTGATCGTGCCGCCGCGGACCTATTTCGAGAAGGTGCAGGCGGTGCTGCGCCGCCACGACGTGCTGTTCATCGCCGACGAGGTGATCTGCGGCTTCGGCCGCACCGGCAACTGGTTCGGCTGCGACACCTTCGGCATCCGCCCTGACATCATGACCGTGGCCAAGCAGCTGTCGGCCGGGTTCCTGCCGATCGCGGCGACGCTGGTCTCGGGCCCGGTCTATGAGGCGTTGGTGGCCGGCAGCGACAAGCACGGCATGTTCGGCCACGGCAACACCTATGGCGGCCATCCGGTCGCGGCGGCGGTGGCGCTGGAGACCTTGAAGATCTACCACGAGATGGACATCGTCGGCCGGGTCCGGCGCGTCGGCACGGCGCTGCAGGAGGGGCTGCGCCGCTACATCGATCATCCGCTGGTCGGCGAGGTGCGCGGCCTGGGCCTGATCGCCGGGGTCGAGCTGGTGGCCGACAAGGCCTCCCGGACCAATTTCGACAAGGCCCGCGGCATCGGCGCCGGACTGGTCCGTCGGGCCCAGGCGCACGGCCTGCTGACCCGGGCCATGCCGGGCGACCTTATCGGCTTCTGTCCGCCGATGATCATCGACGAGGCCGGGGTGGCGGAGATGCTGCGCCGCTTCGACGTGGCGCTGGAGGAAAGCTGGTCGGCGCTGCGCGAGGCGGCATGACCGACAGGCAAGCCCTGCCGCCAGACTTGCCGCCGATCGAGGCGTTGGTCGACCTCGCCCGCCGCGCCGGGCAGGTGGTGCTCGAGATCTACAACGGTTTCGACGGCGCCAGCATCCGCAAGCAGGACGGCAGCCCGGTCACCGCCGCCGACCATGCGGCGGAGGCGCTGATCGTGCCGGAGCTGCGGGCCCTGATGCCGGGCGTGCCTGTGGTGGCCGAGGAGCAATGCGCCGCCCAGGGCGTCCCGCCCACGGCCAAGTGCTTCTGGCTGGTCGACCCGGTCGACGGCACCAAGGAATTCCTGCGCCGCAACGGCGAGTTCACGGTCAACATCGCGCTGGTCGTGGACGGTGTGCCGGTGCTCGGCGTGGTCGAGGCGCCGGCCTTCGACCGGCGCTTCTGGGCGGCCGGCGGCGAGGCGTGGCAGCAACAGGGCGATGCGGCGCCGCAACGGATCGCCGTCCGTCCCCCGCCGGAGGGTGGGATGGTGGTGCTGACCAGCCGGTCGCACCGGGACGACCCCCGGCTGGACGCGGCGCTGGCCGACCGCCATGTCGCCGAGCGACGGGTGCTCGGCAGTTCCTTGAAGATCGTGCTGATCGCGGCGGGGGAGGCGGATCTCTATCTCCGCTTCGGCCCGACCATGGAATGGGACACCGCGGCGGCCGATGCCGTGCTGCACGCCGCCGGCGGCCGGATCGACGATCCCCTGACCGGGCATCCGCTGGCCTATGCCAAGCCCGGCTTCGCCAATGCCGGCTTCATCGCCCGAGGGGCCGCGGCGGCCTGAGAGCGCGCGCCTTGCGGGTTACTCCCGCACAGGCAAGACCTTGCCGAACCTCACCGTTCCTGTCATCCCCGCGGAAGTGGGGATGTGGACTCACATTTGAAGTGCAACAGTGAGGAGAAGACCTCGGCAGGTGTGCGGAAGTCCAGGCATTGCCGAGGGGTGTGGTTGTAGCGTCTGGCGATGCGGATGAGATCGAGGGGCTGGAGGMCGGAGAGATCGGTTCGCCTTGGCAGGTCTCGTCGCAGTCGTCCGATGGCGTTTTCGATGCCGCCTTTCTGCCAGGGTGCGTGCGGATCGCAGAAGAAGGTCTGGATGTCGAGCAGGTCGCGCAGGCGATGGTGAAGGGCGAATTCGGTGCCGTTGTCGAAGGTGATGGTCAGTCGCAGCGCGAGCGGCAGGTCGACCAGCAAGGCGTGGAGGGTATCGGCCAGAGGGCTTGCGGCTTTGCTGGGCTGTC
>NZ_JBFRHF010000031.1:0-102237 GCF_052115705.1 Inquilinus sp. 2KB_23 | reverse complement strand
GCCCCCGCCCCTCAGGCCGCGGCCGCCCATCCCGCGGTGGCGGCAAGCCATCCGCCGGTGGCGCCGAGCCGTCCCGCGGTGGCGGCGAGCCATCCGCCGGTGGCGGCGAGCCATCCGCCGGTGATCGCCCAGGCCCCGGCGCGCCAGCCGGTGGCGGCCGCCCGGCAGGCCCCGCCCCGTCCGGTCCAGGCGGAGCGGGCGGCCCGGCCACCGGTCCATGTGGCGCAGCCGCAGCACCGGCCGCCGCCCCAGCCCGAACGCCGCCCGCTCCCGCCGCCGGAGCAGCGCAAGCCGGGCGACCCGCTCCAGAACTGACGCGTTGCCTCCAGCCCCCCAATCGTCATTGCGAGGAGGCAAAGCCGACGAAGCAATCCATCGCGCCGCACGAACGGCCCGATGGATTGCTTCGCTGCGCTCGCAATGACGGGGTTGGGAATGCCGCAAAAGTCCCCGCCGGCGGGAACACGGCCCCGCCCGGTTTCGGCCGGCTTTCCCGGCCTGCGGGCGGCGACATTGCGCCGGGCGGTCCGGGCCCTTATGTTCCGGGCCGATCAAGGCTTCAGGCGCACCGATGAGCTCTCCCCAGGACCATATCCGCAACTTCTCGATCATCGCCCATATCGACCACGGCAAATCGACCCTTGCCGACCGGTTGATCGAGCGCTGCGGCGGGATGGAGATGCGCGAGATGAAGGCGCAGATGCTGGATTCGATGGACATCGAGCGCGAGCGCGGCATCACCATCAAGGCGCAGACCGTGCGCCTGGGCTACACCGCCAAGAACGGCGAATCCTATCAGCTGAACCTGATGGACACGCCCGGCCATGTCGACTTCGCCTATGAGGTCAGCCGGTCGCTCGCCGCCTGCGAGGGTTCGCTGCTGATCGTCGACGCCTCGCAGGGCGTCGAGGCGCAGACCCTGGCCAATGTCTACCAGGCGATCGACGCCAACCACGAGGTGGTGCCGGTCCTCAACAAGATCGACCTGCCCGCGGCGGAGCCGGAGCGGATCCGCCAGCAGATCGAGGACGTCATCGGCATCGACGCCTCCGACGCCGTGCTGATCTCGGCCAAGACCGGCATCGGCATCGACGACGTGCTGGAGGCCATCGTCCACCGCCTGCCGGCGCCGAAGCACGCCGACCCCGAGGCGCCGCTGAAGGCGCTGCTGATCGACAGCTGGTACGACCCCTATCTCGGCGTCGTCATCCTGGTGCGGGTGGTCGAGGGCACGCTGAAGGTCGGCCAGAAGGTGCGCTTCATGGCGACGGGTGCGGCGCGCGAGCTGGACCGCGTCGGCTATTTCACGCCCAAGGCGATACAGGTGCGCGAACTCGGCCCCGGCGAGGTCGGTTTCATCACCGCCGGGATCAAGGAGATCGCCGAGACCAAGGTGGGCGACACCCTCACCGAGGACCGCCGCCCGGCCGCGGCGCCGCTGCCGGGCTTCAAGCCCTCGGTCCCCGTGGTGTGGTGCGGCCTGTTCCCGACCGACGCTAACGATTTCGAGCGGCTGCGCGACAGCCTGGGCAAGCTGGCCCTCAACGACGCCAGCTTCCATTTCGAGGCCGAGACCTCGGCCGCGCTGGGCTTCGGCTTCCGCTGCGGCTTCCTGGGCCTGCTGCATCTCGAGATCATCCAGGAGCGGCTGGAGCGGGAATTCGACCTCGACCTGATCACCACCGCGCCGTCGGTGGTCTACAAGCTGCAGATGACCGACGGGTCGGTGCTGGACCTGCACAACCCGTCCGACATGCCCGATGTGATGAAGATCGCCCGGATCGACGAGCCCTGGATCAAGGCCACGATCATGCTGCCGGACGAGTATCTCGGCGGCATCCTGCAGCTGTGCACCGAGCGGCGCGGCGAGCAGATCGAGCTGACCTATGTCGGCGGCCGCGCCATGCTGGTCTACCGCCTGCCGCTGAACGAGGTGGTGTTCGACTTCTACGACCGGCTGAAGTCGATCAGCCGCGGCTATGCCAGCTTCGACTACCAGATCGACAGCTACCGCGAGGGCGACCTGGTGAAGCTGTCGATCCTGGTGAACCAGGAGCCGGTGGACGCCCTGGCCATGATCGTCCACCGCAGCCAGGCCGACCGCCGCGGCCGGCATCTGTGCGAGCGGCTGAAGGACCTGATCCCGAAGCAGCTGTTCAAGATCGCGATCCAGGCGGCGATCGGCGGCAAGGTGATCGCCCGCGAATCGCTGGCCGCGCTGCGCAAGGACGTGCTGGCCAAGTGCTATGGCGGCGACATCAGCCGCAAGCGCAAGCTGCTGGACAAGCAGAAGGAAGGCAAGAAGCGGATGCGCCAGTTCGGCGAGGTCGAGATCCCGCAGAGCGCCTTCATCGCCGCCCTGAAAATGGGTGATCAATAGTCGGCCTCGCACCGGCACCGGCCTTCTTGTCCAACGTCATTCCCGCGAAAGCGGGAATCTCGTCGAAGTGGCGAAGAGATCCCATGTCTGCGCCGCAGCACTCCGTGCCGCGCCGCGCACGGGATGACGTCGGCCGGCTTGCCTACCAGAGCGCAGACAGTGCGGAACTTCGCGGCGATCGTCGATGTTGCGCATAGGCACCCGCGGCGATGCGGGCGCGATGCGAGGGAGGCTGTGCCATGACGACCGAGATCGAGCCGGTGATCGTCTATGAGGCGGATGGCAAGCAGAAGCTGCTCGGCCGCGCCGACGAACTGGTGGCCTGGCTGGGCTCGCTGTTCCAGACCGTCTCCGACGACCGCAGCGTCGAGCATGAGCGGGCCGGGCTGAAGCGCGAGGAGATCCTGACCCAGATCGACGCGCTGCTGCGCGACGTGAAGGGCGACATCGCCGCCGGCAAGCCGGTGCTGAGCCCCGCGACCCGGGGCGAGGCGGTGGCGCTGATCGCCACCTTCCACACCGTGCATCCCGCCACCGGCAAGCTGCCTTAGCGCAGGTCACATCGCGGTCGGGTCCAGCTCGCGCGGGACATGGCCGAGCTGCTGCAGCAGGCCGAGCTTGTCCCACGCGTCCCAGATCCGCGTCGCCTTGCCGCCCTCGATCCGGGCGAAGGACAGGCCGCTGATGTCGACCGCCACCGGCCCGGACGGCCCGATGGCGGAGCCGCGGGCCCGCCAGCGCAGCGCGACGCGGTCGTCGTCGGCGACGGCGTCCTCGACCGTGAACTGCAGCTCCGGCATCCGCTCCTGCAGCCTGGCGTAGAGCTCCTTCAGCTCGCCCTTGGAGCGGCCGACGCCGCTGTGCATGTCGGTCGCGGCGCAGCTGTCGCACAGGATCTCGTCCGCCGCCTCGATCCGCCGTTCGTTCCACACCTCCTGGAACCAGCGGCGGCCCAGCACCTCGTTGGGATGCATGTCGTCCTCCCCTCGTGACCTCGCCAGTATAGGCCCGGGGCCGCATCGCCAGCCCGGCCGATCGGACAAGGCCCCGGCGGCCGCCCCGCGCCCGGCTCATGGCTGCCCGCGCCCTGCGACTCATTGCGCCGTCCCGGCTGATACGCCGTGGCTGCATTGGTGCCCGCCGGCCGCTGCCGCGATGATGGCGGCTCCGGAGCGATGGGACCGAGATGGACGCGACGACCAAGCTGCCCGACCGCAAGGCCGTGCAGGCAGACGGGCTGCCGGTGCCGCGCCGCTACGGCGCCATGCTGGCGATGTCGATCGCCATCGCCGTGTCGGTGCTGGACATCGCCATCGCCAACACCGCGCTGCCCACCATCGCCATCGACCTGCAGGCCAGCCCGGCCGCCTCGGTCTGGGTGGTCAACGCCTACCAGCTGGCGCTGGTGGTCTCGCTGCTGCCGCTGGCGGCGCTGGGCGAGATCATCGGCTACCGCACCGTCTACATGGCTGGGCTGGCGCTGTTCACCGTCGCCTCGGTGGCCTGCGCCCTGTCCTGGTCGCTGCCCAGCCTGACCGCGGCGCGGGTGCTGCAGGGCTTCGGCGCCAGCGGCATCATGAGCGTGAACGCGGCGCTGATCCGCTTCATCTACCCCAGCCGGCTGCTCGGCCGCGGGATCGGCTTCAACACCCTGATCGTGGCGATCTTCTCCGCCCTCGGTCCCACCGTCGCCGCCGGCATCCTGGCGGTCGCGTCCTGGCAGTGGCTGTTCGCCGTCAACCTGCCGCTCGGCATCATCGCGTTGGCCGTGGCGCTGCCGACCCTGCCCTACACCGCGCGGTCGACCCACCGCTTCGACCTGATCAGCGCCGCCCTGAACGCCGGCGCCTTCGGCCTGCTGATCGTGGCGATCGGTGAGGGCGCACACCGGGCGTCGGCGCTCGAGGTCGGGCTGGAGCTCGCCGGGGCGGTGCTGTTCGGCGCGCTGCTGGTGCGCCGGCAGGCGGAGCATCCGGCGCCGCTGCTGCCGCTCGACCTGTTCCGCCGGCCGATCTTCGCCCTGTCGGCGCTGACCGCCGCCTGCTCCTTCGCCACCCAGGGTCTGGCCTTCGTCGCCCTGCCCTTCTACTTCCAGGGCACGCTGGGCCGCAGCGCGGTCGAGACCGGCCTGCTGATGACGCCGTGGCCGGTGGTGGTGGCGATCATGGCGCCGATCGCCGGCCGGCTGTCGGATCGCTATTCCGCCGGGGTGCTGGGCGGCATCGGCCTGGCCATCCTGTGCCTGGGCATGGTGCTGATGGCCCTGCTGCCGCCGGAGCCGAGCGTGCTGGACATCTGCTGGCGCATGGCGCTGTGCGGCTGGGGCTTCGGCTTCTTCCAGGCGCCGAACCAGAAGGCGCTGATCGCCAGCGCCCCGCCGCATCGCAGCGGCGGCGCCAGCGGCATCGTCGCCCAGGCGCGGCTGCTGGGCCAGACCATCGGCGCCGCCCTGGTGGCGCTGTGCTTCAGCCTGGCGGCGGTGCACGGGCCGGCCCTGGCCCTGGCGGTGGGCGCCGGCTTCGCCGGGGCGGCCAGCATCGCCAGCTTCCTGCGCCTGCTGCCGAACGACCCGAGCCGGCGGCCGCAGCGGGTCGATCCGATCGACATCGACCCGATCGAGTAAGAACCTACCGTTCGGCGGCGAAGACGAAGGGCTGGGGCAGGCGCAGGGCCACCGCGTCGCCCACGGCCAGCGTCGGCAGGTCGGCGGCGTAGCGGTCGGCCTCGATCCGGATCGGGTCGGGCGACAGCGTCGTCTCGGCCTCGATCGTCACCGTGGTGGCGCTGTGCAGCACCCGCCGGGCGGTGCCGGCGACCACGCCGTCGCCTGCGGTGCCGGGCGGCACCAGCCGGATGGCGCGGGGCCGGATGTCGGCGATGGCCCGGCTGCCGCCGGCCAGCCCCCGGGTGTCGGCCGGCAGGCGCAGCCCGGCGATCTCCACCGTGCCGCCCTCGGTCACCGTGCAGGGCAGGCGGTTGACGTCGCCGAGGAAGCTGGAGACGAAGGCGGTGGCCGGGCGGTCGACCAGCGCCGCCGGGTCGCCCTGCTGTTCGATCCGCCCGTCGCGCATCACCACCACCTGGTCGGCCAGCTCCAGCGCCTCCTCCTGGTCGTGGGTGACGAACAGGCTGGTCAGGCCGGAGCGGTCGTGCAGTTCGCGCAGCCACACCCGCAGCTCCTTCCGCACCTTGGCGTCGAGCGCGCCGAAGGGTTCGTCGAGCAGCAGCAGCTTGGGTTCGATCGCCAGGGCGCGGGCCAGGGCGACGCGCTGGCGCTGGCCGCCCGACAGCTGGCGCGGATAGCGCCCGCCGAGGCCGGGCAGGTGCACCAGGGCCAGCAGCTCCTCGACCCGGCGGGTGATCTCGCTCTTCGCCGGGCGGGTGGCACCGGGGCGCACCTGCAGGCCGAAGGCGATGTTGCCGAACACCGTCATGTGCCGGAACAGGGCGTAGTGCTGGAACACGAAGCCGATGCGGCGCTGGCGCGGCCGCACCGCGGCGATGTCGGTGCCGTCGACCAGGATCTGCCCGGCATCGGCGCGCTCCAGCCCGGCGATGATGCGCAAGAGCGTGGTCTTGCCCGAGCCGGAGGGGCCGAGCAGGGCGACGAAGGCGCGGTCCGGCACCTCCAGCTCGATGCCGTCGAGCGCGAAGACCGGGCCGAAGCGCTTGGTCAGGCCTTGGATGGCGATCGGCATACGGCTCAGCTCTCCGCGGAATCGAAGCGGTCCGAGCGGAACCGCCATTCGAGCAGGGTCTTCAGCACCAGGGTCACCAGCGCGAGGCCGGCGAGCAGCGAGGCCACGGCGAAGGCGCCGACGAAGTTGTACTCGTTGTAGAGGATCTCGACCTGCAGCGGCATGGTGTTGGTGACGCCGCGGATGTGGCCGGAAACCACCGAAACCGCGCCGAATTCGCCCATCGCCCGGGCATTGCACAGCAGCACGCCATACAGCAGCGCCCATTTGACGTTGGGCAGCGTCACCCGGAAGAAGGTCTGCCAGCCGCTGGCGCCCAGCAGCACCGCCGCCTCCTCCTCGTCGGTGCCCTGGTCCTGCATCAGCGGGATCAGCTCGCGCGCCACGAAGGGCAGGGTGACGAAGATGGTGGCGATGACCAGGCCGGTGACGGTGAAGATCACCTGGATGCCGTGGTCCTTCAGGAACGGCCCGAACCAGCCATTGGCCCCGAACACCAGCACGTAGATCAGGCCCGAGATCACCGGCGAGACCGAGAAGGGCAGGTCGACCAGCGTGGTCAGCAGGCTCTTGCCCGGGAATTCGAACTTGGCGATGGCCCAGGCGGTGGCCAGGCCGAAGATCGTGTTCAGCGGCACGGCGATGGCCGCGACGATCAGGGTCAGCCGGATCGCCGCCAGCGAATCGGCGCTGCCGATGCCGGCGAGATAGGCGGCGAAGCCCTTGCGCATCGCCTCGGTCAGCACGACCGCCAGCGGCAGCACCAGGAAGATGCCGAGGAACAGGGCGGCGATCGCGATCAGCGCGACGCGGATGCCCAGCGGCTCTTCCCACGGCCGCTGCGCCGGCTTGAGGCGCCTGCGCGCTGCCGCCAGCGTGTTGGTCAGTCCGCCCATTTGCGGCTCCAGCGCTGCAGCAGGTTGACCACCAGGATGATGACGAAGGACGCGGCCAGCATCATCGACCCGATGGTGGCGGCGCCGGCGTAGTCGTACTCCTCGAGCCGGATGACGATCAGCAGCGGTGCGATCTCTGACAGGCCGGGGATGTTGCCGGCGATGAAGATGACCGAGCCGTATTCGCCGACCGCGCGGGCGAAGGCCAGGATGAAGCCGGTGAGGATCGCAGGCAGCAGGGGCGGCAGCACCACCCGCCACACCACCTGCCAGCGCCGGGCGCCGAGGGTCGACGCCGCCTCCTCGATCTCGCGGTCGAGATCCTCCAGCACCGGCTCGACCGTGCGCACCACGAAGGGCAGGCCGATGAAGACCAGGGCGATGAAGATGCCGGGCGGGCCGAAGGCGGCCTTGATGCCGATGTCCATCAAGGGTCCGCCGAGCCAGCCCTTGGGCGAGTACAGCGACGCCAGGGCGATGCCCGCCACCGCTGTCGGCAGGGCGAAGGGCAGGTCGATCAGCGCGTTCATCAGCGGCCGGCCATAAAAGCGGTAGCGCACCACCACCCAGGCGACCAGCGTGCCGAACACGACGTTGACCGCCGCCGCCAGCAGCGACAGGCCGAAGCTGAGCTTGAGCGCGCCGAGCGTGCGCGGCGAGGAGACCACCCGCCACACGCCCTCGGCCCCGAGCTCCCAGGGCCGAATCACCAGCGCCGCCAGAGGCAGCAGCACCAGCAGCGCGAGATAGGTGAGGGAGAAGCCGAGGGTCAGCCCGAATCCCGGCAGCACGCCGACATGGCGTGATGCCGGGGGCGGGCTCTCTCTAGCCCTTTCGGTAGATCTGATCGAAGGTGCCGCCATCCGAGAAATGTGTCTTCTGTGCTTTCTGCCAGCCACCGAACAGGGGGTCGTCGATGGTGATCAGGTTGACCGCGGGAAAGGCGTCCTTGTACTTCGCCGCGACCTCGGGCGAACGCGGACGGTAGAAGTTCTTGGCCGCGATGTCCTGCCCTTCCGGCGAATACAGGAATTCGAGGTAGGCCTGGGCGACGGCGCGGGTGCCGTGGGCATCGACCACCTTGTCGACCACCGCGACCGAGGGTTCGGCCAGGATCGAGATCGACGGCACCACGATGTCGAACTCGTCGGGGCCGAGTTCCTTGACCGCGAGGAAGGCCTCGTTCTCCCACGCCAGCAGCACGTCGCCGATGCCGCGCTGGACGAAGGTGGTGGTGGAGCCGCGGGCGCCGGTGTCCAGCACCGGGACATTGGCGAAGATCTTCTGCACGAACTCCGCCGCCGTCTTGTCGTTGCCGCCGGGCTGCTTCAGGGCGTAGCCCCAGGCCGCGAGGTAGTTCCAGCGCGCCCCGCCCGAGGTCTTCGGGTTCGGGGTGATGACCTGGACGCCTTCCTTGGTCAGGTCCGGCCAGTCCTTGATGCCCTTTGGGTTGCCCTTGCGCACCAGGAACACGATGGTCGAGGTGTAGGGCGCGCTGTTGTCCGGCAGCTTCTTCAGCCAGTCCTTGTCGATCAGCCCCTTGGCGGCGATGGCGTCGACGTCATAGGCCAGGGCCAGGGTGACGACGTCGGCCTGCAGCCCGTCGATCACCGACCGCGCCTGGGCGCCGGACCCGCCATGCGAGGCCTCGATGGTCAGGGTGTCGCCGGTCTTGGCCTTCCACTGTTCGGCGAAGGCCGCGTTGATCTTCTGGTACAGCTCGCGCGTCGGATCGTAGGACACGTTGAGCAGCTTGATGTCGGCCGCATGCGCCGTGGCCGAGGCCAGCGCAATGGCCGCCGCGGCCAGCAGCCGAGTGGTCATGGTTCGCATGACTCGACCCTCCAATGTTCGTGTTGTGTGTCGACGCGGCGTCGCGGGACAGTAAGGCGGGGAAAAGCGACGAACGCAATCTCTATTTTACATCAAATGCAACGATCGGATGTAGATTATACGATCGAAGACAGTTATTTACACGTTCGCGTTTGCCCTTCGCTTTCGCACATGCACACGGCCGATCGGACGTGATCCTGCGCAATCGGCGCGAATTCCGATTGCATCGGAAAGCAGGCCGATGCAGATTTTCGTTTGCGAATATCGAAAGCGGCGATGCCGCAAACAGAGGCAGGAAACGTGACTGAGGTGCTGTACGACCTCCTGGTCATCGGCGGCGGCGTCAACGGCGTCGGCATCGCACGCGATGCGGTGGGGCGCGGCCTGTCCGTCCTGCTGTGCGAGAAGAACGACCTGGCCGGCGCCACCTCCTCGGCCTCGACCAAGCTGATCCATGGCGGCCTGCGCTACCTCGAATACTACGAGTTCCGGCTGGTCCGCGAGGCGCTGATGGAGCGCGAGGTGCTGCTGCGCTCCGCCCCGCACATCATCCGGCCGCTGCGATTCGTGCTGCCGCACGACCGGTCGATGCGGCCGGCCTGGATGGTGCGGATCGGGCTGTTCCTCTACGACCATCTCGGCGGCCGCAAGATCCTACCGGCCAGCCACGGGCTGAAGCTGCGCGGCGGCGCCATCGGCCGGGTGCTGCGGCCGGAGCTGACGCGCGGTTTCGAATATTCCGACTGCTCGGTCGACGACGCCCGGCTGGTGGCGCTGGCGGCGCTGGATGCGCGCGAGCGCGGCGCCGAGATCCTGACCCGCACCGCCTGCGTCGCGGCGAAGCGCGCGGGCGACCGCTGGATCGCGACGCTCCGTAGCACCGATGGGCGCAGCGACGACGGGACCGAGCGGCAGGTGGCGGCGCGCGGCCTGATCAACGCGGGCGGCCCCTGGGTCAAGCATGTGCTGAACGACACGGTCGGCCTGCCCGGCGCCAGCAAGGTCCGGCTGGTCAAGGGCAGCCACATCGTGGTGCCCAAGCTGTATGACGGGCCCGAGGCCTTCATCCTGCAGAACGCCGACCGGCGCATCGTCTTCGTCATCCCCTATGAGGGGAAATTCTCGCTGATCGGCACCACCGACCTGGACTATCACGGCGACCCGACCGGCGCCGCGATCACGCCGGAGGAGACCGCCTATCTGTGCGAGGCGGTCGGCCGCTGCTTCACCGCCGGACCGACGCCGGACGACGTGGTCTGGAGCTATGCCGGGGTGCGGCCGCTCTACGATGACGGGTCGTCCAGCGCGTCGGAGGCCACCCGCGACTATGTGCTGGAGCTGGACGCCCCCGCCGGCCAGGCGCCGGCGCTGTCGGTGTTCGGCGGCAAGATCACCACCTTCCGCCGGCTGTCCGAGCACGCGCTGGAGAAGCTGGCGCCGGTGATGGCGATCAAGGGCAAGCCCTGGACCGCCGCCGCCGCCCTGCCCGGCGGCAACATGCCGGACGCCGATTTCGAGGGCTTCCTGGCCACGCTGCGCGCCGCCCGGCCCTGGCTGCCCGAGGCGCTGGCCCGCCGGCTGGCACGGGCCTACGGCACCCGGGTCGACCGGCTGCTGGGCACGTCCCAGTCGCTGGAGGATCTCGGCCGCGACTTCGGCGCCGGGCTGACCGAGGCCGAGCTGGAGTACCTGGCCGACCAGGAATGGGCGCGGACCGCCGACGACGTGCTGTGGCGCCGGTCCAAGCTGGGCCTGCACATCCCGGCCGCGGCGCATGGCGCCATCGACGACTGGCTGCGGGCGCGGAACTCGCAGCCCCGGGAAAGGGCCGCATCGTGACCCTCGTGCTCGACGGCGTGACCAAGGAGGTGGGGGCCGAGCTGCACATCGCGCCGCTCGACCTGACCCTCGAACCCGGCACCCTGACCGTGCTGCTGGGCCGCACCCAGGCCGGCAAGACCACGCTGATGCGGCTGATGGCGGGCCTCGACCGGCCGACCCGCGGCAAGGTCCTGGCCGATGGCCGCGACGTCACCGGCGCCTCGGTGCGCAAGCGCGACGTCGCCATGGTCTACCAGCAGTTCATCAACTACCCCTCGAAGACGGTCTACGACAACATCGCCTCGCCGCTGCGGCTGCAGGGCCTCGGCCGCGCCGAGGTCGACCGCAAGGTGCGCGAGACCGCGGCGATGCTGCGGATCGACCGGTTCCTGGAGCGGCTGCCGGGCGAGCTGTCGGGCGGCCAGCAGCAGCGCACCGCGATTGCCCGCGCCCTGGTCAAGGATGCCGGCCTGCTGCTGCTGGACGAACCCTTGGTCAATCTCGACTACAAGCTGCGCGAGGAGCTGCGGGCCGAGCTGTCGGAGATCTTCCGCCGCGGCAAGGCGATCGTGGTCTACGCCACCACCGAGCCGGCCGAGGCGCTGATCCTGGGCGGCCGCACCGCGGTGCTGGACGAGGGAAGGCTGCTGCAGATCGGGCCGACGGTCGAGGTGTTCCAGCACCCGGCCTCGACCAAGGTGGCGGAGGTGTTCAGCGACCCGCCGATGAACATCGGCCCGGCCGAGGTGGCCGACGGCGCCTTGCGGCTGGCCGACGGCGTCGCCGTGCCGCTGGCCGGCCACCTCGCCGGGCTGGCGGCCGGCCCCTGCACCGTCGGGGTGCGGCCGAGCCATCTGCGCCTGGGCGACGCCGGGCCGGGCGAAGCGTCGGTCGCGACCGAGGTCCAGCTGGCCGAGATCAGCGGATCCGAGACCTACATCCATTTCCACTTCGGCGACCGGCCCTGGGTGGCGCAGCAGACCGGGGTGCACAAGCACCCGCTGGGCACGCCGGTGACGATCGCGATCGACCCCCGCCGGATCTATGTGTTCGACGCGGCCGGACGGCTGGCGGCCGCCCCGCAGCGGGCCCCCGACGCCAGGCCCACACTAGCCAGGAACGGGTGAGGACATGGCCCGCATCGAGCTCAAAGCCCTCGCCCACAGCTACAAGCCGAACCCGACCGAGCCGTCGGACTATGCCCTGCGGCCGATGGACATGGTGTGGCAGAGCGGCCGCGCCTACGCGCTGCTGGGCCCGTCCGGCTGCGGCAAGACCACGCTGCTGAACATCATCTCCGGCCTGGTGACGCCGAGCCACGGCCAAGTGCTGTTCGACGGCACCGACGTCACCCGGGCGTCGCCGGAGCAGCGCAACATCGCCCAGGTGTTCCAGTTTCCGGTGGTCTACGACACCATGACGGTGGCCGAGAACCTGGCCTTCCCCTTGCGCAACCGGAAGCTGCCGAAGCCGGAGATCGCCACCCGCGTCGCCGAGGTGGCGGAGATGCTGGAGCTGACGCCGGTGCTGAAGCGCCGCGCCCGCGGCCTGGACGCCGACGAGAAGCAGAAGATCTCGCTGGGCCGCGGCCTGGTGCGCAAGGACGTCGCCGCGATCCTGTTCGACGAGCCGCTGACGGTGATCGACCCGCATCTGAAGTGGCAGCTCCGGCGCAAGCTGAAGGAGGTGCACGAGCAGGTGCGCACCAGCCTGATCTACGTCACCCACGACCAGGTCGAGGCACTGACCTTCGCCGATGAGGTGATCGTGATGTATGACGGCCAGGTGGTGCAGATCGGCACGCCGCAGGCCCTGTTCGAGCGGCCGGCCCACACCTTCGTCGGCTATTTCATCGGCAGCCCCGGCATCAACCTGCTGCCCTGCGTGGTCGACCAGGGCGACGCCGTGGTCGATGGCGGCCGCATCCCGCTGTCCGCCGCGACGCTGCAGGGGGTCGCGGGCTTCCTGCAGGGCGGCGCCGGCACGCTGGAGATCGGCATCCGGCCGGAATTCCTGGAGATCGCCGACAGCGGCGTGCCGGCGGCGGTGACCGCGGTCGACGACCTCGGCACCCATGCCATCGTCACCCTCCGGCTGGGCAGCGCCACGGTGAAGGCCAAGCTGGGCGAGGACCGCCGCCTGTCCGGCGACACCGCGTTCCTGCGCTTCCCGCCGGAGCGCACGCTGCTTTACGCCGACAGCAGGCTGGTGAGCTAACCCATGGACAAGACCCCGAACAACGCCGCCTGGCTCCTGGTCCTCCCGGTCGTGCTGCTGGTGGCCTTCAGCGCCATCATCCCGCTGATGACCGTGGTGAACTATTCGGTGCAGGACATCTTCGGCCCCGGCCAGGGCGTCTTCGTCGGCACCGAATGGTTCGAGCAGGTGCTGCAGGACGACCGGCTGCAGGCCGCCCTGGGCCGGCAGCTGATCTTCAGCTTCTGCGTGCTGGCGATCGAGATCCCGCTCGGCGTCCTGGTGGCGCTGTGCATGCCCGCGCGCGGCTGGGCCGTGTCGGTCACCCTGGTGGTGCTGGCGCTGCCGCTGCTGATTCCCTGGAACGTGGTCGGCACCATCTGGCAGATCTTCGCCCGCCCCGACATCGGCCTCGCCGGGGTGCTGATCAACCGGCTGGGCATCGACTACAACTACACCGGCGATTCCTTCGACGCCTGGATCACCGTGCTGGTGATGGACGTCTGGCACTGGACCTCGCTGGTCGCGCTCCTGGGCTATGCCGGGCTGCGCTCGATCCCGGACGCCTTCTACCAGGCGGCGCGGATCGACGGCGCCTCGCGCTGGGCGGTGTTCCGCTACATCCAGCTGCCGAAGATGACCGGGGTGCTGCTGATCGCGCTGCTGCTGCGCTTCATGGACAGCTTCATGATCTACACCGAGCCCTTCGTCCTGACCGGCGGCGGGCCCGGCAACGCCACCACCTTCCTGAGCCAGGAGCTGACCAAGATGGCGGTCGGCCAGTTCGACCTGGGGCCGGCGGCGGCGTTCTCGATCATCTACTTCCTGATCATCCTGCTGTTCTCGTGGCTGTTCTACACGGTGATCACCAACCTCGGGAAAGGCGACGCGTCATGAGCCCGCGCACCCGCGCCGTCATCCTGGTCGTGTACATGGTCTTCCTGCTGCTGCCGATCTACTGGCTGGTGACCATGTCGCTGAAGGAGAACCAGGAGATCCTGTCGGGCTTCACCCTGTTCCCGCAGAAGCTGAGCATCGCCAACTACGTCACCATCTTCACCGACCAGTCCTGGTATTCCGGCTACATCCACTCGATCACCTATGTGCTGATGAACATGTTGATCTCGGTGCTGGTGGCGCTGCCGGCGGCCTATGCCTTCAGCCGCTACCGCTTCATCGGCGACACCCACATGTTCTTCTGGCTGCTGTCGAACCGGATGTCGCCGCCGGCGGTGTTCCTGCTGCCGTTCTTCCAGCTCTATTCCGCCATCGGGCTGATCGACACGCCCTACGCCGTGGCCCTGGCGCATTGCCTGTTCAACGTGCCGCTGGCGGTGTGGATCCTGGAAGGCTTCATGTCGGGCATCCCGAAGGAGATCGACGAGACCGCCTATATCGACGGCTACTCGTTCCCGCGCTTCTTCCTGACCATCTTCGTGCCGCTGATCCGCGGCGGCATCGGCGTCACCGCCTTCTTCTGCTTCATGTTCTCCTGGGTCGAGCTGCTGCTGGCCCGGACCCTGACCTCGGTCGAGGCCAAGCCGATCGCCGCCACCATGACCCGCACGGTCAGCGCCGCCGGCATGGACTGGTCGCTCTTGGCCGCCGCCGGCGTGCTGACCATCATCCCCGGCGCGATCGTGATCTGGTTCGTCCGCAACTACATCGCCAAGGGCTTCGCCCTGGGCCGGGTGTGAGGAGGCGACGCCATGACCCTGGAATGGATGTCCTGGACCGCGCCGACCGCCTGGTTCTTCTGCGGCATCGCGGCGCTCCTGGTCTGCATGACGGCGTGGCAGCTGGCCTCGCCCTCGGTGCCGCGGCGCGGCCTGCTGCCGCTGACCACCACCCGCGGCGACCGGCTGTTCATCGGCCTGCTGGGCGCCGCCTTCATCCACCTTGCCTGGATCGGGCTGGCCTCGGGCAGCCTGTGGTACGGCTCCGCGATCGCCGTCGTCTGGATGATCGCGCTGATGCGGTTCGGATGAGCTGACGCGATGAGCTGACGCTTGGCCGGACCAGGCCCCGGGACAGGGGTCGGAATGCTTGTTTCACGTGAAACACGGGGAGAGATCATGACCAAGATGCAGCACGACGCGCCGGGCGGATTCCCGGTCCATCGCCGGACCCTCCTGCGCGGCGCCTCGGCGCTGGGCCTGGCCGCCGCGGTGCCGGGCTTCGCCCGCCGCGCCTTCGCGGCCACGACGGAGGAAATGACCGCCGCCGCCAAGAAGTGGGTCGACACCGAATTCCAGCCCTCGACGCTGTCCAAGGACGCGCAGATGAAGGAGATGGAGTTCTTCATCAAGGCGGCCGAGCCGTTCCGCGGCATGGACATCAACGTGGTGTCCGAGACCCTGACCACCCACGAATACGAGTCGAAGACGCTGGCCCGCGCCTTCTCCGAGATCACCGGCATCAACCTGAAGCACGATTTGATTCAGGAAGGCGACGTGATCGAGAAGCTGCAGACCCAGATGCAGTCCGGCCAGAACATCTATGACGCGTATGTCAACGACAGCGACCTGATCGGCACCCATTTCCGCTACGGCCAGGCCGTGCCGCTGTCCGATTTCATGACCGGCGACGGCAAGGATTTCACCCTGCCGACGCTCGACGTCGACGACTTCATGGGCAAGAGCTTCACCACCGCGCCCGACGGCAAGCTGTACCAGATCCCGGACCAGCAGTTCGCCAACCTGTACTGGTTCCGCCATGACTGGTTCAGCGACCCGAAGCTGCAAGAGCAGTTCAAGGCCGCCTACGGCTACGACCTCGGCGTGCCGGTCAACTGGTCGGCCTATGAGGACATCGCCGACTTCTTCACCAACAAGGTCAAGGAGATCAACGGCGTCCGCGTCTGGGGCCACATGGATTACGGCAAGAAGGACCCGTCGCTGGGCTGGCGCTTCACCGACGCCTGGCTGTCGATGGCCGGCGCCGGCGACAAGGGCATCCCGAACGGTCTGCCGGTCGACGAATGGGGCATCCGGGTCGAGGGCTGCCGCCCGGCCGGGTCCAGCGTCACCCGTGGCGGCGACACCAACGGCCCGGCCGCGGTGTACGCCCTGGACAAGTACATCGAGTGGCTGAAGAAGTACGCCCCGCCCGAGGCGGCCGGCATGACCTTCTCCGAGGCCGGGCCGGTGCCGGGCCAGGGCAACATCGCCCAGCAGATCTTCTGGTACACCGCCTTCACCGCCGACCTGACCAAGCCGGGCCTGCCGGTCGTGAACGAGGACGGCACGCCGAAGTGGCGCATGGCGCCGTCGCCGCACGGCCCGTACTGGGAAGAGGGCATGAAGCTGGGCTACCAGGATTGCGGCTCCTGGACCCTTTTGAAGAGCACCCCGAAGGAGCGGCAGCAGGCGGCCTGGCTGTACGCCCAGTTCTGCATCTGCAAGTCGACCTCGCTGAAGAAGCTGCAGGTCGGCCTGACCCCGATCCGCGACAGCGACATCCGCTCCAAGGCGATGGACGAGATGGCGCCGAAGCTGGGCGGGCTGGTCGAGTTCTACCGCAGCCCGGCGCGGGTTGCGTGGACGCCCACCGGCACCAACGTTCCGGACTATCCGCGGCTGGCGCAGCTGTGGTGGCAGAACGTGGCCGAGGCGGTGACCGGCGAGGTCACGCCGCAGCAGGCGATGGACAACCTGGCCAAGCAGCAGGACCAGGTGCTGGCGCGGCTGGAGCGGGCCGGCAACCTCGGCGATTGCGGGCCGAAGCTGAACGAGGAGAAGGACGCGCAGTACTGGTACGACCAGCCCGGCGCGCCCAAGCCCAAGCTGGAGAACGAGAAGGAGAAGGGCCAGACCGTGGCCTATGACAGCCTGCTGCAGGCCTGGAAGGAAGGGAAGGTGCGGTAGAGATCATTTGTAAACGCTACTGGTGCGGCCGTCTGGCGGCGGTTTCTTCGCTTCCGGTGCTCACGGACCAACGTCCGCTGCGCTCCGGCTCTCGAAACCACCGCCAGCCGACTCACACCAGCGCATTTCCAAACGATCTCTCGGCCTCTCCCTCCACTGTCATTGCCGGGCTTGACCCGGCAGTCCGGGGCCGTTGAGATCCTCTGGATGCCCGGGCCGAGCCCGGGCATGACAGTTTCTGGAGCTTGGACGATATAAGAAGAAGGTCGCAGTTGCGCGCCTTTGAGATTTACTGTTCCCGTCTATAGTGCCAAAGACCCTAGAGGCTGGGGTGGTTGAGAATGGAAGTGACGCCCATGATTTGCGTCTTTTTACATTTTGTAAAAGGCATATCGAGATCCTGAAGACATATATTGAAGCGGATATGAAAATCTTTCTCTGGATCCGTAGTCGTAAACTCTAAAGATACCCAATACCCACTAATTTCATGGGACGATCTTCGGGCGTCAAAATATCGACTCGATTGTGAGGCTCGCAACACGTCTTCGGGATCTGCCTTGCACCCGGTCAGGGATTGGATCAGGGCGTCCCCGGCTTCACCCCAGAGTGAGCCTCTGGGGTTCGGCCGGTCGAGTTGCTCTTCGACCAGAGCCACCACCTGCTGACCAGTCAGAGCGCAGTCGCGCACCATGAGGACTCTCTCCTCTTCCCGCGTGACAAAGGCGCACGCCGCTGATGATGCCCCCACGAGCATCGCCACCATCAATCCGAAGATGACGCCTCTCGTCGACAACACGCTCTGGCCTCGCGACAAGTCTTACCCTCCGATTTCAAGGGCTCTCAGATCCCCGGATCGAATCCGCGCCGTGGGACGGAGCCCAGGGCGTCGGCGCCGCTGAGCAGCGCATCCGCCACCTCGGCGCATTGCCGGCGGATGTCGGGCACGGCGGTGATCTCCCAGAACGCGCCGCGGGTCGGCGGCCCGACAGCGTAGAGCCGCGGCGAGGCCACGCCGTCATGCCCGATCAGCCGCCCGGCGGCATCGATGTCGAGGCCGAGGCGCAGCCGGTCCGGCCGCGCCACGCCGCCGGCCAGCAGCGACCGCAGCAGCGGGTCGTCGCTGCGGCCGGGATCGGTCTCCGGCCCGCTGGCCAGGACCAGGCGGCAGATCGACCGGGTCTCGTCCGCCGCGGCGCCCCGCCGGCGCAGCGTCACGCTCAAGCCCTCCTCGATGGCCGTCACGGCACCAAGCCGGCCAGCCAGGACCTGCAGCTGGCCCGAGGCCATCATCGCCCCGACCGTGTCGGCGATGGCCGGCGCCACGCGGTGGCGGTGCACGTCCCACCACGGCCGGAGATGGCGCAGGAAGCGCCGCGCCTGGGTCTCGTCCCAGGCCTGCCACATCCGTTGGGTGAAGGGGCGCAGCCCGTCGATCACGGCGCGCCAGTCGCCGCCCGCCGCCTCGGCCTCGCGGCACAGCGCCCGCAGCCGGCGCAGCAGCGCCAACGCCGGCAGGCCGACGAAATCCGCCGCCGCCAGCGTTGCCGGCTTGCTGGCGACGCCGCGATGCGGCCGCGGCACCAGCCCGCGCCGCGACACGGCCAGCACCTTGCCGCGATGGTCCTGCGCCGCGAGCCCGGCGGCGATGTCGACCATGGTCAGCCCGGTGCCGAGAATCAGCACGGTCTCGTCGGGCAGGATCGAGGGCAGGCACGCATCCTCCGGCCCCACCAGGATCCGGCCCGGCACGTCCGGTAGGGGAATCGGCGCGGTCGGCGGCGCATTGCCGGTGCACAGCGCCACGGCGTCGATCCGTTCGGTCCGGCCGGAGGCCAGGCGCAGCGTTACCCCCGCCTCGTCGCGGTCCAGCGCCACCGCCGCATCCGCCAGCATGGTCAGGCCGCCGGGGAAGTCGCGCCCGGCGGCGGCCAGCGTGTCGGCGACATAGTCGCCGTAGAACCGGCGCGGCAGGTACGGCTCGTCGCCGGCGCCATGCGCCTGGGCCCAGCGCTGGAAATCCTCCGGCTCGTCCGGGAAGGCGCTCATATTCGCGGTGCGCACATTCAAGAGATGGGCGGGATGCGGCGTGCCATAGGCCATGCCCCGGCCGGGCGGGCCGCCGCGTTCGACCAGCACGACCTGCGCCGCGCCGGCGGACCGGCGCAGCAGCTGGACCGCGAGCAGGCATCCGGTGAAACCGGCGCCGATGATGGCGATGCGCATGATCCTCCAGCCGCAACTTCGACTCCGCATGGTAGCCGCGTCCTCCCCGATCCGGCCACTGATGGATCGCCGCGCCGGAGAACGGGCCGCCACGGCGCCATGCCGCCTCGCCGCCGCCATGGTGGAGCCCTATGCTGCCGGCCGATTCGGAGGCAGGGCGATGACCGGACGGTTCCTGGCGGCAATGGCGATGGCGGCGGTGCTGGCGGCGGGCTGCGTGCCGTCGCGCACCCCGGTGAAGCTGCCGGAATCGGTGCCGCTGGAGCGGCCGCTGTCGGCCGACATCCGCTATGTCTTCTTCGCCCCGGGCAAGGCTGCCATCACCCCGCCGGGCGACGCCGCCATCGCCGCCGCGGTGGTCGAGGATGCGCGGCGCCGGGCCAAGGGCCCCCTGCCCCGCCTGACCGTCACCGGGCACACCGATTCCAGTGGCCCCGGATCCGGCAACACCGCTGTGGCGCAGCGCCTGTCGCTGCGGCGGGCCGAGGCGGTGGCGCGGCGGCTGGCCGCTGCGGGGATCGCGCCGGACCGCATCGCCGTCAGCGGCGCCGGCGCCGCCGACCCGCTGCTGCCGGCCCCGCCCGGCACGCCGGAGCCGGCCAACGACCGGGTCGAGATCGGCTTCTAAGAGACCGTTTGGAAACGCGCTGGCGTGAGTCGGCTGGTGGTGGTTTCGAGAACCGGCGCGCAGCGGACATGGTCGTCCGTGAGCACCGGAAGCGCAGCAACCGCCATCAGGCGGCCACGCCGGCGCGTTTCCAGACGGTCTCGCGGGGGCCAGCCATGCCGGGCCGGCAGCCGTCGCAATTGGACGAGCGGGCCCGCGGCCCCATATAGTCTGCTCGGGATCGATGGCGCGGCTCGCGCCTGAAGCGGATCGAGGTTCATGTACACAGCGGAAACCCGGGCGATCGAAGTGTCGGTCGAACCGGTCTATCTCGAGGACGAATCCTCGCCCGACGAGCACCACTACGTCTGGGCCTACACCGTCCGCATCACCAATCGCGGGCTGGAGCGGGTGCAGCTGCGCAACCGCTACTGGCGCATCACCGACGATTTCGGCCGGGTGCAGGAAGTGCGCGGCAAGGGCGTGGTCGGGGTCGAGCCGGTGATCGAGCCGGGCAAGGACTTCCAGTACACCAGCGGCGCGCCGATCGCGACGCCGTCCGGCATCATGGTCGGCACCTATGAGATGGAGACGCCGGGCGGCGAGCGCTTCGACGTGGCGATCCCGGCCTTCTCGCTGGACAGCCCGCACCGCACGATGCGGCTGAACTGACGTGGCGCATCACGGATCACACCCCGAGGGCCCGGCGGACGACGCCGCCTCGTCCACACCGCCGACCCCGTCCGGCATCGACACCCCGTCCCGAAAGGCCGGCCCCATGACCCGCATCCCCTTCTCGCCCGTGGCCGCCGCCAATGTCGCCAATGCCGTGACGCCCGCCGCCGGGGCCGATCAGCGGCCGAGCCGGGCCGAGGCCGAGGACGCGGTGCGCGTGCTGCTGCGCTGGGCCGGCGAGGACATCGCGCGCGAAGGCCTGCGCGACACGCCGAAGCGGGTGGTGAAGTCCTATGAGGAGTTCTTCCGCGGCTATCACGAGGACCCGGTCGAACTGCTGTCCCGCACCTTCGAGGAGGTCGAGGGCTATGACGAGATGGTGCTGCTGCGCGACATCGACTTCGAGTCGCATTGCGAGCACCACATGGTGCCGATCATCGGCAAGGCGCATGTCGCCTACCTGCCGAGCCGGCGGGTGGTCGGCATCTCCAAGCTGGCGCGGGTGGTTGACGCCTATGCCAAGCGGCTGCAGATCCAGGAGCGGCTGACGGCGCAGGTGGCGACCGCGATCGACGAGGTGCTGAAGCCGCGTGGCGTGGCGGTGATGGTGTCGTCGCAGCACCACTGCATGACCACGCGCGGCGTGCACAAGCACGGCACCCAGATGATCACCAGCTACATGACCGGCGCCTTCCGCGAGGACTCCCAGCTGCGCCGCGAATTCCAGATGATGCTCGGGATGCCGGTCTGAGGACCACCCCGGACCCTGCCGTCACCGCTTAACGGTCAGGTCCCGGCGGGACGGTGGCTGCCGAAGGGGTGAGGAATCGACCTTCCAGGCGTCGACCTCAAAGAGATCGCCCTGTTGGTCGAGATTCAGGGCGAACGACACCAGGACTCCATCCACGTCGACATAGGCAAGCTCGGCAACGCCGGCCGCCCCCAGCTTTCGCTTTGTCTCACCTTGCGGGGCGACGAACCGGATGGAGCCCATACCGCCATCCAGCATGTCGCGGACGCGCAGCGTGTCGAGCACCTCCGGGCTCCTGAGCGCCGCATCCAACGAGGACGCCTCGATCAGTGCCGACAGGACCTGTCGCTCCCATTCATGCAGCGACCGAATCGGCTGCCAGGCAAGGCAGGCCTCGTAGTCCGTTGCGGCAAGGGGCGGCATCTTCTTCTCGGCTATCAGTATCTCATCAGGCACCATGGGCGATGCTATTACGGTGCCGGAGCCGGTGATGCGGGCATCTCAGTTCCGCGGCGCGTCGTGCAGTTCGATCCGGCCCGCCGCCTTGCTGCCGCAGCGGGTGCAGCGCAGGGTCTGCTCCAGCCGGAACAGCCGGGCGTCGGGGCCGTAGCGCTTGACCAGCAGGGGGCGGTTCAGCGCCCGGCTGCGGGCGCAGCGGCCGCATTTCGCGACGATCGCCGTGCCGGCCGACAGGTCGCTCAGCCGCAGCCCGATATCCCAATTGTTCCTGATCTGTTCTCGCATTTGAGCAAAATACGACTCGATGCGACCGATGGGGAGTCCTTTTCAACGGAGCAGCGTGGTTCTCAGGCCCCCAGAATCTCCGCCCGCGCCACCCGGGTCAGCTTGGCCAGCACCAGACGGTGGGCCTCGCCCAGATAGGCGCGGAGATCGTCCGCCGGCAGGGCGTCGAGGGCGGCTGCCACCCATTTCGCCCGGGCGAGATAGGGCGCCGGGCGGATGCCCGGCTGTTCCACCAGCAGGATGTAGGAGAATTCGGAGGCCTTGAACCAGGCTTCCGGCGCGCCGCGCGACAGGCCGGCCAGGATGGTGAAGATCTTGCCACCGACCTTGAACACATGCGCCCCGCCCCATTGCACGCTCAAGCGCGCGCCGGGCAGGGACAGGCAGAATTCCTCGAGCGCGTCGGGCGTCATCGACGCATATGCCCAAAGCCCGTTCGAGAATGCGCTGATGTGAGTCGGCTGGCGGTGGTTTCGAGAACCGGCGCGCAGCGGACGTTTGGTCCGTGAGCACCGGAAGCGCAGAAACCGCCGTCAGACGGCCACAGCAGTAGCATTGTCGGATGGGCTTTCAATGGCCGTGGCGGTTGGCCTTCTTGACGAAGCGGCGGCCACAATAGTTGCACACCACTTCGGACTGATGCGCGATCGGGTAGTAGACCATGGGGTGGCCCAGCGGCGCGCCGCCGCCGTCGCACCCGACGGTCTCGACATCGCGGTCGACTTCGATGACCTCTGGCGACTGAAGGACGGGCTGCATGGCTGGGGCTTCCTGGCGAACAGTGGGCGGCAACACGGACGGCCGGGCATCATTGCCCGGATCACGGCCGGATGATACCCATGGCGCCCAACCGATCAACCATTTCGCACGGGATCATGGCCGCCGAGCCGTCGCTTACCCCGCAATCCGGCGCCGCACCGGAGAGCGCCATCCGGCTGCGCGGCCTGACCAAGACCTATCGCGGCCGCAACAAGCAGCCGGACAAGCTGGCCCTGCGGCCCACCGACCTCGACATCCCCGCCGGCTCGATCTTCGGCCTGCTCGGCCCCAACGGCGCCGGCAAGTCGACCCTGATCAACATCCTGGCCGGGCTGGTCACCAAGACCGCCGGCGACGCCTGGATCTGGGGTTACGACATCGCCCGGTCGCCGCGCCAGGCCCGCGCCGCGATCGGGGTGGTGCCGCAGGAGCTGAACATCGACCCGTTCTTCACCCCGCGCGAGCTGCTGGACCTGCAGGCCGGCCTCTACGGCGTGCCGAAGCGGGAGCGGATCACCACCGAGATCCTCGAGGCGGTGGGGCTGGCCGATAAGGCCGACAGCTACGCCCGCACCCTGTCCGGCGGCATGCGGCGGCGGCTGATGGTGGCCAAGGCCATGGTGCATTCGCCGCCGGTGCTGGTGCTGGACGAGCCGACCGCCGGCGTCGACATCGAGCTGCGGCGCAGCCTGTGGGCCCATGTCCGCGCCCTGAACCGGGCCGGCACCACCATCGTCCTCACCACCCACTACCTGGAGGAGGCGGAGGAGATGTGCGACCGGATCGCGATCATCGACCAGGGCCGCATCGTCGCCTGCGACAGCACCGCCAACCTGCTGTCCAGTGTCGACAGCAAGACCATGGTGGTGAGCCTGAGCGAGCCGCTGGCCGCCCTGCCCCCCGGCCTGGCCGGGCGCGGCATGGAGCTGGCCGCGCCGACCCGGCTGGTGGTGCGCTACCGCCCCAGCGAGACCCGGCTGGGTGACCTGTTGACCCTGATGGACCAGAACGGCGTGCGCATCGCCGATCTGAGCACGGAAGAGACCGACCTGGAGGACATCTTCCTGCAGCTGACCGGCGAAGCCGCTGCGGCGCGGAGGGCAGCGGGGGAGTAGGCGCCGCCGGCGTCCCTCGTACTCCCGGTCTCATCCCCGACCTGTCATGCCACGGCTTGACCGTGGCATCCAGGGGCGGCCAGAGCAGTTCTTGGTGGCCCCTGGATTGCCCGGTCAAGCCGGGCAATGACAGAAAAGGGACCACTCCCTAAACCCCGGCGTAAGCCCGACGTAGAACTCCGCGGCCTCCTCCGCCTGCCCCTCGAACCACAGGAATGGGTGATCCGCTGCATGGGGCGGCTCCCGTCCCTGAGGTGACGGATCACTGCGCCGCATGCGCCGAGGCGAGCTGGCGCGACACCAGCTGGGCGTACAGCCCGCCGCGGGCGACCAGCGCCGCATGGGTGCCGGTCTCGGCCAGCCGGCCCTCGTCCAGCACCACGATCAGGTCGGCGTCGCGGATGGTCGACAGCCGATGGGCGATGACGATGGTGGTGCGGTCGGCCTGCAGCCGGTCCAGCGCCCGGCGCACCGCCTGCTCGTTCACCGTGTCGAGATGCGACGTCGCCTCGTCCAGGATCAGCACCGATGCGTTCTTCAGGAAGGCGCGGGCGATGGCGACGCGCTGGCGCTGGCCGCCGGACAGGGAGGTGCCGCGCTCGCCCACCGGCGAATCGAGGCCTTCCGGCAGAGTCGCCACCAGCTCGGCCAGCGAGGCGTGCCCGACCGCTTCCCGCAGCTCCGCCTCGGTCGCCTCCGGCCGGGCGATCATGATGTTGGCGCGCAAGCTGTCGTTGAACAGGTAGGTGTCCTGCGCCACCAGGGCGATGCGGCGGCGCAGATCGTCGAGGTCGTAGTCGCGCAGATCGGCGCCGTTCAGGGTGATCCGGCCCTCATCCGCGTCCCAGAACCGCATCAGCAGCTGGGCCGTGGTGGTCTTGCCGGCGCCGGAGGTGCCGACCAGCGCCACGGTCTTGCCGGCCGGGATCGCCACCGTCACCCCGGACAGGGCGCGACGGCCCTGGCCCGGATAGGTGAAGCCGACGCCCTCCAGGGTCAGCGCCGCCGCGCCGGGGTGGTCGGGCACGCCCCGCCCGTTCTCGACCGGCACCGGCTCGGCCTTCAGCCCGTAGATGCGGCGGGTGGCGCCCAGCGTGTCGGCCAGCTGGCGGCCGATCTGGGCGATTTCCGACACCGGCAGGAAGGCGGCCATGGCCAGGATGGTCAAGAGCGGCAGCAGGCCGGGGTCGATGGCGCCGCGGGCCGACAGGGCGGCGCCCGTCACCACCACCGCCAGGCCGCCGAGGCCGGTCAGGATCTCCAAGAGGCTCTGCTGCCGCGTCAGCTCGCCGAAGAAGGGCAGGCGCAGCCGGATGAAGCGGTCGGACAGGGCGTCCAGCCGGTCGCCGCGCGCCGTCTCCTGCTGGAAGGCGACGATCTCGCCCAAGCCCTGCACCGAATCGACCGCGAAGGCGCCGAGCTCTCCGGCCGCCTCGCGCGCCTCGGACCCCAGCCGGTCGACCCGGCCGCGGCCCAGCATCGGGCTCACGGCCACCGCCAGCAGGAAGGGCAGCAGCGCCAGCGCGATCCAGGGGCTGGCCCAGGCCAGCACCACCAGCACCGCGGCCGGCACCAAAGCGGCGACGAAGGCCGGCGCCACGGTGTGGGCGAAGAAGTACTCCACCAGCTCGATATCATGGGTGACCAGGGCCATCAGGTCGCCGGTGCGGCGGCGCACCAGATAGGCCGGGGCCAGGGCGTCGAGCTTGCGGAACACGTCCATCCGCATTTCGGCCAGCAGGCGGAAGGCCATGTCGTGGGCGATCCAGGATTCCAGCCAGTGCAGCACGCCGGACAGCGGCGCGACCACGGCCAGGGCCCACAGCAGCCCGCCATAGGGCTCGCCGTTCTTCAGCGCGAGCAGGACCAGGGCGCTGAGCACGCCGACGCCGATGAAGGCCACCACGCGCAGCACGCCGAAAGCGAAGGTCAGGGCCAGTTTGCCCTTCCACGGCATGGCCAGCTTCATCAGCTCGGCCACCAGCCGGCCCCAGCCCAGCCCTTCGGCCTTGAGGATGCCCTCGGTCAGCGGCTTGGCCACGGCATCGTCCTGGCCGGAGGCCTCCACGGCGCGGGCGGCCACGGGGGAGTCGATGATGGTGCCGGCCGCCGATTCGCGCGCCTGCTCGGCCATCAGCCCGGCATAGACGCCACCCTGCTGCATCAGCGCGGCATGCGGGCCGCTTTCCACCACCCGGCCGCCATCCAGCACCAGGATGCGGTCGCAGCCGATCACGCTGGACAGGCGATGCGCCAGCACCAGGGTGGTGCGGCCCTGCATCAGCCGGTCCAGCGCCTCCTGGATCACCGCCTCGTTCTCGGCGTCGACCGCGGACAGCGCCTCGTCCAGCACCAGGATCGGGGTGTCGCGCAGCAGGGCGCGGGCGATGGCGACGCGCTGGCGCTGGCCGCCCGACAGCTTCACCCCCTTCTCGCCCACCACGCTGCGGTAGCCCTGCGGCAGCGACTGGATGAAGCCGTGGATGTTGGCGGCGCGGGCGGCGGCCTCGACCTCGGCCTCCGTCGCCTCCGGCCGGCCCATGCGGATGTTGTCCTCGACCGTGCCGTGGAACAGGAAGGTGTCCTGGTTCACCGCCGAGATCATCGACCGGATCTGGTCGAAGGACAGGCCGCGCAGATCGTGCCCGCCGAGCCGGATCGTCCCCGCCTCCGGGTCGTAGAAGCGCAGCAGCAGGCGGACGATCGACGACTTGCCGCCGCCGGACGGGCCGACCAGGCCGATGCGTTCGCCCGCCCTGGCCTCGAAGCTCAGCGCCTCATGGATGGTGCGGCGGGTGCCGGGATAGCGGAAGCGCACGCCGTCGAAGGCGATGGTGGGGTCGAGCGGCCGGGCCAGCGAAGCGGCCGGGGCATCCGCCACCTCCGGCTGGTCGTCCAGCACCTGGTAGATGCCCTGGGCGGCGGACAGGCCGACCATGCCCTGGTGCAGCACCGACCGCAGCTCGCGCATCGGCCGGAAGATCTCGACCCCCAGCATCAGGATCACCAGCAGCGCCGACAGGGCCATGGCGCCGCTGTCGACCCGCCAGGCGCCCAGCGCCAGGGCCGCGGCGGCGCCGCAGGCGATGGCGCTGTCGGTGATGCCGCGGGCCAGCACATTGGTCGCCAGCACCCGCATGGTGCTGCGGAACACCGACTGGGCCTCGCGCTCCAGCACATCGGCGCGGGCCTTGCTCTGGCCGAAGGCCTTCAGCGTGGCCAGCCCCTGGACCGAATCGAGGAACTCGGCGGCGAAGGTGGAGTAGACCTTGCGCAGCCCCTGGGCGCTGCCGGTCTCGTGCCGGTGCCACAGCGCCGGGGCGAACAGGGCGACCAGGGCGAAGGCCAGCATCACCGCCGCCACCGGCAGGTCGACGAAGGCGATCGCGGCGAAGATCAGGATCGGGGTCAGCAGCGCGATCAGGAACTGCGGCAGGAACTGGCCGAAATACACCTCCAGCTGCTCCACCCCGTCGATCAGCGACAGGGTCAGCGCGCCGGAGCGGCGGCGGCCGACCGTGCCGGGGCCCAGCGTCGCGATCCGGTCGTAGATGGTCCGCCGCAGCCTGGCCTGGACCCGCGACGCCGTCTCATGCGCCACCATCACCCTGAAGTACTCGAACACGCCGCGCAGCAGCATGACGCCGGCGATCAGGCCGATCGAGGGCACCAGCTCGGCCAGCGGCCGGCCGGCGAAGACCTGGCCGATCAGCCAGCCCAGCAGCGCCAGCCGGGCGACGCCGAGCCCGACCGAGACCAGCCCGATCGCGACCGACCAGAGGATGCGCAGGCGCACCCCTTGGGTGAAATTCCACAGGCGCGGTTCGAAATGCATCGCGCGGACTCCAATGTGCCGGTGAGGACATGTCGGCCGCCGGTCGATGGATGGGTCGGGCCGCTCTGTCAGTGCACGATAATCTGAACGCTGACGTACGCCATTCGACAAATTCGAGAATGCCTTGTACGTTTTCGTTCAGAGCAGCTTTGCGGAGAAGGCCGGGCCATGGCCGCCGATTGGGACGATTTGCGGGTGTTCCTCACCCTTGCGCGCGAAGGCAACCTGACCGCGGCGGCGCGGCGGCTGGAGGTCAGCCACCCCACCGTGGCGCGGCGGGTCAAGGCGCTGGAGGACGCCATCGGCGCCCGGCTGTTCGACCGGCTGCCCGACCGCTTCGTGCTGACCGCGGCCGGCGAGGAGCTGCTGGCCGACACCGAGGCGATGGAGCGGGCGGCCGAATCGATCCAGCGCCGCAGCGCCGGCCTGGGCGACACCGCCCATGGCACGGTGCGGCTGTCGGCCGGCGAGGGCACGGCCGGCTTCCTGGCGACGCATCTGCCGCGGCTGCGGCGCGGCCTGCAATGCATCGAGATCGAGCTGGTGGCCAGCCACATGCTGGCCAACCTGTCGCGCCGCGAGGCCGACCTGATGGTGCGCGAGCAGGTGCCTGATATCGCCAGCATCGTGGCGCGGCGGCTGGGCCGGGTGGAATATGCGATCTACGCCGCCCGCGGCCGCGCGGTGCCGGACACCGGGCCGGAGGCGCTGCGCCAGCTGACCTGGGTCGGCTTCGACGAGGAGCACAGCTACATGCCGGGGCAGGCCTGGGTGGCCGAGCTGCTGGACGGCGCCCGCCCGGCGGTGCGGGTCAACAACTGGCTGGTGCTGCAGGAGGTGGTGCGCAGCGGCGAGGCGGTGGCGCTGCTGCCCTGCCACCGCGGCGACCCCGACCCCGGCCTGCAGCGGCTGGGGCCCGTGATCGCGGAGGTCGGGGTCGACCAGTGGCTGCTGGTGCATCGCGACCTGCGCGCCCTGTCGCGGGTGCGCCGGGTGATGGATTCGCTGGTCGCCCTGTTCCGGGAGCAGCGCGACCTGCTGGAAGGCCGGCTGCCCGAAGACGCCGTGACGCCTTGATCGTGCCGCCGTGATGGCGGATGACAATGGCGATGAGCGACAGATGCCCGTGATGAGAACCGTGCCCCGCGCCGCCATGCCCGAGTCCCGATTTCCTCTTCTGTGTCGCCTGTTTCCCGTCCTCGCCCTGCTCCTGCTCGCCGCCTGCGGGGGGATGAGCCAGCCGATGGGCGGGCAGACCGCGGCGCCGCAGCTGGCGGCGGAGGCGATCGTTGCCGCCGACGGCTACCGTCTGCCGCTGCGGCATTGGGGGCCGGTGGACAAGCCCCGCGCGGTGATCCTGGCGCTGCACGGCTTCAACGAATACGGCAACGCCTTCGACGACCCGGCCCGGTTCTGGGGCCAGCTGGGCATCGCCACCTACGCCTATGACCAGCGCGGCTTCGGCGCCACCGCCCGGCGCGGCATCTGGCCGGGAACGAACACCCTAACCGCCGACGCCGCCGCGACGCTGCGGCTGCTGGAGGCGCGCCATCCCGGCGTGCCCCTCTACCTGCTGGGCGAAAGCATGGGCGGCGCCGTGGCGATCCTGACCGCGACCGCGCCCGGCCATCCGCCGATCGCCGGGCTGATCCTGTCGTCGCCGGCGACCTGGGGCCGGCAGACCATGGCCGCCCTGCCGCGGGCCACGCTGTGGCTGAGCCGCCTGCTGATCCCGGGCATGACCTTCACCGGCCGCGACCTGGGCATCCAGGCCAGCGACAACATCCCGATGCTGGTCGCGCTGGGCCGCGACCCGCTGTACATCCGCGCCACCCGGGTCGACACCATCGACGGGGTGGTCGACCTGATGGGCCGGGCCTCGGACGCGGTGGCGGAGATCGCCGAGCCGACCCTGGTGCTGATGGCGGAGCATGAGCAGGTGCTGGCGCCGGAATCGGTGGAACGGCTGCTGCAGCGGCTGCCGCGACGGCCGGATGTCGTGGTCGCGTCCTACAGCCGCGGCTGGCACTGGCTGCTGCGCGACCTCGGCCGGCGGGCGCCGCAGCGCGACATCGCCGACTGGGTGCTGCACCCCGGGCCGGCCCTGCCCTCAGGGGCGGACCAGCGCGGTGCCGCCCGCCGGGACCTGGTTACGCCACCGGCTCCGGCACGGGCAGCTGCAGGGGGCTGAACACCTCCTGCTCCTCCGACACGCCGCGCAGGCTGAACCGGCCCATCGGCTCGGCCTCGACCTCCGCGATGGCGCGGAAGGCCTCGGTCATCAGCGGGCGGCGGCCGGTGATCCGGCACAGCGCCTCGACCCGGCTGGCCAGGTTCACCGCCGGGCCGATCACCGTGAAGTCCAGCCGGTCGGCGGCGCCGATGTTGCCGTACATCACCTCGCCGATGTGCAGCGACAGGCCGTAGTCGAGCGCCGGCAGCCCGTCGGCGGCGCGGCGCTCGTTCAGCGCGGCCATGCCGTGTTCCGCCATCGCCGAGGCCGCCAGGGCCTTCAGCGTGGCCGCCCGCGCGCCCTCGTCATCGACCGGGAAGATCGCCAGCATGGCGTCGCCAATGAACTTCAGGATCTCGCCGCCAGATTCCTGCACCGCGGCGGCCATGGTCTCGAAATAGCTGTCGAGCGAGGCGACGATCTGCTCGCGCCCGACCTTCTCGCTCATCGCGGTGAAGTCGCGCAGGTCGCAGTACCAGATCGCGGCGTTCAGCGATTCGGACATGCCGCGGCGGATCTGGCCGCTCAGGATCCGCGCCCCGGCGTCGTGGCCGACATAGGTGTCGAGCAGGTTGACCGCGGTGGCGCGCAGCGAGTGGATCTCGATCAGCCGGGTCAGGATCGGCATCAGCCGGTCGATCTGGGCCAGCGCCTCCTCGGGGAAGCCGCCCTCCTCCCGGGTGGCGAAGGAGATGGCCGAGCGCCGGCCGCTGCTGAAGCTGAGGCCGAACAGGGCATAGTCGGTCAGCCCTTCGTCGCGGAACTCGACCAGGACGGGGTAGTCGAGCTGGGCCTTGGGGCCGACCAGACGGCGGCGCAGCGCGTCCGCGCCGTTGTCGATCACCTCGCGGATCGGGCTGTCCTGGTATTCCGGCGCATCCCGGTTCTCCCACAGGCCGCGGCGGCGCTCGATCGCGCCGGAGCCGCGCCAGATGTAGGCGGTGCCGAAATAGAGCGGGTGCAGCGCCGGGATGATGGCGAGGCCGCGCGCCACCGGCACGCCCTGCGATTGCAGTCTTTCACAGAATTCCTGCAGCAGCAGGCCGGTGTCGCGGATGGTCGGCGCCTCATAGAGCAGCCAATCCAGCGTGGGGGAGCCGGTACAGCTCGTCATCGTCTGGTCTTTCTCGATCACGATGCCCATTTTCCCGCCCCTCGCAGCACAACCCTCTTCATCTAGGCGCGCCACACCCGGATTTCGAGTCAGGCGCCCCTGCACTGCGCAAAATGGGCAGCAGACCCCGGCAACATGTCTGCGCAGCATGCCCGACATCGGCCGCGGTGGCGAGATGGCGCCGATGCCGCAGGGGCCGCGGTATCGGTCCGGATTCCTTCGCCGGCCAAACTGGGGGATGACGCCGATGCCGACTGGCACGCCGTGGCGCGAATCGGAGCTCCAGAAGCTGTGGGCGACGCAGGCGGTCAGCGCCGCCCGGCGGCGTTGCTATTGCCCTCTCAGCCCCAGAGCGAGGAGTCGGGCGGCCAGACGGTGGCGCCGTCGTAGCGCAATGCCGGGTCGTGGTCCCGGGCCAGCAGCAGCGGGCCGTCGAGGTCCACCACCTCCGCCCCCTGGGCCACCAGCGTCGCCGGCGCCATGGCCAGCGACGAGGCGACCATGCAGCCGACCATCACGGTGAAGCCGCGCTCGCGCGCCGCGTCGCGCAGGCGCAGCGCCTCGGTCAGCCCGCCGGTCTTGTCGAGCTTGATGTTCACCATGGCGTATTTGCCGACGCAGTGCTCCAGGCTCGCGGTGTCGTGGCAGCTTTCGTCGGCGCAGAGCGGGATCGGGCTTTGGAACCCCTTCAGCGCGCCGTCCTCCGCCGCCTTCAGCGGCTGCTCGATCAGCTCCACCCCGAGCTCGGCGAAGGCGGAGCCGAAACGCTCAAGGTGCCCGATCGACCAGGCCTCGTTGGCGTCGACCACCAGCCGGCTGGCCGGCGCGTTCGCCCGCACCGCCTGAACCCGCTCCAGGTCGCCGTCGCCGGTCAGCTTCAGCTTGAGCAGCGGGTGATGCGCCGCCTCCCGCGCCGCCTGGCCCATGCTTTCGACGCTGCCGAGGCTGAGGGTGAAGACGGTGGTGACCGGGCCGGGTTCGGGCAGGCCGGCCAGGGCCCAGGCCGGCACCCCGGCCAGCTTGGCCTCGAGGTCCCACAGCGCGCAGTCGACGGCGTTGCGCGCGGCGCCGGCCGGCAGCAGCGCCTGCAGCGCCGGGCGGTCGGCCCCGGCGGCGATTTCCGAGGCCACCGATTCGATCTGCGCCCGGACGCTGTCGAGACTTTCGCCATAGCGGGCATAGGGCGTGCATTCGCCGCGGCCGACCAGGCCGCCGGCCGCGACCTCGGCGATCAGGGTGCGCGCCTCGGTGCGGCTGCCGCGCGAGATGGTGAAGACGCCGCGGATCGGCCAGACCGCCTCGCGGACCGACAGCTGACGGCCCATGGTCATTGAACCTTCAGGGGGGCCAGCCGATCGACGATGGCGCCGACCCCGGTGCGCACCGGGTCGGCCGCCGGCAGGCCGTAGCGGTCCTCCGCCTCCTTCAGCGTCCGCTCCGCCGTCTGCGGGTCGAGCGCCGAGGTGTTGAAGGCGAGGCCGACGACCTTGGCGTTCGGGCTGGTCAGCCGGGCGCAGCGTTCGTTCAGGGCGATGCAGTCGGCGATGTCGGGCACCGGCGATTTCGGCAGGCCGCGCATGTGCGGCCGCCCCGGCTCGTGGCACATCACCAGCGCCTCGGCCTGGGCGCCGTGCAGCAGGCCGAGCGACACCCCGGCATAGGAGGCGTGGAACAGCGACCCCTGGCCCTCGATCAGGTCCCAATGGTCCGGGTCGTTGGCCGGCGACAGCCATTCGGTGGCGCCGGAGATGAAGTCGGCGACCACGGCATCGACCGAGACGCCGCCGCCGGCGATCAGGATGCCGGTCTGGCCGGTGGCGCGGAAGTCGGCCTTCAGCCCGCGGGCCCGCATCTCGCGCTCGAGCGCCAGCGAGGTGAACATCTTGCCGACCGAGCAGTCGGTGCCGACCGTCAGCAGGCGCCGGCCGCTTCTCGGCTCACCGGTGGCGACGTCGAAGTCGCGGTCGGGGTGGCGCACGTCGAACAGGCTGCGGCCGAGGGCCCGGGCCCGTTCGGCCACCGCGGGCAGGTCGGCGATGCGGTTGTGCAGGCCCGAGGCGATGTCCATGCCGAGGTCGAGCGCCCGCAGCATGGTGTCCTGCCACAGCTCCGAGACCCGGCCGCCGCGGTTGGCGACGCCGATGATCAGCGTCTGGGCGCCCTTGGCCGCCGCCTCCTCCAGGGTCAGGTCCGGCAGGCCGCAGGTGGCGCGGCAGCCGTCCAGCCGCAGCTGGCCGACGCAGCCGTCGCGGCGCCACTGCGCCACGCCATAGGCGGTCTTGGCGGCAAGCTGGTCCCCGGCGTCCCCCAGGAACAGCAGATACGGGCGCCTGATATCCACGATGCGAAGCTCCTCGGGCAACGGTCGCCGCGAGTGTACCGGGAATCGACAGGCAGGCCAGGAACGCGGCATCCGCATGTCATAACCGGCGGTCACGGTCCGGCGGCGGTTGCGGGCGTGATGGATGGACGGCCCGTGCCCCTGTTTCTTGTCATGCCACGGCTTGACCGTGGCATCCAGGGGCGGCCAGAGCGGCTCTTCGTGGCCCCTGGATTGCCCGGTCAAGCCGGGCAATGACAATCAGGACGAGCCGCGCTCAGGGTGACAGCCGACGTCCCAAAACGAAAAGGCCCGGTCGAAACCGGGCCTGTCCGTGTCGTCGGGTCCGCCGCGGATCAGTGCAGCTTGCCGCCGAGATCCTCGATCGCCGCGTCGAGCAGGGCCGAGCCCTTGGCCGGGTCGGCCGCGAGCTGGCCGCCGACCAGGGTCCGCGCCGCCGAGACCGCGACGTTGACCGCGGTCGACCGCACCTCGGCCACGGCCTGGGCCTCGGCCTGGGCGATGCGCTCCAGCGCCATGACCTCGCGCCGCTTCATCGCCGCCTCGATGTCGACCGCCGCCTTCTCGCGCAGACGCACCGCGTCGTGCTTGGCGCGCTCGATGATCGCCGCAGCTTCCGCCGCCGCCTCGCGCTGGCGTGCCTGCGCCTTGGCGAGATAGGCCTCGGCTTCGCTGCGCAGCCGCTCCGCCTCGGCCAGATCCTCGCGGATCCGGTCGGTGCGCTTGTCGAGCACGCCGAGGATGGCCTTGCGGGCCTTCAGCGCCAGGATGACGAGGAGGACCAGCAGCGCCGCGGCGAGCACCAGCTCGACCGCGCTGTGGGTGTCCTCTTCGACATGCTCGACATGGGCGACCTCGCCCTGGGCGTAGGCGGCGCCGATGAAGAGCTGGTTCGCGATGGTGTCGAGAACGCTCATCGCACTCCTCCCAGCGCGCCGTCGACCGCGGCGGACACCGCGGCCTTGTCGGGCGCGCCGCCGGTCAGCTTGGCGGCCAGCACCCCGGCCACCTCGGTCGCGATGTCGCGGGCGTCGGCCTTGAGATCGGCGCGGATCTTGCCGATCCGGACCTCGGCCTCGGTGGTCCGCGCCGCGAGCTCGGCGGCGAAGGCGGCCTGACGGCGCGCCGTCAGCTCCGCAATCTCCTGGTTCGCGGCGGCGACGGCGGCATGCGCCTCGCCCCGCGCCTTGGCGAGCGCGGCCTCATAGGCCTGGGCGACCGTTTCGGTCTCGCCGCGCGCGGCTTCCGCCCGCTCCAGATCGCCGGCGATCTTGGCGGCGCGCAGATCGAGCGTCTCGGCCAGCCGCGGCAGCAGCACGCGGGACAGCACGTAGTAAAGCGCGATGAAGACGACCGCCAGCCAGAAGATCTGGGAGGCGAACCATGCGGGATTAAACTGTGGCATCCGACTCCCCCTGCCGGGCCGACCGCCGTGGCCGGCCCATGACGGTTGGCAGTGAGACCGTCAGCCGAACAGCGAGATCAGCGCGACGATCAGGGCGAACAGCGCGATGGCTTCCGTCACGGCGAAGCCGATCCAGATGCTGGCGCCGATCTCTTCCTTGGCCGCCGGGTTCCGGGCCAGGGCGCCGATGTAGCTGGCCCACACATTGCCCACGCCGATGCCGGCGCCGATCATGCCGATCGCAGCGAGGCCCGCGCCGATGAACTTGGCAGCAGCGACGAGTTCCATGATGTCTTCCTTCGTGGATGGATACGGTTTGCTACGGACGTTTCGCGGGCTCGCGAAGCGTCAGTGGAGGTGCAGCGCGTCGTGCAGGTACACGCAGCTGAGGATGGCGAAGATGTAGGCCTGCAGCGCGGCGATGAAGAGTTCCAGCATCGTCAGCGGGACCAGGAAGGCGAAGGGCACGACGCCGGCGACGCCCATGGCGATGACGAAGCCGCCGATCACCTTCAAGAGCACGTGGCCGACCGTCATGTTGGCGAACAGTCGGACCGACAGGCTGATCGGCCGGGAGAGGTACGAGATGATCTCGACCGGGATCAGGATCACCGCGGTCCACAGCGGCGCGCCGTGCGGGAAGAACATCCTGAAGTAGCCGGTGCCGTGCCGCGCGAAGCCGATCACCGTGACGCCGAGGAAGACCACGAAGGCCAGGGCGAAGGTGACGATGATGTGGCTGGTGAAGGTGAACGTGCCGGGAATGATCCCGATCACGTTGCCGAACAGGATGAAGATGAACAGCGTGAAGATGAAGGGGAAGTACTTCATCCCCTCCTTGCCGGCGTTCTCGCGGATCATGTTGGCCACGAGCTCGTACAGCATCTCGGCGAAGGACTGCAGGCGGCCCGGCACCAGGGCCCGGCGGCTGCCCCCGAGGAACAGCACCGCCGAAGCGGCCGCCGCGGCGATCACCATGAAGAGCGAGGAATTGGTGAAGGAGAGATCCAGACCGCCGATGTCGACGTGCAGGATCTTCTGGATCTCGAACTGCTCGATTGGCGACGCCACGCCTTATCTCCCGCCCCGGTTGCGCTCCGCCTGGTCGGCGATGCGCTTCGCCTTCGCCTCCCGGTCCAGCTCGACGCCGGTCCGGTAGACATTCATCATGCCGGCCACGGCCCCCAGGATGAAGAATAGAATCAACAACCAGGGCCGCGTGCCGAGCCATTGGTCGAGACCCCAGCCGATCCCGGCGCCGACCACGATCGCAGCGAGCAACTCGACTGCGATTCGCAGGCCGGCAGCCATGCCAGCACGGCCGACATCACGCCCCTCGTAGCCCTTTGCCTCGCGCCCCGCCCCAGGCAATCTCGCCTTCGCCTCTCTCAAGCGACGGTCGAGTTCCTCGGGCGAAGACGGCGGGTCTCGGTCATTCTGGGTCACAATGTCGGACACCCTTTCGGGCGGCGGCCACCCCCACCTCAAGCGGCGCGCACCTTAGTGTCGGCAGGGGGCTCCGTCAAGGCGACAAAACCGGCCGATTCCGGCGGCGTTGCGCGATGGCGCGATTTCCCGCCCGACCCCCGCGCGAGGGGCCCGAGAAAACGCCGTCCGAGGCACCGCCGGCGGCCCTGGCGGCAGCGCGCGCCGACAGGCTAGGATCGGGCCGGCCGCTGCCAGGGGATCACCATGCTCAGCCCGCTTCTCGCCGTTGCGGCGATCCTCGCCGGCATCACCATCGTCTCGCTCGGCCAGGGCGTGTTCGGCACCTTGGTGCCGATCCGGCTGACCGAGGCCGGGCTGTCCGCCGACCGGGTCGGGCTGGTGGTCTCGGCCAGCGCCTTCGGCTTCCTGATCGGCTGCCTGTTCGTCGCCCGGGTGATCCGGCTGGTCGGCCATATCAGGGCGTTCTCGGCCTTCGCCGCCGCCTCCTGCCTGGCCGGGCTGGCACTGCCCTGGACCGTCGGCCTGCCCGGCTGGTTCGCCCTGCGCCTGGCCATGGGCTTCTGCTCCGCCGGGCTGTTCATGATCGCCGAGAGCTGGCTGAACGAGCTGACGCCGCGGCACCTGCGCGGCCGCATCCTGACCAGCTACGTCGTGGTGATCATGCTGGCGCTGGGCGCCGGCCAGGCCCTGCTGACCGTGGTCGACACCAGCGACATCCTGCCCTTCGTCCTGGCGTCGGCCGCCTTCACCCTGGCGCTGATCCCGGTGACGCTGACCCGGTCGCGCTATCCCAGCGTGCCGCACGCGATCCGCCCGATCCTGCGCAAGGCCTACCGCAACTCGCCGGTCGGCGCGGTCGGCTGCGTCGTGGTCGGGCTGGTCGCGGCGACGCTGCAGGGCATCGCCCCGATCTGGGGGGTGCAGCGCGGCTTCTCCACCGCCGAGATCGCGACGCTGATGGCGGCGACCCAGATCGGCGGCCTGCTGTGCCAATGGCCGCTGGGCTGGCTGTCCGACCGGATCGACCGGCGCTGGGTGATCCTGGGCGCCGCTTTGGCCACCATCGTCGCCGCGCTGGGCAGCATCGCCGCCGGCCAGCACACGCTGGCGCTGCTGATCGCGCTGTTCGCGCTGTGGGGCGGCATGGCCGAGGCGATCTACCCGCTGTCGGTCGCCCATGCCAACGACCACGCCAAGCCGCAGGACTATGTCTCGCTGGCCGGCACGCTGCTGATCCTGTGGTCGATCGGGTCCTCCACCGGCCCGCTGATCGCCACCCTGGCGATGGATCGGTTCGGCCCGGACGCGCTGTTCGTCTATGTCGCGGTGCTGGTCGGCGCCTTCGCCGTCTTCGTGCTGTGGCGCATGGCCCGGCGCGGCCGGGTCGCCGCCGAGGAGGCCGAGCAGTTCGTCGGCCTGGCCGCCGCCGGCAGCCCGGCCCCGGCCGAGCTGGACCCCCGCATCCGGCCGGAGGACGAGGCCGCGCCCGGCGCCGACGACTGCGAGGACGTGCCGCCGCCGTGGTGAGGCGGTAGCCCGCCGCGCCGGTTCTGGTCAGGCGCGCCCGTCTGGTCAGTCACGGCGGCCTCGGCTAGGGTCGCGGCCGCCTCTCGCTCAAGGACCCCGCATGCGCATCGCCACCTGGAACATCAACTCCGTCCGCCTGCGCCAGGAGCTGGTGCTGCGCCTGATCGACGAGGCGGCGCCGGACATCGTCTGCCTGCAGGAGACCAAGACCCCCGACCACAGCTTCCCGCACCAGCCCTTCATCGACCGCGGCTATCCCCACATCGCGATCGCCGGGATGAAGGGCTACAACGGTGTCGCCGTGATCTCGCGTCTGCCGATCGAGAGCCACGAGATCCGGCACTGGTGCGGCAAGGAGGATTGCCGCCACATCGCCGTGCGCCTGCCCGACGGCACCGAGGTCCACAACCTCTACATCCCGGCCGGCGGCGACATCCCCGACCCGGCGGTGAACGAGAAATTCAAGCACAAGCTGCAGTTCCTGGACGAGATGACCGCGTGGTGGCCGGCCAACCGGCGGCCGGACCAGAAGATGATCCTGGTCGGCGACCTGAACATCGCGCCGCTGGAGCACGATGTGTGGTCGCACAAGCAGCTGCTGGACGTGGTCAGCCACACCCCGATCGAGGTCGCGAAGCTGGGGGCGATGCAGTCGACCCTGGGCTGGGTCGACAGCGCCCGCCAGTTCGTGCCGCCGGACCAGAAGCTGTACACGTGGTGGAGCTATCGCGCCGCCGACTGGCAGCTGTCGGACCGCGGCCGCCGGCTGGACCACATCTGGGTCACCCCGGCGCTGGCCGGCGGGCTGAAGGCCCACCGCACCCTGCGCGAGGCCCGCGGCTGGGAGCCGAAGCCGAGCGACCATGTGCCGGTCGTGGTCGACGTGGAGGTTTAAGCGGCCTGAGGCACCGCGTTACCGGACATAACCCGTCATCCCGTGCGCGCTGCGGCACGAGGTGCTGCTGCGCAGACACGGGATCTCCTCTCGATTCCGACGAGATTCCCGCTTTCGCGGGAATGACGGCTTGGGGTTGAGAACCCTCGCCCCTCAGGCCAGAGGCCGCCGGTACAGGTAGTACCGCCCGGCCGAGACCCCGTCGGGTTCCGGCAGTTCCTCCCAGCCCGGCGTGTCGAAGCCGATATTGGCGACGATGATGCCGCCCGGCGCCAGCACCGGGGCCAGCAGGGGCGCCAGCGCCGCCGCCAGGCCGCGGTTGGCGGCGTCGTCGCCGGTGCCGAGATCGGCATGGATCAGCGCCACGCCGTCGCGGTGGCTGGCGGCGAAGACCGGCATGGTCTGCAGCACGTCGCCCAGCACCATGCGGTCGGTCGGCGGGATGCAGCCGGGATGGGCGGCGACGCGGCGGTCGAACACCCAGATCGCCCGGTCCGGCATCTTCTCGCGCAGATGGTCGTAGGTGCGGCCGTTGCCGAGGCCGAGTTCCAGCACGTCGCCCGGCAGGCCGGCGATGGCGCGGACCGCCCAGTCGAGGCAGGCGCGCTGCGCCTGCATCCGGCGGATGAAGCTGTCTAATCGACTCACGATCCGGATCAGGCCGCGGTCTGGCGGGCGCGGGCCGCTTCCTTGGTGGTCCGTTCGAGACGGAGCGCGAGCACGCGCATGATCTCGATCGCCATCTGGGGGAATTCGGTGATCATGCGGAAGAACTGGTCCTTTGCGATGACGAGCGCGGTGACGTCGGATCTGGCCTGCACCGTCGCGGTGCGGGGTACGTCGCACAGGATGGCGATCTCGCCGACGAAGTCGTTGCGGCCGACCCCCGCCACGGTCAGCGGACCGTTCGCGGTGTCGACGATCACATCGGCCTCGCCGTCGATGATGATGAAGGCGGCGCGGCCGATCTCCCCCTGCCGGCACAGCACCTGACCCGCGGGGAAGCGGACGCGTTCGCTGGTGAAGGCCAGCAGCTTCAGCTTCGACGTGTCGATATTCGCAAAAAGCGGTATCCGCTTCAGGAGTTCGACTTCTTCCGCAAGGCTCACCGATCCATCCTCCAGCTCCCTGTTCGCATTCTACTCCGCTTCCAGCAATTCGTGCAGCGCGCTGCCGTCGCTGTTGAGCGATTGGAATTCGCCGCGTTCGACGATCCGGCCGTGCCGCATCACCACCACGTCGGCGTATTCACGGGCCATGCTGGGCCGATGCACGCCCCAGATCAACCCGCGGCCTTCGCGCAGCTCGCGGATGGCGCGGTGTACCCGGCTCTGCGCCGCGCCGTCGAGGGCCGAGGTGGCCTCGTTCAGCAGCATCAGATCCGCGTTCTTCAAAAGCGCCCGACCGAGGCCGACCTTCTGCCGCTGCACCAACGACAGGCGGCTGCCGGCGACGCCGACCGAGAAGTCGAGCCCGACCGCGATCACGCTGTCGCGCAGCTCGACCTCGTCGACCACGGTCTGGATCAGGGTCTGCACCCGTTCCGCCGCGTCCGGCCGGCCGTAGCGGATCTTGCCGAACAGGATGTTGTCCTGCAGCGACGCCGCCTCGTTGAAGCGGTCGGCGTCGAAGAACTCGATGTGCCGGCGCAGATCCTCCGGCAGCTCGGCGGCGAAGACCTTGCGGGCCTGCAGCAGCCGCTCCTGCAGGTCGGCCTCGAACACGCCGAGGCGGTGGCGGGACGGCACCAGCTTGAACGGCAGCGACAGCAGCCGGGTGCGGTCGGCCGGCCGCAGCGTGGCGGTGCCCTCCTTCTTCACTCGCATCACGATCGGCTGGAACTCCGGCAGGTCCTCCGACCCGATGAAGCTGAACTGCTCGAAGAACTCGTGGCCGGGCGGCAGGTCGGCGAACAGCTCGACCATGGTCTCGGCCATCTGGGCGCCGACCTTGAGGAAATCCTCCATCAGGCCGGTGCGCTCGAGCACCCCGAGCACATACTCGTTCTCGGCCAGCGCGTCATAGGCGAAGACCGGCCCGACCGGGGTGCCGAACAGCAGGTTCTCGGCCACCGAGGCGGAGCTGTTGAAGCGGTCGGCGTCGTACAGCTCGACCAGGTCGCCGAGGTCGGATTCGGCCAGGGTCTTGCGCACCGAGACCCGCGCCGCCAGCACCCGGTCGGCGATCTCAGGGGCGCGGTCGGCATCGATCGTGCCGTTCAGGCCGATGCGGTAGACGTCCTGCTCCATGTCCACCGCCTGCAGGATCTCCAGCGCCCGGTCCTCCAGCGCCTCCGGCCCCTCGACGCCGGCAGCGGCGTAGTCGATCCAGTCGGCGTTGATGTCGTAGTCGGTGTTGCCGGCCACCCGCGCCTCACTGGCCCGCCGCGCCCGGCGGCGCTTGGCCGCGTCGTCCTCGTATTCCTTTTCGCGCACCGGGCGGTGCGCGAGGCCGTAGTAGAGGTTCGAGCGCAGGGTGCCGGTGAACATGTAGCTGTGGGTGCCGACATAGGCGATGCGCCGGCCGACCACCGCCTCGCTCAGCGTCTCGAAGTCATAGTCGCCGAGGCGGATCTTGCCGCTGGTCGGCGCCAGCAGCCGGGCCATCATCAGCATCAGCTCGTCCTTGCCGACGCCGGCACCGACCACCGCGACATGGCCGTCGGTCGGGAAGGTGGCGGTCAGCCCCTCGATCACGGTCATGCCGCTGTCGTCGACCAGGGCGACGGCGGAGAAGCTGAGCTCCTTCGGCAGCGGCCCCTCGATCACCTCGTCGCTGGTGAGGCGCTCGACCGGCAGCAGCTCGGGCGGCTGGAACTGCTCCACCACCTGCTCGTACTTGATCCGGATGTCGGCCTGGTTCTGGTAGTAGTCGAGCAGGTCCTTCCACGGCGACGCCAGGTCCTTGTAGGCGGCCAGCACGGCCACCAGCGCGCCGAGCTGGATGCTGCCGCGGATCACCAGGTAGCCGCCGATCGCGTAGAAGAAGAACGGCGTCAGCTGGTTGATGAAGTTGTTCAGGAACTTGATGAAGAACTTGCGGTTGTAGATCTCGAACCGGATGTCGTAGATCGTCCCCAGCCGGTCGGAAAAATCCGCCAGATGCGTCGCGGTGGCGTCGTTGGCGTGCATGTCGGCGATGCCCGAGACGGACTCGCCGATGCGGTCGGCCAGCTTGCGCACCGTCCGCACCCGCTCCTTGCCCAGCTGGTTCACGCGCTTCTGCAGCCGCGGGATCAGCCACCCCTGCATGGGGTACAGCGAGACCGCCGCCGCCCCCAGGATGGGGTCCTGCACGAAGATGAAGTAGATGTAGACGATCAGCGTCCCGGCCGCCCAGATCGGCGCCACGAACGCATCGCCGATGAAGCCGCCGAGCGGCTCGACCTCGGAGGTGATCATCGGGATCATCTCGCCCTGCGAGGTCTTGCGGAAATGGGTCAGCGGGAAGCGCAGGATGCGGCAGTACAGCTCGTAGCGCAGGCGGCGCAGCATGCGCTCGCCCAGCTTGCCCTTGTAGACGTTGATGTAGAGCTTGAACCCGCCGTTGACGAACACCAGAACCAGGAACATGAACGACAGCAGCAGCAGGTATTCGATCCGGTCGAACTGGAACCCGAGAAATAGTTTTGGAAAATCCTTCGCGCCCTTGTCGTCGATCGCGCCGTTGACGATCTGTTTCGGCAAGTCGAGGGAGTAGTAGACGAAGGGAAACGAAACCAGGGTGATGATCAGGATATAGATCTGTTCGCGTCTGCTGTGCCGCAGAACGAATTTAAAGATATTCGAGTCCATCGCGATCCAGGTCCAGCCTCGCACGGCAACGGCAGGACCATAGCCCGAACCGCCCGCGCCGCAAAGCCGCTGACATGGCCATGCCGGGGACATGCGGCAACCCCGCGCGGCGGCCTCCGCCCTCGCACCGTCATGGTCGGCGGCATGCGCGCCGCCCGCCATCCCGCCTCCACCAATCCCGCCCCTGCGACGGCGTCGCGGGTGACGGGCCGGAAAGCTTCGTGTTAAAAGGCGCGCGGGGCGGCAGGGGCCGCCCGTGCCGGCCCGCTCCGGGTCCCCACGCGACAAGGCTTGCATGGCGAAGCGCACCGCTCAGGCCCGTATCCTGATCTACAGCCATGACAGCTTCGGCCTCGGACACCTGCGCCGGTGCCGCACCATCGCCCATTCCCTGGTGGCGCGGCACAGCGACCTGTCGGTGCTGATCCTGTCGGGATCGCCGATCATCGGCAGCTTCGATTTCCGCAGCCGGGTCGACTTCGTCCGCATCCCCGGGGTGATCAAGCTGCGCAACGGCGACTACACCTCGCTGTCGCTGCACATCGACATCGAGGAGACGCTGGCGATGCGCGCCTCGATCATCGAGCACACCGCGGCGATCTTCGACCCCGACCTGTTCATCGTCGACAAGGAGCCGCTGGGCCTGCGCGGCGAGGTCAAGCAGACGCTGGAGATGCTGCGCGACCGCGGCGCCCGCACCGTGCTGGGCCTGCGCGACGTGATGGACGAGCCGTCGCTGCTGGCCCCGGAATGGGAGCGCAAGAACGTCGTCCCCGCGCTGGAGAGCCTGTACGACCACATCTGGATCTACGGCCTGCCGGAGATCTGCGACCCGCTGGAGGAGATCGAGCTGCCCGATTCGGTGCGGGCCCGGATGACCTACACCGGCTATCTCAGGCGGCGGGCGCCGACCAACATGCCGGCCGACCTCCCGCTGCTGCGCGACCCCTACATCCTGGTCACCCCCGGCGGTGGCGGCGACGGCGAGGATCTGGTGGACTGGGTGCTGTCGGCCTACGAGCTGGACCGCACCATGCCCTGCGGCGCGCTGATCGTGCTGGGCCCCTTCATGCAGCGCGAGCGCCAGGCTGAGTTCATGGCCCGCGCCGCCAAGCTGGGCGACGTCACGGTCATCACCTTCGACGCCCATATCGAGAACCTGATGACCCGCGCCGCCGGCGTCGTCGCCATGGGCGGCTACAACACCTTCTGCGAGATCCTGTCCTTCGACAAACGGGCGCTGCTGGTGCCCCGGGTGCGGCCGCGGCTGGAGCAGCACATCCGGGCCGAGCGCGCCGCCGAGCTGGGCCTGGTCAGCATGCTCGACCAGGACGGGCCCGGCGATCCGGCGGTGATGGTGCGGGCCTTGCGCGCGTTGCCCGACCAGCCCTTGCCCTCGACCCGGTTCCCGCCCGGCCTGCTCGACGGGCTCGACGTCGTCGACCGGCTGGCGATGGCCGCGATCGCCCCGTCCTCCTCGATCCGGCAGAGCGCCTGAGTCCACAGCATGATCGAGCGGATGCAGAGTGAACCGGCCGGGCGCGGCCCGACCGCGCCGGCGGGGCGCGGCCTGACGGCCATCGTGGTGAAGGGCTATCCCCGGCTGTCGGAGACCTTCATCGCGCAGGAGATCCTGGGGCTGCAGCAGCTGGGCCAGCGCCAGCTGATCGTGTCGCTGCGCCACCCGACCGACACGCTGGTGCATGAGCTGAACCGCCAGATCACCGCGCCGGTGCTGTACCTGCCGGAATACCTGCATGACGAGCCGGAGCGGGTGGCGGCGGCGCGCGACTGGGCCCGCGCCCAGCCCGGCTACGCCGCCGCCTACGCCGCCTTCCGCCGCGACCTGCGGCGCGACCCGACCCCGAACCGCTGGCGCCGCTTCGGCCAGGCCTGCGTGCTGGCGCGCGAGCTGCCGCCGGAGACCAGCTGGATCTACGTCCATTACCTCCACACCCCGGCCTCGGTCGGCCGCTACGCCGCGCTGATCCGCGGCCTGCCCTGGAGCGTCTCGGCCCACGCCAAGGACATCTGGACCACGCCGGAATGGGAGCTGCGGGAGAAGCTGGCCGAGGCCCGCTGGGCGGCGACCTGCACCGCGGTGAACCACAGCTATCTCACCGGGCTGGCGCCCGAGACCGGCCGCGTGTCGCTGGTGCATCACGGCCTGGACTTCGCCCGCTTCCCCGATCCGATCGCCCGGCCGCGGCGTGACGGGCGCGACCCGGCCGACCCGGTGCGGCTGATTTCGGTCGGCCGCGCCGTCGAGAAGAAGGGCTTCGACCGGCTGCTCGACGCCTTCGCCGCCCTGCCGGCCGGCCTGGCCTGGCGCTGGACCCATATCGGCGGTGGCGCGCTGCTGGTCGACCTCAAGGCCCAGGCGGCGCGGCTGCACCTGGCCGACCGGATCGAATGGCGCGGCGCCCTGACCCAGGATTCGGTGCTGGCCGCGCTGCTCGACTCCGACCTGTTCGTGCTGACCGCGCGGATCGCCGAGGATGGCGACCGCGACGGTCTGCCCAATGTGCTGATGGAGGCCCAGGCCACCGGCCTGTGCTGCCTGGCCAGCGCCGTCTCGGCGATCCCGGAGCTGATCCGCGACCGCGAGACCGGGGTGCTGGTGCCGCCCGACGACGTGCCGGCGGCGGCCGACGCCCTGGCCGGGCTGATCGCCGACCCCGCCCGCCGCGCCCGGCTGGGCGCCGCCGGCGCCGCCCGGGTGCGCCGTGATTTCGGCTTCGCCGTCGGCCTGGCCAAGCTGGCCCGCCGCTTCGGCCTGCCGGCGCCGGCCGCCGCCTCCGGATGAGGGTCGCCTTCTACGCGCCGATGAAGCCGCCGGGGCACCCGGTGCCCTCGGGCGACCGGCGCGTGGCACGGCTGCTGATCGAGGCGCTGCGGCGCGGCGGGCACGAGGTCCGCATCGCCAGCCGGCTGCGCAGCTGGGATCCGGGGCTGGACCCGGCCCGGCCGGCGCGGATCCAGGCGCTGGGCGGCCGCATCGCCGAGGCCCTGGTCCGGCGCTGGCGCGCGGCGGCGGACCGGCCCGATGTCTGGTTCACCTACCACCTCTACCACAAGGCGCCGGACTGGCTGGGCCCGCCGGTGGCGGTCGCGCTCGGCATCCCCTATGTCGCCGCCGAGGCCTCGCATGCGCCGCGCCGCGCCGAGGGGGCCTGGGCGGCCGGGCACCGGGCGGCGGCGGCGGCGATCCGCCAGGCCGCGGCGCTGCTGACCTTCAGCGCCCGGGACRCCGCCGGGCTGCAGGCCCTGGCGCCGGCCGGGCGGATCGTGCGGCTGCCGCCCTTCCTCGACACCACGCCCTTCGCCTCGATCACGCGGCAGCCGGCCGAGCCGCCGCGGCTGCTGGCCGTCGGCATGATGCGGGAGGGCGACAAGGCCCGGTCCTATGCCCTGCTGGCCGGGGCGCTGCGCCGCCTGCAGGACCGCCCCTGGACCCTGACCGTGATCGGGGACGGACCGGCGCGGCCGCAGATCGAGCCGCTGTTCGACCCCGCCCGCACCCGCTTCCGCGGGGCGCTGCCGCCCGAGGCGATGCCCGCCGCCCTGGCCGAGGCCGACCTGCTGGTGTGGCCGGCGGTCAACGAGGCCTTCGGCATGGCGCTCTTGGAAGCCCAGGCCGCCGGGCTGCCGGTGGTGGCCGGGGCAGCCGGGGGCGCCGATGGCGGCGTGGCCGCGATCGTGCGCGACGGCGAGACCGGCCTCTTGGCCCCCGCCGGCGACGAGGCCGGCTTCGCCGCCGCCGTCGCCGCCCTGCTCGACGACCCGGCCCGGCGCCGGGCGATGGGCGACGCTGCCCGCGTCAACGCCGTGGCCGGTCACGATATCGCCCAGGCCGCCGCAATCCTGGACCGCACGCTGCACGAGGTGACCGGGCGCGAGGTGACGCCATGACCCGCCTCCTCGTCCTGCGCCACGGGCCAACCGAATGGAACGCGCAGCGCCGCATCCAGGGCCATGCCGACATCCCGCTGTCGGAGGCCGGCCGCGCGGCGGTGGCGCAGTGGCGCCTGCCCGGCTGGGCGGCCGGCTGGGACGTGCTGGCCAGCCCGCTGGCCCGGGCGCTGGAGACCGCCCGGCTGCTGGGCCTGGACCCGGAGCCGGAGCCGGCGCTGACCGAGCTGGACTGGGGCGAGTGGGAGGGCCTGCGCCTGTCCGACAAAAGCCGGATCGACCCGGCGGAGCTGGCCGAGCGCGAGGCCCTGGGCGTCGACTTCCGCGCCCCCGGCGGCGAGTCCTACCGCGAGGTCCAGGACCGGCTGGCGCCGCTGCTGCTGCGGCGTGCCGCCACGGGGCGGGATACCATCGCCGTCTGTCATCGCGGCGTCATCCTCGCGCTCTATGCCTGGGCCGCCGGATGGACCATGATCTCCGATGCGCCGGATGGGTTGCAGTGGGGCTGCGGACACTTGTTTCGGCTTGAGGGCACAGGGGCGCCGGTGATCGACCGGCTGAACATATCTTTGGCGGCATGAAGCTTCTGTTCCACGTCCAGCATCTGCTCGGCATCGGCCATGTCCGGCGCGCCGCGGCGATCACCCGTGCCCTGGTCGAGGCCGGCTTCGCCGTGACCGTGGCCCAGGGCGGCTTTGCCGTGCCCGGCACCGACTGGGGCGGCGCCGAGGTGGTGCCGCTGCCGCCGGTGCGGTCGGCCGACACCGGCTTCCGCACCCTGCTGGACGCCGAGGACCGGCCGATCGACACCGGCTGGAAGAAGCGCCGCGCCGCCGAGCTGCTGGCGCTGCACGCCCGGGTGCGGCCCGACATCCTGCTGGTCGAGACCTTCCCCTTCGGCCGCCGCGCCTTCGCCTTCGAGCTGGTGCCGCTGCTGGAGATCGCCCGCCGCGCCGTGCCGCGGCCGCTGGTCGCCAGTTCGGTCCGCGACATCCTGGTCGACAAGAACGACCCGGCCAAGGTCGAGGGCATGGCCGACACCGCCCGCGCCCTGTTCGACCTGGTGCTGGTGCATGGCGACCCCGCGGTGATCCCGTTCGAGGCCAGCTTCCCGCCGGCGCCGCGCATCGCCGACCTGATCCGCTACACCGGCTATGTCGGCGCCCGGCCGACCCGCGAGGCGCCGCCGGGCGACGGCGTCGACGAGATCGTGGTCTCGGTCGGCGGCGGCGCGGTCGGCGCCGAGCTGCTGCGCGCCGCCCTGGCCGCCCGGGCGATCTCGGCCCAGCGCGACGCCCGCTGGCGCCTGCTGGCCGGCCCCGACCTGCCCGCCGGGACCATGGCCGAGCTGGCCGCCGTGGCGCCCGACGGGGTCGTGGTCGAACCGGCCCGGCCGGACTTCCCGAGCCTGCTGGCGCGCTGCCGGCTGTCGATCAGCCAGGCCGGCTACAACACCGTGATGGACGTGATGCGGGCCGGCTGCCGCGCCGTCTTCGTGCCCTTCGCCGCGGAAGGCGAGACCGAGCAGACCCGCCGGGCGGAACTTCTCGCCGCCCGCGGCCATTGCCTGGTGGTGCCGGAACAGGGACTGACATCGGAGCGGCTGGCCCGCGCGGTGGACGACGCGGTCGCAGCACCTCCGCCACCGCGCGCCACCCTGGCGCTGGACGGCGCCCAGGCCGCCGCCCGCCTGCTGCGCGACGCCGCGGCGGGAAAGCGGAGCGCCGCATGAGCGGAACCGGGGCGTGCGCATCGGCCGAAAGATCCGGGCTTTCCCCGGGCTGTGACGGCGGAGGGCTTGCCGCCCGGCCGCGCCCTGCGGCTATAGTGCCGCTTTCGCCCGGACCTTCCCTGTCGATGCCCGTGCCCTTGGAACCCCCTGCCCCGCCCGCCGCCAACGACCCCTGGACGGACCTGCGCGCCGAGCTGGACCGCTGGTCCGCACTCGGCCGCCGGGCCAGCTTCTGGTGGCGCGACGACGATGCGGTGGCGCCGAGCCCGGAACTGGACCGGCTGCTGGCCCTGGCCGCGCGCCATGACCGCTGGGTCGCCCTTGCCGTCATCCCCGCCGAGGCCACCCCGGCGCTGGCCGCGCGCCTGGCCAGGACACCCGCCGTGGTGATCCAGCATGGCTGGGCGCACCGGTCGCACGCCCCCGCCGGCGAGAAAACCGCCGAGCTGGGCGACCATCGGCCGGCCGAGGCGGTCCTGGCCGAGCTGATCGCCGGCCGGACCCGGCTGGCATCCCTGTTCGGCGACCGCTTCCGCCCGGCGCTGGCGCCGCCCTGGAACCGCATCGGCCCAAGCCTGAGCGCCCGGCTGGGCGAGGCCGGGCTGACCGTGCTGTCAGGCTTCGGCCGGCGCGAGGCCGGGGCCGGCCCGGCGCGGCTGAACACCCATGCCGACCCGATCGACTGGCGCGGCGGCCGCGGCTTCGCCGGCGTCGACCGGGTGCTGGCGCCGATCCTGCAGCACCTGGCCGAACGCCGCACCGGCGGCGCCGACCCGGACGAGCCGACCGGCCTGCTGACCCACCACCTGGTGCACGACCCGGAGGGCTGGATCTTCCTCGACGCCCTGCTCAGCGCCCTCGGCCGCCACCCGGCCGCGGCGTGGCCCGATCCCGATGCCCTGTTCGGAGCCCGGCCATGACCGCCCACCGCTACGCCATGTCCGAGCTGGCCGGCGACTACGGCCGCGGCGCGGTCGGGCTGGTGCTGACCGCGGGCCCGCTGGTCGCGCTGCCGATGCACTGGATCGTGACCACGGCCTTCGCCGCCGCGGCGCTGATCTTCCTGGCCTTCCTCGCCCGCACCTGGCTGCGCCACCGCAGCCTGATCGAGGCCGACGACCAGGGCATCGTCGCCCACGGGCCGCTCGGCACCCGCATCCTGTGGCGCGACCTGACCAGCTTCCGGATGCGCTACTTCTCGGTCCGGCGCGACCGGCAGCACGGCTGGATGCAGCTGGAGCTGCGCGGCGGCGGCCGGCGGCTGAAGATCGAATCCAGCATCTCCGGCTTCGACGAGATCGCCTCCGCCGCCCATGACGCGGCGCTGGCCAAGGGGCTGGCGATCGACGATTCCAGCCAGGCCAACCTGATGTCGCTGGGTGTCGTCGCCCCCAGCGCCGGCCTGGCCGAGCGCTGGGGCGTGCGCCCGACGGTCAATGGGCCCGCTGCGAGCGGAACCGCCGCCGATGGGCCCGAAGAGTGAAGAGGCGGGGCCGGCACCGATGACCGATATCCTCCGCCTCAAGGACCTGCGCATCGGCTTCGCCGTGCCCGGCGGCATGCTGGAGGCGCTGCGCGGCGTGTCGATGCGGGTGCCGGCGGGCAAGACCGTCGCCGTGGTGGGCGAGAGCGGCTCGGGCAAGTCGGTGCTGTCGCAGGCGGTGATGGGCATCCTGCCCAGCAACGGCCGCGTCACCGGCGGGCAGATCCTGTTCTCCGACCCCGACAAGCCCGGCACCGTCGTCGACCTGGCCAAGCTGGCGATCGAGAGCCCCGACTACCGCGCCATCCGCGGCGGCCGGATCTCGATGATCTTCCAGGAGCCGATGACCTCGCTGTCGCCGCTGCACACCATCGGCAACCAGATCGTCGAGGCGGTGCGGCTGCACCGGCCGGCCGGCCCGGCCGAGGCCCGCGACCTGGCCCGCGAGATGCTGCGCCTGGTCGGCTTCCCCAACCCGGCCCGGGCGCTGCGGACCTATCCCTTCGAGCTGTCGGGGGGCTTGCGCCAACGCGCCATGATCGCGATGGCCCTGGTCTGCCGCCCCGCCCTGCTGATCGCCGACGAGCCGACCACGGCGCTTGATGTCACCATCCAGGCGCAGATCCTGAAGCTGATGCTGGACCTGCAGTCCGAACTGGACATGGCGATCCTGATCATCACCCACGACCTCGGCATCGTCGCCAACATCGCCGACGAGGTGGTGGTGCTGTACCGCGGCGAGGTCATGGAATCCGGCCCGCTGGAGGCGATCTTCGCCAATCCCGGCCACCCTTACCTCAAGGCCCTGCTGCGCGCCGTGCCCCGCTTCGACATGGGGCTGGAGCGGCTGACGCCGATCCGCGAGATCGCGCAGGGCGACGGCCACATGCTGGCGGCACGCAAGCGGGTGTGGACCCCGGCGGCGGAGGCGGCCGGGCCGCTGCTGAAGGTCGAGCACATCACCAAATCCTTCGCCATCCGCAACAGCGGCCTGTTCGGCGGCGGCCCGGCCGAGACCATCAAGGCGGTCGACGACGTCTCCTTCACCATCCGCCGCGGCGAATGCCTGGGCCTGGTCGGCGAATCCGGCTGCGGCAAGACCACGCTGTCGAAGATCCTGATGCGGGCCCTGACGCCGGACGAAGGCACCATCCGCTTCAACGACCACGGCAAGCCGGTCGACGTCGGCGCGCTGGAGGGCGAGGATCTCAAGGCCTTCCGCCCGCGCATGCAGTTCATCTTCCAGGACCCGTTCAGCTCGCTGAACCCGCGGATGACGGTGTTCGACATCCTGACCGAGCCGCTGACCATCCACGGCATGGGCTCGATGGCCGAGCGCAAGGCGATCGCCAAGGAGCTGATGACCCTGGTCGGACTCGACGTCCGCTACCTCCAGCGCTATCCGCACAGCTTCTCCGGCGGCCAGCGCCAGCGCATCGGCATCGCCCGGGCCCTGGCGCTGAAGCCGGACCTGGTGATCTGCGACGAACCGGTCTCGGCGCTGGACGTCTCGATCCAGGCCCAGATCCTGAACCTGCTGAAGGACCTCAAGGACCGGCTGGGCCTGACCTACCTGTTCATCAGCCACAACCTGGCGGTGATCGACTACATCGCCGACCGGATCATGGTGATGTGCCGCGGCCGGGTGGTCGAGACCGCGCCGCGGGCCGACCTGTTCGCCCGGCCGACCCACCCCTACACCCGCGCGCTGCTGGCGGCGGTGCCGGCGCCGGACCCGACGCGGCGCCTGGACTTCGCCGCGCTGATGGACGGCCGCGCCTCCGACCCCGCGGCCTGGCCGGCCCCCTTCACCCTGCGGCCCGACACGCCGAGCCGGCTGGTCGAGATCGGCAAAGGCCATTTCGTGCGGGCCACCGAGGACATTGCGTTGGAACTGGCCTCATGATCCGGACCCTCGGAGCCCTCGCGGTCCTTCTGGCCCCCCTGCTGTCCGCAGCCGCCCCGGCGGCGGCCGGCGCGCTGCCGGCGCTGGTCGAGACGCCGATCTACGAACAGGCGGTGGCCCAGGGCAAGCTGCCGCCGATCGCCCAGCGCCTGCCGCAGGTGCCGTCGGTGGTCGACATGGCGGCGGAGAACAAGGAGCCGGGCCGGTCCGGCGGCGAGATCGCCTGGTTGGTCGGCCGGGCCCGCGACATCCGCATCATGAACACCTACAGCTACGCCCGGCTGGTCGGCTACGGCACCGACTTCAAGCTGTATCCGGACATTCTGCAGTCGATCGACGTCGAGGGCGAGAAGACCTTCACCCTGCATCTGCGGCCGGGCCACAGATGGTCGGACGGCCAGCCCTTCACCAGCGACGACTTCCGCTTTTCCTGGCAGGACGTGGAGCTGAACAAGGACCTGATGCCCTACGGCCCGGATGCGCGGCTGATCGTCGACGGCGAGATGCCGAAGGTCGAATTTCCCGACGCGGCCACGGTGCGCTATTCCTGGTCCAAGCCGAACCCGGAATTCTTGCCGGGGCTGGCTGGGGCCACGCCGCTCTACATCTACGCGCCGGCGCATTACCTGAAGCAGTTCCACAAGAAATATGCCGATGCGAAGGCCCTGGAGGCTCTGGTCAGGCAGTCGGGCACCCGCAACTGGGTGGCGTTGTACAACCTGCGCAGCAAGCTGGGCGATTCGGCCAATCCGGATCTGCCGGAGCTGGAGCCCTGGATCAACACCACCCGGGCGCCGGCGGAGCGCTTCGTCTTCGTGCGCAACCCCTACTACCACCGTATCGACAGCCAGGGCCGGCAGCTGCCCTATCTCGACCGGGTCATCGTCAACGTCGCCGAGGGGTCGCTGATCCCGGCCAAGGCCGGCGCTGGCGAGGCCGACCTGCAGCAGCGCGGCCTGCGCTTCGACAACATCAGCTTCCTCAAGGCGGGCGAGGAGTCCGGCCAGTACAAGGTGCGGCTGTGGCCGACGGCGCTGGGCTCCGAGGTCGCGCTGTACCCGAACATGAACTGCAACGACAAGGATTGGCGGGCGCTGAACCGCGACGTGCGGTTCCGCCGGGCCCTGTCGCTGGCGATCAACCGCGATGAGATCAACCAAGTGGTGTTCTTCGGCCTGGCCCGGCCGAGCCAGAACACCGTGCTGCCGGAATCGCCCTATTACGACGCCGCCCTGGCCACGGAGTGGACCCAGTTCGACCTCGACAAGGCCAACGCCCTGCTGGACGAGGCCGGGCTAGGCAACAAGGACAGCGACGGCATCCGCCTGATGCCGAACGGCCGCCGGCTGGAGGTCGTGGTCGAGAGCACCGGCGAGCGCAGCATCGAGGCCGACATCCTGCAGCTGATCAAGGACAGCTGGGCCAAGATCGGCGTCGCCCTCTACACCACCCAGTCGCAGCGTGACGTGTTCCTGCAGCGGGTGTTCTCCGGCGACGCGGTGATGTCGGTGTGGCAGGGCATCGACAATGCCCTGGTGACCCCGACCACGGTGCCGTCGGAGCTGGCGCCGGTGGACCAGAACTGGCTGCAGTATCCGAAATGGGGGCAGTACGTGCAGACCAAGGGCACCGCCGGCGAGAGGCCCGACGTCGACTTCGCGCAGCGGCTGATGGCGCTGTACGGGGAATGGCAGACCACCGCCGACGACGACCGCCGCAGCGCTATCATCCGCGAGATGATCAAGATCCAGGCCGACGAGGTGACCTCGATCGGCACGGTCCAGGGCGTGATGGCCCCGGTCGTGGTCAAAACCCGGCTGCACAACGTGCCGAAGAAGGCCATCCTGTCCTGGGACCCCGGCGCGCATTTCGGCATCTACCACCCCGACACCTTCTGGGTGGACCCATGACGGCGGGGACGGACATGACCCACAGGGTGGCGCCGCGATGCTGAGCTATATCGCCCGCCGCATCCTGGTGATGATCCCGACCCTGCTCGCGATCAGCTTCATCAGCTTCGCCATCATCCAGCTGCCGCCCGGCGACTACCTGACCACCATGGTCAACGAGCTGAGAAGCCGCGGCGAATCGCTCGACCCGAACCAGATGCAGTTCCTGCGGGAGAACTACGGCCTCGACCAGCCGTTCCTGCTGCAATACCTGTCCTGGCTGGGCAACGCCCTGCGCGGCGATTTCGGCTGGTCCTTCGAGTACAACCTGCCGGTGACGGCGGTGGTCGGCGACCGCATGTTCCTGACCATCCTGCTGACCTTCGCCACCACGATCTTCATCTGGCTGGTGTCGTTCCCGATCGGCATCTATTCGGCGACCCACCAGTACAGCATCGGCGACTACGGCCTGACCCTGCTGGGCTTCCTCGGCCTGGCGACGCCGAACTTCCTGCTGGCGCTGGTCATGCTGTACCTCGCCCACAAATGGTTCGGCACCTCGATCGGCGGGCTGATGGACCCGGAGTATCTCGACCAGCCGATGAGCTGGGGCAAGTTCGTGTCGGTGCTCGGCCATCTCTGGGTGCCGGTGATCGTGATCGGCACCTCGGGCACCGCCGCGATGATCCGGCGGCTGCGCGCCAACCTGCTGGACGAGCTGCAGAAGCAGTACTACGTCACCGCCCTGGCCAAGGGCATGCGGCGGCGCCGGGCGCTGCTGAAATACCCGCTGCGGATGGCGCTGAACCCGTTCATCGCCGACATCGGCAACATCCTGCCGCACCTGATCTCCGGCGCCACCATCGTCTCGGTGGTGCTGAACCTGCCCACCACCGGCCCCCTGCTGCTGTCGGCGCTGCAGAGCCAGGACATGTACCTGGCCGGATCCTTCGTGCTGTGGCTGGCCATGCTGACCGTGATCGGCACCCTGGTCTCGGACCTGGCGCTGGCGGTGCTGGACCCCCGCATCCGGCTGTCGGGGGGCGCGGTGAAATGAGCGACATCCCGGCGCCCCCGCCGCGCGACCCCGGCCGCGACCCCACGCATTACGTCAGCCCCGCCGTCTGGGACCCCTACCAGGAAGCGCCGCTGACCAAGCAGCAGGAGCGGTACTTCCTGGCCTCGCAATGGCGGATCATGTGGTGGAAGCTCAAGCGCCACCGCCTGGCCGCGATCTCCGGCCTGGTGCTGCTGCTGGCCTATCTCTCGATCCTGGTCAGCGAGTTCCTGGCGCCCTATGCGCTGGACAGCCGCCACACCGGCTACATCTACGCGCCGCCGCAGCAGGTCCGGCTGTTCCACGACGGCAGCTTCGTCGGCCCCTATGTCTACGGCTACCAGTATTCCCTCGACATGGATTCGATGAAGCGGGTCTACACCGAGGACAAGACCCAGGTGCAGAGCCTGCGCTTCTTCTGCCAGGGCGACAGCTACCGGTTCTGGGGCCTGTTCGAGGCGGACCTCCACCTGGTCTGCCCGGCCCAGGGCGGCACCGTCTTCCTGCTCGGCACCGACCGGCTGGGCCGCGACATGCTCAGCCGCATCGCCTACGGCGCCCGGATCTCATTGACCGTCGGCCTGATCGGCGTCTCGGTCAGCTTCCTGCTCGGCATCGTCATCGGCGGCATCGCCGGCTATTACGGCGGCTGGATCGACAATGTCGTGAACCGGCTGATCGAGGTGATCCAGAGCTTCCCGCAGCTGCCGCTGTGGATGGCGCTGTCGGCGGCGCTGCCGGTGACCTGGAGCCCGATCCTGGTCTTCCTGGGCATCACCATCATCCTCGGCCTGGTGGAATGGACCGGGCTGGCCCGGTCGGTGCGGTCGAAGCTGCTGGCCCTGCGCGAGGAGGATTTCTGCGTCGCGGCGCAGCTGATGGGCGCCAAGCCGCGGCGCATCATCTTCCGCCACCTGCTGCCCAGCTTCATGAGCCACCTGATCGCCTCGGCCACCCTGACCATCCCGGGGATGATCCTGGGCGAGACCGCGCTGAGCTTCCTCAACCTCGGCCTCAGGCCCCCGGTCACCAGCTGGGGCGTGCTGCTGAACGAGGCGCAGAACATCAACGTGGTCGCGCTGTACCCCTGGCTGCTGCTGCCGGTGGTGCCGGTGATCGTGGTGGTGCTGGCGTTCCAGTTCTTCGGCGACGGCCTGCGCGACGCCGCGGATCCCTACCGGTAGGGCGGCCGCCCCCTTCCGTCATTGCGAGAAGGCGAAGCCGACGAAGCAATCCATGCCAGGCGGCGCCATGGATTGCTTCGCTACGCTCGCAATGACGAGGAAGGAGCTGGCTACAGATACGCCAGCGGCGGGCTGGTTTTCTCGAGCCAGAGGCTGGTCTCGGGCGTGCCGGGCCGCAGCGGCAGCTTGCCGACCACGCCGGCCTCGAGCGCCGCCGTCATGCGGGTGGCGACGTAGTGGCTGGCGAAGACCGGCCGGAAACTGCCCCCGGCCAGCAGCGGCGCCACCACCTGCTGCTCGTTGTAGCCGCGCCAGCCCCATTCCGACGGGTACGGGTCGGGCAGGCAGATGTCGTGGATATGCACCAGCACGCCCGGCGGCAGGCAGGGCAGCACCTGGTTCACCAGGAAGTCCACATCCGTGCCGGGCATGGCGATGTGGCTGGAATCGATGAACAGGATGTCGCCCTCGGCGAGGTCGCGATAGGGCTCGGTCCCCGCCTCCTGCACCGTCTGCTCGAGATGGGTGACGCCGAGCTGGTCGATCGCCGCCCGCGGGGCCGGGTCGATGGCGGTGAATTCCATCGCCAGGTCGCCGTCGATCGCCGCCCGCACCATGAAGCGGGTGGAATGGCCGGAGCCGACCTCGACGATCCGGGCCGGCTGCCGCGCCCGCACCATGGAATAGGCGGCGGCGGCGTCGAGCCGGGCGAACCAGCCCTGGGACCAGCGCGGCTGCGGCGGCGGCGAATCGCGCTCGGTCTCGCCGATCGCCAGCAGCGCGTCGCGATAGCCGTCGATGACGTCGAGCACGGCCTGGAACACCGGCTCGGAAGAGCGGAACAGCGCCTCGTAGCCGGCATAGGGCAGGATCGTGTCCGGCACCTCGTCGGCATAGCTGCAGGGAATGAAGAAGCCCTTCGGCCGGCGGCCGAACAGCGTGGCAAGGCCAAGGCGCCAGCGTCGCAGGCGGCGGCCGAAATCAGGAGGTACAGTGGTCAAGGGTGCAACGTCATGCCTTCGTGGGCGACCAGCGTTCCGGGACGCCGACGGTCGGCAGCATCCGCGATCCGGTCCAGGAACGCGTCATCGTGATTGGGATCGTGGTGGAACAGGACGGCCCGGCCGACCCCCGCCGCATCGGCGAGGCGCAGCGCCTCCTGCCAGGTGGAATGGCCCCAGCCGACAAATCTCGGATACTCCTCATCCGTGAACATGGCGTCATACACCATGATGTCGGCCCCGCGAACGAAATCGACGATGACCGGGTCCGGCCCGTCCGGCCGATGCTCGGTGTCGGTGATGATGCAGATGCTCTTGCCCCCGACATCGATGCGGTAGCCGCAGGCGAGGTTCGGGTGGTTGAGCCAGCAGGTGTTGAGCTTGAGGCCCGGGAAGGGCTCCATCGGGGTGCCGCAGTCGAAATCGTGATACTCGCAGTCCTGGAAGATGCCGATCGGCACCGGGAACAGCGGCGCCATCATCGTCTCACACAACACCGAGTAGATCGATTTGTTCTGCGGCTTCAGGTGACCGGCCCAGAATCGCACCTTGCGGCCCTTGACGTAGGCCGGCTTGAAGAACGGCACGCCGCAGACATGGTCCCAATGGGTGTGGGTGAAGAAGACGTCGACCTCCGGCCGCCCCTCCTCCATCAGCCGGTGGCCGAGGTCGCGCAGGCCGGTGCCGCCATCGATGATCAGCAGGTCGTCGCCCCGCCGGATCTCGATGCAGCTGGTGTTGCCGCCATAGCGCATGTTGCTGGAGGCAGGACAGGCGATGCTGCCGCGCACGCCCCAGAACCGGAGCATCAGGTCGCTTGTCTTCGCCATCGGCGCGTCAGTCTGGCTCTCGGCGCGCGGGAAAATCTCCGTCACGTCCGAGGACGCCGGCGGAGGGAACTCTCGCGCACCGACTCTCGCGAGTCGAGGGAAAAGGTCTTTTCGGCATATTTATGGTGGAGCACGTCCAGCCGTCTGTGTCTGTGTCGTCCGTCACAGGCCCTGGCGTCACAGGCCCTGGCGTCACAGGCCCCGGGGTTCCCTGTCATGGGCCGGCCGCGGCGCCGAGGGCATAGCCGCCCGGCACGGTGAGCAGCAGCGCCGGCCGCGCCGGATCGGGCTCGATCTTGCGGCGCAGGCGATAGATATGGGTCTCCACCGTATGCGTCGTCACCCCCGAAGCATAGCCCCACACCGCATCGAGCAGCGCGTCGCGCGACACGGTGGCGCCGTCCTGCCGGCGCAGATGGCGCAGGATCGCCGCCTCCTTGGCGGTCAGCCGCACCTCGCGCCCGTCGGAGATGCGCACCAGGCCCAGCCCGGTGGGGTCGAAGCGGTAGGGCCCGAGATCCGGGTCCGGCCGGTCCTGGCCGCGCCGCGCCAAGGCGGCCCGCAGGCTGGTCAGGAGGACGCCGATCCGGATCGGCGGGCGCAGCACCGCATCGGCCTCGGCGAACGGCTCCGCCCGGTCGCCGATCGCCAGGATCGGGCCGGCCAGGCCAGCCGCGCGCAGGCCGGCGCACAGGGTCTCCGGAGTCGGGTCGGCCAGGGCGTCGTCGACGATCGCGGCGGCGAAATCGGCCGCCGCCACCGCGGCCAGCGCCGCCGCCGCCTCGGCCACCACGGTCGCGGCGAACTCCGGCGACGCCGCGAACTGCTCGCCGAGCAGCGCGCGCAGCGCAGCGCTGCCGCAGGCGACCAGCAGCGGCTTCCGGAGATCGGCGATGACGGAGAGGGTGTCAGCCATGGCGGGGCCAATCTAACATGCCGCGCGGCAATGGCGACGGAATGGAGCGAGGCGACATGGATTTCGAGGTCTCGCCCGAGGGCTGGGTCGATTGGGGCGCCGGGCGGCGGCGCTGCGCCCTGGGCAAAGGCGGGGTGCGGGTGGACAAGCGCGAGGGCGACGGCGCCACCCCGGCCGGCCGGTTCGCGCTGCGCCGCCTGCTGTACCGGCCGGACCGCGGCCCGGTCCCGGCCACCGCCTTGCCCGCCCTGGCCATCGCGCCCGCCGACGGCTGGTGCGACGACCCCGCCGACCCCGCCTACAACCGGCCGGTCCCCCTGCCCCACCCGGCCCGGCACGAGCGGCTGTGGCGCGACGACGCGCTGTACGACCTGGTGATCGTCATCGGCCACAACGACGACCCGCCGGCCGCCGGGCTGGGCAGCGCCGTGTTCATCCACCTGGCGCGGCCGGACTGGGGCCCGACCGAGGGCTGCGTCGCCCTCGCCCGGGCCGACCTGGTCGACCTGCTGGCGGCCGCCGCGCCGGGCGATTCGCTGGTGGTCAGGCCTCCGCCGGCCGATCGGCCGGCCGCTCTGGACTGACGCGGAGTCCGAACAGGGCGGTGCCGACCCGGACATGGGTGGCGCCGTAGCGCACCGCCGTCTCGAAATCGTCGCTCATGCCCATGCTCAGCACCGGCAGGCCGAGCCGCGCGGCGAGGTCGGCGAGCAGGGCGAAATGCAGGGCCGGCGGCTCGTCGACCGGCGGGATGCACATCAGGCCGCGGATCGACAGGCCGCACTCCTCGGCGCAGAGCCGGTGGAAGGCCTCGACCTCGCTTGGCGCCACCCCGGCCTTCTGCGGCTCCTCGCCGGTGTTGACCTGGATCAGGCAGTCGAGCCGCCGCCCGGCCGCCGCCATCGCCTCGGCCAGGCTGCGCGCCAGCTTCGGGCGGTCGACCGTCTCGATCACGTCGAACAGCCGCACCGCGTCCTTCGCCTTGTTGGTCTGCAGCGGGCCGATCAGCCGCAGCTGCAGGTCCGGATGCGCCGCCCGCCGTTCGGCCCAGCGCGCCTGCGCCTCCTGCACCCGGTTCTCGCCGAAGACCCGATGGCCGGCGGCCAGCGCGGCCTCGACCCGCTCCTCCGGCTGGACCTTGGAGACGGCGACGAGGGTGACCGCGGCGGGGTCGCGGCCGGCGGCGCGGGCGGCGGCGGCGATCCGCAAGCGGATCGCGGCAATGCTCTCGGCAAGTGTGATGGTCGTCATAGTGCGACAATCCAGCACAACGATGCTGCTTTGCAACGCCGGCCGCCGGATTGCGACCCGGCGCCGCTGTGGACGGACCGCATGGGACGGCCGGCCCGGGGCTTGAAACCCGCCCGGCGGTGCCCGCTTTCGCTGCGCCGCGAGAGATCGGATCCGGTATGCATTCTAAGCCTCTGATCACTCTGTTGCAATTGGACCACAGCTCCTGGCTTTTGTGACTTCTGTGCAACTTGCGGATTGTCGGGTGGCATGGCTGCCCCGTATAACCTGCACATCGACGCCATTCGCGCCCTGGCCGTGGTGTCGTCTTCGAGGGGACATCTAAGGGACATCCGGCCTTGCGGCCGCGTTAGGAGGTTTGGAAATGAAGAAGATTCTGCTCGGTGGTTCGGCGCTCGCCGTCGCCGCGATGGCGTCGGTGCCGGCCTCGGCCGCACTGGAAGTGAAGATCAGCGGTTTCGTTGGCTTCGAGGCCGCCGCGATTTTGGACACCTCGGGCACGGACGGCACCCGTGATCGCGACTATGATTTCGGCTCCACCGGCCGTCTGCAGTTCGACATCAAGAACGTGACCGATTCGGGCCTGGAATACGGCGCCCGCATCCGTCTGAACACGATCAACCGCAAGGACGGCGTCAACACCGACCGTACCTATGTCTACGTCAAGGGCGGCTTCGGCACGATCGTGTTCGGCGACGCGCCGGGCACGGGCGGCGACTTCGGCTACATCTTCGCGCACGACTCGGTGGTCTCGGGCATGGGCCTCGCCGGCAGCTTCGGCGACAACCTCGACGGCCGGTACAGCTACGGCGGCTCTGACTTCATGTCGCTCGACCCGACCTACCACTCGGGCCTCGGCAACGACACCAAGATCAAGTACTCCTCGCCGACCTTCGCCGGCTTCAGCTTCGGCATCGACTTCACCCCGGTCGTCGGCGGCAAGAGCCATTCCGGCCCCGGCGGCATCAACGACCTGACCAACGACGGCACCACGCTGTTCGAGAACGTCGTCACCGGTGCCTTCAACTACACCGGCGACTTCAGCGGCCTGTCGCTCATCGTCGCCGGCACCGCGACCTACGGCAACGGCGTCGGCATTCACGACACCCCGGGCTCGGGCCACTTCGATCTCGAGACCTACACCCTCGGCGCCCAGGTCGGCTCCGGCGGCATCACCGGCAGCGTGAACTGGGTCAACACCTCCAGCGGCTTCGCTGGCGGCGCCACCGACAAGTCGTTCAACACCGTCGCGGGCAGCTTGGCGTACCAGTGGAACCAGTTCGAGTTCGGCCTCGGCTACGCCTACACCTGGGCCGACAAGAACAACGACCTGACCGGCTCGTTCAGCAACGACGCCAACGACCTGAAGGACAACCACATCGTGTCCGGCACGGTCGTCTACAACATCGCGCCGGGCCTGAACACCTGGGTCGATCTGACCTGGGAGCGTCAGAACTTCCGCAAGCTGGGCGCCTTGGTCCAGAAGAGCAGCCTGGACAACACCGTCCTGAGCACGGGTGTGCAGCTGTCGTTCTGATCGGCTGACAATCCTCTGGCCTAAAACGAGGGAGCGGCTATGATGCCGCTCCCTTTTTCTATCTGGCGTGCCGCATGTCGCCGAGACTCCTGATCGCCCTGCTGACGGCCGTCCTGTCCGTTGCCGCCTGCTCCGACGACATCAAGGTGGGCCCAACCCCGGATATCGGCCCCGGGCGCGAGAAGGTCGCTCCACCCGGCCAGAGCGCCTTCGGCCCGAACGGGCTGACCTTCGGCCCCGGCGCCAGCAAGTCCAAGGACCTCGGCGAAGGCGCCATCCTGGGCGTGAACGCCTTCCTGTGGCGCGCCAGCCTCGACACCGTGTCCTTCATGCCGATCACCAGCGCCGACCCGTTCGGCGGCACCATCGTGACCGACTGGTACACGGCCCCCACCACCCCGGGCGAACGCTACAAGCTGAACGTCTACATCCTCGGCCGCGAGCTGCGCTCCGACGGCGTGCGGGTCAGCGTCTTCCGCCAGGTCCAGGGCAAGGGCGGCTGGTCCGACGCCCCGGCGCCCAACACCATGTCGGCAGCGTTGGAGGACACCATCCTGACCAAGGCCCGCCAGCTGCGCATCACCGGTCTCGAGAACTCGACGCCGCAATAGCCCCGCCGCAAGGTCGTTTCGAATCAGGGCGCCGCGGGATTGATCCCCGGCGCCCTTTCCTTGTAAATGCCTAGGCGGCTTTGCCTTGGCCCGGCCAAGGCAAAGCTGCATCGTTTTTGGCCTCTTCCGGCACCAGAGCATCGAGATGTCCCGCTACAACCACCGAGAAACCGAAGCGCAGTGGCAGGCCGTGTGGCGGGACCGCGGCACCTTCCGGCTCGAGACGCTCGGCGACCGGCCGAAATACTACGTGCTGGAGATGTTCCCCTACCCCTCCGGGCGCATCCATATGGGCCATGTCCGCAACTACACGCTGGGCGACGTGGTGGCCCGGCACCGCCGCGCGCTGGGCTGCGACGTGCTGCACCCGATGGGCTGGGACGCCTTCGGCCTGCCGGCGGAGAACGCGGCGATCGAGCGCGGCGCCCATCCGGCCGCCTGGACCTATGAGAACATCGCGGCGATGCGCGGCCAGCTGCAGTCGATGGGCCTGTCGCTGGACTGGGACCGCGAGATCGCGACCTGCCATCCCGACTACTACCGCCACGAACAGAAGATGTTCCTCGACTTCCTGAAGGTGGGCCTGGCCTACCGGCGGGACTCCTGGGTCAACTGGGACCCGGTCGAGAACACCGTGCTGGCCAACGAGCAGGTGATCGACGGCCGCGGCTGGCGCTCCGGCGCCCTGGTCGAGCGCCGCAAGCTGAACCAGTGGTTCCTGCGCATCACCGAATACGCCGACGAGCTGCTGGCGGCGCTGCCGACGCTGGAGCGCTGGCCGGAGCGGGTGCGGCTGATGCAGGAAAACTGGATCGGCCGGTCGGTCGGCGCCCGCGTCACCTTCCCGCTGCAGGGCCGTGAGGACGGGCTGGAGATCTTCACCACCCGGCCGGACACGCTGTTCGGCGCCAGCTTCTGCGCCCTGTCGCCGGACCACCCGCTGGCCGACGAGATCGGCCGCGCCCGCCCCGAGGTGGCCGAGTTCGTGGCCGAATGCCGCCGCAGCGGCACCAGCGAGGCGGCGATCGAGTCCCAGGAGAAGCGCGGCATCGACACCGGGCTGCGCGCGGTGCATCCGCTGGATCCCACGATCACGGTGCCGGTCTATGTCGCCAATTTCGTGCTGATGGAATACGGCACCGGCGCCATCTTCGGCTGCCCGGCGCATGACCAGCGCGATTTCGACTTCGCCCGCGCCTACGGCCTGCCGATCATCCCGGTGCTGTGGCCGGCCGGCGAGGCGCGGCCCGACGGCGCCGCCCTGGCCGAGGCCATGGTCCTGGCCGACGGCGTCTTCGACTACGACATCGGCCCGCTGACGCCGGCGAAGCCGGTCACGGTGGCCGAGGCCAAGGACATCGCCATCGCCGCCCTGCAGCAGCGCAAGGCGGGCGAGGGCACGGTGCGCTACCGGCTGCGCGACTGGGGCGTGTCGCGCCAGCGCTACTGGGGCTGCCCGATTCCGATCATCCATTGCGAGGCCTGCGGCATCGTCCCGGTGCCGGAAGACCAGCTGCCGGTGACCCTGCCGGAGGATGTGACCTTCGACCAGCCGGGCAACCCGCTGGACCGGCACCCGACCTGGAAGCATGTGGCCTGCCCGAGCTGCGGCGGCAAGGCGGTGCGCGAGACCGACACCTTCGACACCTTCTTCGAATCCTCCTGGTACTTCGCCCGCTTCTGCTCGCCGCGCAGCGACCAGGCCTTCGACCGCGCCGCGGTCGACCGGCTGCTGCCGGTCGACCAGTATGTCGGCGGCGTCGAGCATGCGGTGCTGCACCTGCTGTATGCCCGCTTCTTCACCCGGGCGCTGAAGCGCTGCGGCTATCTCGGGGTCGACGAGCCCTTCGCCGGGCTGTTCACCCAGGGCATGGTCACGCACCAGACCTATCGCGACCGCGACGGCGCGTGGCTGTACCCGACCGAGGTGTCGCGCGACGAGGCGGGCACCTGGACGACGCTGTCCGATGGCGGGCCGGTCACGGCCGGCCGCATCGAGAAGATGTCGAAGTCCAAGCGCAACACGGTCGACCCGCAGATCATCATCGACACCTACGGCGCCGATGCCGCCCGGCTGTTCATCCTGTCCGACAGCCCGCCGGACCGGGACATGGAATGGACCGAGGCCGGCATCGAAGGCGCCTGGCGCTACCTGCAGCAGCTGTGGCGGCTGGTGACGGAATGCCCGGTCGAGCTGCCGGCCGCCGGCACCCCGGTGCCGAACGGCTTCAGCCCGGCGGCGGAAGGGCTGCGCCGGGCGCTGCACCGGACCATCGCCGCCATGGGCGAGGACCTGGAGCGGTTCCACTTCAACAAGGCCGTGGCCCGCATCCGCGAGCTGACCAACCTGGTCGGCAAGATTGAGGGGACAGGGCAGGGCGAGGCCTGGGCGCTGCGCGAGGCGTTCGACGGCATCATCCGCCTGATCGGCCCGATGGTGCCGCATATCGGCGAGGCGCTGTGGCAGCATCTCGGCCATGACGGGCTGCTGGCCGACGCCGCCTGGCCGGAGGCGGATCCCGCCTTGCTGGTCGAGAACACCGCCACGGTCGCGGTCCAGGTCAACGGCAAGCTGCGCGCCACCCTGATCCTGCCGCGCGACGTGGACGAGGCGACGGCGCGGGACGCCGCCCTGGCCGACGCCAATGTCGCGCGCGCCCTGGAAGGCCGCACCGTCCGCAAGGTCATCGTCGTCCCGAATAGGATCGTCAATGTCGTGGGCTAACTGGGCTAGACGCGCAGCGCCGCTGCTGCTGATCCTCGCGCTCGGGGCCTGCGGGCTGCGGCCGCTCTACGGCACCAACTCGGTCGGCGCGGCGATGTCAGACCGGCTGGGGACGATCAGTGTCGGCGTCATCGGCGACCGGACCGGCCAGATCCTGCGCACCGAGCTGATCCGCACCCTGAATCCGCAGGGCCGGCCGGCCCAGCCGGCCTATGACCTCGGCGTCAGCGTGGCCGAGACCCAGCAGGACGTGAACATCGTCAGCGACCTGACCACGACCCGCAGGAACCTGACGCTGACCGCCAGCTTCGTGCTGACCGACCGCAAGACCGGCCAGCCGGCCTTCTCGGATTCGGTCAACGAGATCACCAGCTACAACATCCTGGCCGACCAATACACCACCCTGATCGGCGAGCGCGATGCGCGCGAGCGGGCGCTGCACGCCATTGCCGAGGACATCCGCACCCGCCTCGCGCTGTATTTCGACCGCCACCCGTGAAACTGCCGCCGAACCGGATCGACGGCTTCGTCCGCCGGCCCGAGCCCGGCATCCGCGCGGTGCTGCTGTACGGCCCCGATTCCGGGGCGGTGCGCGACTATGCCGACACCCTGGCGCGCGGCGTGGTCGACCCGCCGACCGACCCGTTCCGCGTCGCCGAGCTGGCCTCGGCCGAGATCGGGCGCGACCCGGCCCGGCTGGTCGACGAGGTCTTCGCCATGTCGCTGTCCGGCGGGCGGCGCCTGGTGCGGGTGCGCGACGCCACCGATGCCGTGGCGCCGGCGCTGGAGGCCGCGCTGAAGGGCGGCGAGAGCGACACCCTGATCGTGCTGGAGGCCGACGAGCTGACCCCGCGCTCGGCCCTGCGCAAGCTGGGGGAGGGGGCGGACACGGTCGCCACCATCGCCTGCTACATGCCGGATGAGGAGGCGATCGGCCGCTTCATCCACCGCCAGCTGGCGGATGCCCGGGTCGCGGTCGACGGCGAGGCCGAGCATCTGCTGGCGACGCTGCTGGTGGGCGACCGCCAGATCGCCCGGCGCGAGGTCGAGAAGCTGATCGCCTATGCCGGGGAGGGCGGCCGCATCGACCTGGAGGCGGTGCGGGCCAGCATCGGCGACGCCACCGAGCGCTCGCTCGACGACCTCGCCATGGCGGTGGCCGAGGGCGACCTGGAGGGGGTCGACCGCGCCCTGGCCAAGCTGCTGTCGGAGGGCGGCGAGGCGATCGGCATCCTGCGCGCGGTGCAGCGCCACTTCCTGCGGCTGCACCAGCTGGCGGTGATGATCGACGGCGGCGACGCGCCGGACGCGGCGATGGCGGCGCTGCGGCCGCCGGTGTTCTTCAAGGCCAAGGCGGCGATCCGCGGCCAGGCCCGGCGCTGGAACCAGGCCCAGCTCGGCGAATCCCTGCGCCGCCTGATCGACGCCGAAGCCGAATGCAAACGCACCGGCCGCCCGCCCGAGACCGTCTGCGCCGCGACGCTGATGGCGATCGCACGGGCGGCGGCGCGGAAAAGCTGAACGATTTCAGTTAGTTGCGTTGAAGGCCTCTCCGCCCTTACCTGTCATTGCCCGGCTTGACCGGGCAATCCAGGGGCCACCAAGGGCCGTTCTGGCCGTCCCTGGATGCCACGGTCAAGCCGTGGCATGACAAAGGAGGGGAGCGCGGTCCTTCCCCTCGTCATTGCGAGCGCAGCGAAGCAATCCATCGGGCCGCTCGTGCGGGACCATGGATTGCTTCGTCGGCTGCGCCTCCTCGCAATGACGGAGGGGCTGGCTGGGCGGGCATGGTCCGGACTGGATCGATCGTACGCATTGCCTCTCCCGCCTGGCGGAAGAGGCACGTGAACGGCGCCGCCTACCCCCGCAGCCGGCGCATCAGGTCGCTGAACTGGTCGAGATCGGCGTAGTGGATGCGCATCACGCCGCTGGTCTTGGTGGTGGCGTCGATCGCCACCTTGAAGCCCAACCGGCGCTGGATGTCCTCCTCCAGCGCCACCAGGTTGGCGTCGCGCACCGGCCGCGGCGGGGCAGGGGGCTGGTCGCGGCCGTCGCGGGCCAGCTGCTCGGTCTGGCGGACGTTGAGCCCCTTGGCGACCACCTTCCGCGCCGCCGCCTCCGGGTCCGGGCAGCCCAGCAGGGCGCGGGCGTGGCCGGCGCTGAGCAGGCCGTCCTGCAGCATCGCCAGCACCGTGTCCGGCAGGTCGAGCAGGCGCAACGTGTTGGCGATGTGGCTGCGGCTCTTGCCCACCTCGCGCGACACATCCTCCTGGGTCAGCGCGAATTCGGCGATCAGCCGCTGATAGCCCTCGGCCTCCTCCAGCGCCGTCAGGTCCTGGCGCTGGACGTTCTCGATGATCGCGAACTGCAGCGCCTCGCGGTCCGACATCGGCCGGATCACCACCGGCACCTCGTGCAGCTTGGCCTTCTGTGCCGCGCGCCAGCGGCGCTCGCCGGCGATGATGTGGTAGCGGTCGGTCTTGCCCTCGACCGGCCGCACCAGGATCGGCTGCAGCACGCCCTGGGCCTTGACCGATTCGACCAGCCGGTCCAGCTCGGCCTCGTCGAACTTCCGTCGCGGCTGGAACGGGCCGGGGCTCAGGAACTCGACCGGCAGGCTGCGCGGCGCCCGATGCGACTCCGGCGTGCCGGCGGCGGCGATGTCGGCCTCGTCGGCCTCGCCGAACAGGGCGTCGAGGCCGCGGCCCAGGCTGGCGCGGCGGCGGGGGGTGGTTTCGGCCGCGCTCATGCAGCACTCCTCTGTTCTTCGCGCTTCAGCATCTCGGAGGCGAGGTGGATATAGGCCTGGGCGCCGGCCGAGGCGAGGTCGTAGACCAACACCGGCTTGCCATGCGACGGCGCCTCGGAGACGCGGACGTTCCTCGGGATCACCGTCTCATAGACCTTGGCGCCGAGATGCTGGCGCACGTCGCGCGCCACCATGTCGGACAGGTTGTTGCGGCGGTCGTACATGGTCAGCACGATGCCCTGCATCTCGAGCGCCGGGTTGAAGCCCTTGCGCACCCGCTCGATGGTCCGGATCAGGTGGCTGAGGCCCTCGAGCGCGTAGAACTCGCATTGCAGCGGCACCAGCACCGCATCGGCCGCGGTCAGCGCGTTGAGAGTGAGGAGGCCGAGCGAGGGCGGGCAGTCGATCAGGATGTAGTCGTAGCCGTCGGCGCCCGGCCGCAGCGCGCTGCGCAGCCGGTATTCGCGGCGCACCGCCTCGACCAGCTCGATCTCGGCGCCGGCGAGGTCGACCGAGGCCGGCACCAGCATCAGCCCCGGCACCTCGGTCGGAACCGACGCCTCGGCCACGGCGATGCTGCCGAACAAGAGGTCGTAGGAGCCCAGGCCGCGCTTGGCCCGCGGCAGGCCGAAGCCGGTCGAGGCGTTGCCCTGGGGGTCGAGGTCGATCACCAGCACCCGCTTGCGCACCGCGGCCAAAGCGGTGGCCAGGTTGATGGTGGTGGTGGTCTTGCCGACGCCGCCCTTCTGGTTGGCGATGGCGATGGTGCGGGTGACGCGCGGCCCATCGGCCTGCACGCTTACGGTCTTCGTGTGCGCGTCGTCAGCCACGGGCGAACCCCTCGATGCGGATGAGCACGGCCTCGGGATCGGTCCGGCTCGGATGGAGGTCGACGGTCATCTTCGGCGATGCGGCCGGGCCGGTCAAATGAACGCCGGTCAAATCGGCAGCGGCCAATTCGGCCTCGGCGGTGCGGCCCTTGGGGAAGATCGCGACCGTGTGCGGCCCGGCGAAGCGCGCGGCATGGCCCAGCAGGACGGGCAGGGGGGCCAAGGCGCGGGCGGTCACCACATCGGCGACGAAGGGTGCGACCTGTTCGATCCGCTTGGCGTGCACCGTGACCGGCGCCGATGTTTCACGTGAAACAACGCGCAGGAACTCGGCCTTGCGCTGGTCGCTCTCCACCAGATGGGTCTCGAGGCCGGTGGCCAGCGCCAGCACCAGCCCGGGAAAGCCGGCGCCGCTGCCGAGATCGACCAGCACGCGGGCCCCGGCCGGGATCAGCGGCACCAGCTGCAGCGAATCCTCGAAATGCCGGCGCCGCAGATCGGCCAGCGTCGACGGCGCCACCAGGTTGATCGCGCCTTGCCACTTGCGCAGCAGCGTCTCGTAGCGATCGAGCTTTTCGGCGAGGTCTGGGGGGAGGGGGGCGACTTCAAGGGCGGCGGTCATGATGGCCTCAGCCCCCCTTTCGTCATTGCGAGGAGGCGAAGCCGACGAAGCAATCCATGCCCGCTCTGGRCTGCACGATGGATTGCTTCGCTGCGCTCGCAATGACGAGGGAAGAGGAGACGGCCGCGCTCAAGCCCTGGCACGACGGTCATCCCCCTCTCGCCGGACATGCTTCAGCAGCGCCACCAGCGCCGCCGGGGTCACCCCGGGCAGCCGCGCCGCGGCCCCCAGCGTCGGCGGGCGCGAGCGCTTCAGGATCTGGCGGATCTCGGTCGACAGGCTGCCGATGGCGTCGACGTCCAGCTCCGGCGGCAGGGCCAGCCCCTCGTCGCGGCGGAAGGCGCGGATGTCGGCCTCCTGGCGGTCGAGATAGCCGGAATACTTGGCCTCGATCTCGACCTGCTCGGCCACCACCGCCGGCCACTCCGCCAGCTCCGGCCAGATCGCCGACAGGGCGGCGAGGTCGATCTCCGGCAGGCGCAGCAGGTCCATGCCGTCGCGCCGGACGCCGTCCTGGTTGACCGCCAGCCCGTGGCGCCGCGCCTCGGTCGGGGTCAGCGACAGCTCCCGGATCCGGCCCCGCGCCGCCTCCAGCGCCGCACTCCTGCGGGCGAACAGCGCCTGGCGCTCGGCCCCGACGCAGCCGGCGGCGATGCCCTTGGCGGTCAGCCGCTGGTCGGCGTTGTCGGCGCGCAGCACCAGCCGGTATTCGGCGCGCGAGGTGAACATGCGGTAGGGCTCGGGCACGCCGCGCGTCACCAGATCGTCGATCATCACCCCGGCATAGGCCTCGGCCCGGTCGAGGACCAGCGGGTCGCTGCCGGCCACGGCGCGGGCGGCGTTCAGCCCGGCCAGCAGCCCCTGGGCCGCGGCCTCCTCATAGCCGGTGGTGCCGTTGATCTGGCCGGCCAGGAACAGCCGCGGCACCGCCCGCAGCATCAGCGACCGGTCGAGCTGCCGCGGGTCGACGAAATCGTATTCGATGGCATAGCCGGGGCGCAGGATCACCGCCCGCTCCAGCCCCGGGATGGCGCGCACCAGCCCCTCCTGCACGTCGCGGGGCAGGGAGGTGGAGATGCCGTTGGGGTAGACCGTCGGGTCGTCCAGCCCTTCCGGCTCCAGGAAGATCTGGTGCCGCTGCTTGTCGGCGAAGCGCACCACCTTGTCCTCGATCGAGGGGCAGTAGCGCGGCCCGACGCTGTCGATCTGGCCGGAATACATCGGCGCCCGGTGCAAATTGGCGCGAATCAGGTCGTGCCCGGCCGGGGTGGTGTAGGTGATGAAGCAGGAGATCTGCGGCACCGTGATCCGGTCGGTGAGGTCGGAGAACGGCACCGGCGGGTCGTCGCCCTTCTGCTCCTCCAGCGCCGCCCAGTCGATGGTGCGGCCGTCGAGCCGCGGCGGCGTGCCGGTCTTGAGCCGGCCGAGGCTGAGGCCGAGCCGGTGCAGCGTGTCGGCCAGGCCGATCGACGGCGCGTCGCCGACCCGGCCGGCGGGGATCTGCTCCTCGCCCATATGGATCAGGCCGCGCAGGAAGGTGCCGGTGGTCAGCACCACGGCGCCGGCGGCCAACGTCCGGCCATCGGCCAGGACGACACCGGAGACGGCGCCGGCCGAATCGAAGGTCAGGTCCTCGACCGAGCCGGCGACGAGGTCGAGATCCGACTGCTCGGCCAGCACCGCCTGCATCGCCTGGCGGTACAGCTTGCGGTCGGCCTGGGCGCGGGGCCCGCGCACCGCCGGGCCCTTGCTGCGGTTGAGGACGCGGAACTGGATGCCGGCGCGGTCGATCACCCGGCCCATGACGCCGTCCAGCGCATCGATCTCGCGCACCAGATGGCCCTTGCCCAGGCCCCCGATCGCCGGGTTGCAGGACATCTCGCCGATCGAGTCGAGCCGCTGGGTGACCAGGGCGGTGCGCGCGCCGAATCGGGCCGCCGCCGCGGCGGCCTCGCAGCCGGCATGGCCGCCGCCGACCACGATCACATCATATCTGTTGAGGGGCCGTTCCATGGCGGCGGACTTTACGGAGGCGGCGGGGCAGGGTCAAATGCGCCCGACGAAAAAAGCCGATGTTTCACGTGAAACATCGCGGACTCGAGGAAATCCACCCGGTGCTGTCCATCGTCTCCGCCCTCGCCAGCGCCGCCTTCGCCCTCGGCACCGCCCTGACCCTGCCGATCGCCGGTCCTGCGCCGGCCGTGGCGTCACCCGCGGCGGAGATCGAGTTCCGGCTGGCGGAGACCGCGCCGGGGCCGGGGCTGACCCGGTTCGACCGCGACGACCAGGCCGTCTACCTTCACCCGGAGGTTCTGATCTCCGCGGCGGACATCGCCTCCGCCGACCAGAAGGTCGACCCGCTGTGGGGGCAGCCGGTGGTCTCGCTGGTGCTGACCCCCGCCGGCCGCGACCAGCTGGCCCGCATCACCACCGGCCATGTCGGCCAGGCCCTCGCCATCGTGGTGGACGGATCGCTGCTGACCGCCCCGATCATCCGCGAACCGATCCTGGCCGGCGGCCTGCAGATCAGCGGCCTGGACAGCCTGGAGCAGGCCACGGACCTGGCTCGTAGACTCGACGGGGCCGCGGACAAGCCCGGACGCTCGCTGGCCGAGGCGCTGGAGGAGCGGTTCGGGCTGCGGTGAGTGACGGCCGATGTTTCACGTGAAACATCGGAAGGGGTGGCTCTGGGTCTGAGATGGATTGCTTCGCTGCGCTCGCAATGACGGGGAGGGGTGAGAGGCCGCCCCAAAAGCCGTCATTGCGAGGAGGCAACGCCGACGAAGCAATCCATGGCGCCGCACGAGCGGCTTGGGCCGGGCCTCGCCCCACCCGGGCAACCCCCACTGATGTTTCACGTGAAACACTCACTTGCCGATGCAGAAGCTGCCGAACAGCAGGTCGAGCATGTCCTCGATGTCGACCCGGCCGGTGATGCGGCCGAGGGCGCGCAGGGCCAGGCGCAGGTCCTCGGCCGCCAGCTCCGGCAAGGGCGCGGACGGCACCCGGGCCAGGGCGTCGGCGGCATCGAGCAGCGCCGCGCGGTGGCGGGCGCGAGTCAGGGCGGGGGAGCCGTCGCCGGTCAGCCGGCGCTCCACAGCCTCGGCCAGTACGTCGAGCAGGCGGTCGAGGCCGGCGCCGCTGCGCACCGAGATCGCGATCTCGTCCGGCGCCAATACGGCATCAGGTGCCCGGTCGATCTTGTTGGCGACGCGGATCGCATCCGGCCCCGGGCCCAGCGCCGGGTCGAACGGGGCGGCCGCCGCGGCATCGCGGATCACCAGCCGGAGATCGGCCTCGGCGGCGCGGCGGTGGGAGCGGCGGATGCCCTCGGCCTCGATCGCGTCGGTGGTGTCGCGCAGGCCGGCGGTGTCGGCCAGCACCACGGGAAAGCCGCGCAGGTCGAGCGCGACCTCGACCACGTCGCGCGTGGTGCCCGGCCGGTCGGAGACGATGGCCGCGTCGCGCCGGGCCAGGGCGTTGAGCAGGCTGGACTTGCCGGCATTGACCGGGCCGAGGATGGCGATGTGCACGCCGTCGCGCAGCCGCTCGCCACGGCCGGCGTCGTCGAGATGGTCGGCGATGGCGGCGGAGACTTCGGCGACGATGGCCTCGGCCTCGGCGGCAAGGTTCGGCGGCAGGCCCTCATCCGGGAAGTCCAGCGCCGCCTCGGTCATGACAAGGGCCCGCATCAGCCCGGCGCGCCAGCCCTCATAGAGCCGGCCGAGCGCGCCGCCGAGCTGGCGCAGCGCCTGCAGCCGCTGGGCCCGGGTCTCGGCATCGACCAGGTCGGCGACCGCCTCGGCCTCGGTCAGGTCCAGCTTGCCGGCCTGGAAGGCGCGGCGGGTGAATTCGCCCGGCTCGGCCGGCCGCAGCCCGTCGATCCGCGACAGCGCCTCGATGACGCCGCGGGTCACGGCCCGGCCGCCATGCAGATGCAGCTCGGCGACATCCTCGCCCGTGTAGCTGGCGGGGCCGGGGAACCACAGCACCAGGCCGCGGTCGAGCGCCGCGCCGTCGGCCGGGTCGCGCAGCTCGGCCAGGGTCGCGACGCGAGGGGCGGGCAGGGGGCGCCGGGTCAGGGCGGCCAGCGCCGGCCCGGCCCCGGGGCCGGAGAGCCGCAGCACCGCCACCCCGCCGCGCCCGGCCGGGGTAGCGGGGGCGAAGATGGTGTCGCGGGCGGTCATGGTGTGGCGGTCCGGGAGGGCGATGTTTCACGTGAAACATCCCATAACGAGTCCCCCCTCCCCCTGCGGGAGGGGGCTAGGGGGAGGGGGTTCTCTCGGCCCGAGCGGATCGGCGGCAACGGCACTCCTCGCCTGCAGGTGCCCAGGTTTCCGCGCGCGGACGCGCGCAGACCCCTCCCCCTAACCCCCTCCCGCAAGGGGAGGGGGGACTTAATTTGATCGTCCATCACGTGAGTATCTGTGATCAGGACTTGCCGCCCTTGGTGCCGCCGGTCATGCCTTGCCAGAAGGCGCGCTGCAGCGTCTCGAAGCCTTCGATACTGGCCGGCAGCCAGGTCTTCATCAGCGCCTCCGGCTCCATCGCCGCGAGGTTGGCGCGCATCCGGGTCTCCAAATCCTTCATCAGCGCCTGCTGCATCGGGGCGACATCGGGCAGGCCGAGGAACGTGCGGGCCTCCTCCGGCGTGCAGTCGATATCGACGGTGACTTTCATTTGATGTCTCCGGGCATAGGATGCCTTCGGGTCGGGTTGGCGGCGTCGGCAATCCGCGAGAGTATAGCCACGAAGCCGGTGATTGGCCGCAAGGGTCGTCACACACAGGAACAGGTCGCATGCCGAACCGTCTTGCCCAAGAGACCAGCCCCTACCTGCTGCAGCACGCCGACAACCCGGTGGACTGGCAGCCCTGGGGGGCCGAGGCCTTCGCCCGGGCCCGCGCCGAGAACAAGCCGGTGCTGCTGTCGGTCGGCTACGCCGCCTGCCACTGGTGCCACGTGATGGCGCATGAGAGCTTCGAGGACCCCGCGGTGGCCGCCGTGATGAACGAGCTGTTCGTGTCGATCAAGGTCGACCGCGAGGAGCGGCCGGATGTCGACACCCTCTACCAGTCGGCGCTGGCGCTGCTGGGCCAGCAGGGCGGCTGGCCGCTGACCATGTTCCTGACCGCCGATGGCGAGCCGTTCTGGGGCGGCACCTATTTCCCGCCGACCAACCGCTGGGGCCGCCCCGGCTTCACCGACGTGCTGCGCGCTTTGGCCGACACCTATGCCACCGAGCCGGAGAAGGTGACCGGCAACGTCACCGCCTTGGCCGAGGCGCTGGCAAAGCAGTCGGAGAACCGGGCCGGCGCCGGGCTGGACCGCGACGTGCTCGACGAGGTGGCGGAGCGGATGGCCGGCCAGATCGACCCGGTGTGGGGCGGGCTGCGCGGCGCGCCTAAATTCCCCCAGCCCGGAATCCTCGAGCTGCTGTGGCGCGGCTGGCGCCGTACGCGTCATGCTGGGTCGGGCCGTACGCCTTGGCGCGACGCGGTGCTGCGCACGCTGACCGCGATGAGCCAGGGCGGGATCTACGACCATCTCGGCGGCGGCTTCGCCCGCTACTCCACCGACGAGGAATGGCTGGCGCCGCATTTCGAGAAGATGCTGTACGACAACGCCCAGCTGGTCGGCCTGCTGACCCTGGCCTGGCAGGAGAATCGCGACCCGCTCTATGCCGCAAGAGTGGCGGAAACCGTGGCCTGGATCGAGCGCGAGATGATCGCCGAGGGCGGTGCCTTCGCCGCCACGCTGGACGCCGACAGCGAGGGCGAGGAGGGCCGCTTCTATGTCTGGAGCGAGGCCGAGATCGACGCCGCGCTGGGCGACCGGTCGGCCGTGTTCAAGCACACGTACGACGTCTCGGCCCATGGCAATTGGGAGGAGAAAAACATCCTCAACCGCCGGCATCACCCGGCGCTGGGCGACGATACGGCCGAGGCGGCGCTGGCGGCCGACCGGGCCGTACTCCTCGACCTCCGGGGGGCACGCGTACGGCCGGGCTGGGACGACAAGGTGCTGGCCGATTGGAACGGGCTGATGATCGCGGCCCTCGCCCGTGCCGCCCAGGCCTTCGACCGGCCGGACTGGATCGCCCTGGCCGAGACCGCCTTCGCCGCCGTGGTGCGGCAGCTCGGAGATGGCGATCGCCTCGCCCATGCCTGGCGGCGCGGCAGGGCGACCGCGCCCGGGCTGCTCGATGACTATGCAGACATGGCGGCGGCGGCGCTGGCGCTGCACGAGGCGACGGAGCATGCCGCCTATCTCGAAGACGCCAGACGCTGGACCGCGGTGCTCGACAGCCATTTCTGGGACGATTCGCGCGGCGGCTATTTCATGACCGCGGATGACGGCGAGGCGCTGATCGTCCGCACCAAATCGGTCTATGACGCGGCGGTGCCGGCCGGCAACGGCACCATGCTCGGGGTGCTGGCGCGGCTGCACCTGCTGACCGGCGACCGGCGTTACAGCCAGCGCGCCGAGGCGCTGGTCACCGCCTTCGCCGGCGAGCTGCAGCGCAACTTCATCCCGCTCGCCACCTGGCTGAACCATGCCGAGGACTGGATGGAGCCGCTGCAGGTCGTGGTGATCGGCCCCCGGGACGACCCCGCGACCGTGGCGCTGCTGCGGGCGGTGCACCGCCGGTCGCTGCCCGGCCGGCTGCTGCTGCGGCTGGACCCCGGCGCGGCGCTGCCGGAGGGCCACCCCGCCGCCGGCAAGACGATGCTGGACGGGCGGCCGACCGCCTATCTCTGCCGCGGGCCGGTTTGCCAGGCGCCGGTGACCACGCCGGAGGCGCTGCTGGAGCTGATCGGGTCATGAAACGCGCCGCCGCCCCGGCCGACCGGGCCACCGCCACCATCGACACCCCGGTCGGGCCGGTGCGGATCACCGTGGCCGGCGGCGTGGTGGCCGCGGTCGACCACACCCAGGATCCGCCCGACGACGCGCCGCCGAAGGACAAGCTGCTGCGCAAGGCGATCCGGCAGATCGAGGAGTATTTCGCCGGCAAGCGCCGCCGCTTCGACCTGCCGATGGCCCCGGCCGCCAGCCCGTTCCAGGCGCGGGTGCGGCAGGCGGTGATCGACATCCCCTATGGCGAGGCGGCGTCCTATGGCGGCGTGGCGCACATCCTGAACAGCGGCCCGCGCGCGGTCGGCCAGGCCTGCGGCCGCAACGACCTGGTGCTGCTGGTGCCCTGCCACCGCGTCATCGGCGCCGGCGGCAGCCTCGGCGGCTACGGCAGCACCTCCGGCCTGGAGCGCAAGCGCCGGCTGCTGGCGTTCGAGGGGTATGAGGGGCGGTTCTAGGACGGCCTTGGAGGAGAGGCCCCTTCCTCACCCGTCATTGCGAGCGCAGCGAAGCAATCCATGCCAGACCCCGCCACCCGGCCCCGCGGCCTCGCATGGATTGCCGCGCCCCTGCGGGGCTCGCAATGACGATGGGGGGTCGGCCGCTCAGGCCGGGGTGATGTCCGTCAGCGCGAAATCGTCGCCCTTGAACAGCAGCGGCGAGCGATAGTAGCGGGCGCAGGCATAGGCGAAGCAGTCGCCCAGGTTGAGCTGCGCAGGATGCCCCCGGCCCTTGCCGTATTGGGCGAAGGCGGCCAGGGCCATCGGTCCCGCCGAGGGCGGGATCGACAGGACGTTGATGCCCATCAAGTCCAGGAACCTGGCCACAGCGTCCGCCGCCACATCCACGTCCAGCGCGAGAATGCGCGCCACCGCGGCGCCGGCCTCGAACACCGCGATGGGAGAGGTGATCGGCGTCTTCTCGGCCTTGGACAGCCGGTCGGCGAAGGCGGCGGCATCCTGTTCGTCAGTCATCATTGCCACCAGGGCGGAGGCGTCGACGAACATCAGGGTGTCCCGCTGAGGTCGTCGAAGAACGCCTTGTCCGCCGGCTGCCCCTTTCCGGGGTTGCCGAGCGCCCGCAGGTTGCGGCAGAACTGCACCGCGAGATCGGCCTTCCGGGGTTTCGCCAGCTCATGGGCGAGTTCGCGCTCCAGCGCCTCATGGACCGCCTCGGTCAGCCCGACGCCCTTGGCCTTCGCGACCTTGCGTGCCAGGGCGTCGGTGTCCGGATTTTTGATGTGGAACGCCACGGTATAGCCTCGCTGGTGTATCCGTCTATCCAATATAGTGTATCCTGGCATGCGATTCAGCACGGCGGATTCCCGGTGACCGCCTGTCCGGCTCCCTCTTCCTGTCATTGCCCGGCTTGACCGGGCAATCCAGGGCCACCAAGAGCGGCTCCGGCCGCCCCTGGATGCCACGGTCAAGCCGTGGCATGACAGCGAAGGGGCGCGATGGGTCGAGACCCGGCGTCGAAGGAAAATGTCGAGCTTTTGAGCTTCATTGCGACAGTTCAGGCCGCGAGCGACTCTTCCCGATCCCCGCCCTCCAGCCGCCGTGACAAGCGCGGCGTCGTCCGGGTATCGTCCTTCCGCTTCGACCGACCGCTTCGTCCACCGTAACGCTCGAGGGAGAGCGCATTCATGGCGACAGTCACCATCACCGCTGCCGATGGCGGCCGCTTCAACGCCTATCTCGCGCGCCCCGCCTCGGGGTCCGGGCCGGGCGTCCTGGTCATCCAGGAGATCTTCGGGGTCAATGCGGTGATGCGGCAGATCTGCGACGATCTCGCCGCCCAGGGCTATGTCGCGCTGTGCCCCGATCTGTTCTGGCGGCAGGAGCCCGGCATCGACATCACCGACAAGTCGAAGGCCGAGATGGACAAGGCCTTCGCCCTGTTCGGCAGCTTCAACGAGACCGCCGGGGTCGAGGACCTGATCGCCTCGCTCGCGACGCTGCGCGACCTGCCGGAATGCAGCGGCCGCGCCGGCGCCATGGGCTATTGCCTGGGCGGCCGCCTGGCCTTCCTGATGGCCACGCGCTCGGACGCCGACTGCGCCGTCAGCTACTACGGCGTCGGCATCGACAAGCTGCTGGGCGAGGCCAGCGCCATCACCCGGCCGCTGATGCTGCACATCGCCGAGCAGGACCAGTTCGTGCCGCCCGAGGCCCAGGCCCAGATCCGCGCCCGCATGGCGTCGCTGCCGACCGTGACGGTGCACGCCTATCCCGGCCTCGACCACGCCTTCGCCCGCGTCGGCGGCGACCATTACGACGCGGCCGGCGCCACGCTGGCCAACGGCCGCACCGCCGCCTTCCTCAAGACCCATCTCGGCTGAGAGCACCCCATGGTCCACGCCATCCGCATCCACGAGACCGGCGGCCCCGACATCCTGCGCTGGGAGGCGGTCGAGGTGCCGGCCCCCGCCGAGGGCGAGCTGCGCATCCGCCACACCGCCATCGGCCTGAACTACATCGACACCTATATCCGCGACGGGCTGTACAAGACGCAGCTGCCCCTGGTCCTGGGCCAGGAGGCGGCGGGCGAGGTGCTGGCCGTCGGCCCCGGCGTCGCCGGCTTCAAGCCCGGCGACCGCGTCGCCTACGGCAACGGCCCGACCGGCAGCTATGCCGAGGAGCGGGTGATCCCGGCCGAGAAGGTGGTGAAGATCCCCGACGGAGTGAACGATCGCACCGCCGCGGCGATCATGCTGAAGGGGCTGACCAGCTGGTACCTGCTGCGCCGCACCTTCCCGGTCCAGCCGGGCCAGACCATCCTGTTCCATGCCGCGGCCGGCGGCGTCGGCCAGATCGCCTGCCAATGGGCCAAGCATCTCGGCGCCACCGTGATCGGCACCGCCGGCGGGCCGGAGAAGGTGGCCATCGCCCGGGCCAATGGCTGCGACCATGTGATCGACTATTCCAGCGAGGATTTCGTCGCCCGCGTCCGTGCCATCACCGGCGGCAAGGGCGTGCCGGTGGTCTATGACGGCGTCGGCAAGACCACCTTCGAGGGCTCGCTGGACTGCCTGTCGCCGCGCGGCATGATGGTGACCTTCGGCAACGCCTCCGGCCCGGTGGCGCCGATCAGCCCGCTGGTGCTGTCGCAGAAGGGGTCGCTGTACCTGACCCGGCCGACGCTGGCCACCTACATCGCCGCCCGGTCGGAATACGAGGCGGCGGCGGCAGAGCTGTTCGATGTGGTGGCCAAGGGCGCGGTGAAGATCTCGATCAACCAGACCTACCCCTTGCGCGAGACCGCCCAGGCCCATCGCGACCTGGAGGCGCGCAAGACCACCGGCTCGACCGTGCTGCTGCCGTAAGGCAGGGCCGACTGGAACGGCCTCTCCCGCCACGCCGCGGGAGCCTTTCAGAAGGGCTGCTCATCCCTTGCCGTCATTCCCGCGAAAGCGGGAATCTCGTCCCGCCGGTTCTGGTGTCGCGAGATCCCCGCTTTCGCGGGGATGACGGATTGGGGGAATTGTCAAAAGCCCAGGCGAGCCCACCCACCACAGGAGCCCCGCATGTCCGGCGACCTCACGATCCGCCCCGTTTCCCGGCAGGATTACGACCGCTGGCTGCCGCTGTGGGACGGCTACAACGCGTTCTACGGCCGGTCGGGCCCGACCGCGCTGGCGCCCGACATCACCCGGACGACCTGGGACCGCTTCTTCGACGCCTATGAGCCGGTGCATGCGCTGGTGGCGGAAAGCGGCGGCGCGCTGCTCGGCCTGACCCATTACCTCTACCACCGCAGCACCACAGCGATCGCGCCCAGCTGCTACCTTCAAGACCTGTTCACGACCGAGGCGGCGCGCGGCAAGGGCGTCGGCCGGGCGCTGATCCAGGGCGTCTACGACCGGGCCCAGGCCGCCGGCTGCCCCCGCGTCTACTGGCAGACCCACGAGACCAACCAGACGGCGATGCAGCTCTACGACAAACTCGCCGAACGCTCCGGCTTCGTGGTCTACCGCAAGCTGTTCTGAAGGAGCCGTGACATCATGAAGGACTGCTCGACCACCACGGGCGACGCCTCCCGGCTGATCGACGCGCGGATCGCGGAGCTGGGCGACTGGCGGGGCCAGACTCTCGCCCATGTCCGCGGCCTGATCCGACAGGCGGTCCCCGACGTGGTCGAGGAGTGGAAGTGGCGGGGCGTGCCGGTGTGGTCCCAGGGCGGGATCCTCTGCACCGGCGAGACCTACAAGAGCGTGGTGAAGCTGACCTTCGCCAAGGGGGCGTCGCTGCCGGACCCCTCGGGCCTGTTCAACTCCAGCCTCGAAGGCAACACCCGGCGCGCCATCGATCTGCGCGAGGGCGAGGACATCGATGCGGAGGCCTTCGCAGCGCTGGTCCGGGCGGCCGCCGCCCTGAACGGGGCGCGGTAGGCGAGGGCCGCGCTTCAGATCTGAGCTTCGATGGCCGCCTTGTCGATGACGGACCACACCGTCACGATCTTCCCGTCCCGGAATTCATAGAACACGTTCTCGGTGAAGGAGACTCTTCTGCCGTTCACCGGCAGGCCGAGGAACTGTCCCTTCGGCGTGCAGTCGAAGCCCAGCCGGCTCGCGACGTGGGGCGGATCGGCCACCAGCAGCTGGATGGTGAACTGCAGGTCCGGAATCTCCCGGAAATCCCGCTCCAGCATCTCGCGATACCCCGACAGCCCGAGATGGCGGCCGTTGCGGCTCGCCTCGTCATGGACGAACTGCCCCAGCCTCGGCCAGTCCTGCGCGTTCAGGCAGGCAATGTAGGCGCGGTAGAGGGCGGAGATTTCGGCTTTGGTCACGGGGCCTGTCCTTCGAAACGGTCCCTGCCGCAGGGCAGGGCGAGGGGAAAGTCTAGAGTCAAAGACGATGGGCCGGAATTCGGTTCCCTCCGGCCAGGCTCACCCCCGCCGCCCGGTCGCGCCCAGCAGCACGCCGGCGAGGACCAGGACCAGGCCGGCGATGCGGGCCGGGGTCAGCGGCTCGCCCAGCAGCAGCACGGCGAAGACCACGGCCGAGGCCGGGGCGAAGGCGGTGAACAGCGCCGCCTGCGTCCCCGTGGTGCGGGCGGTGCCGGCGAACCACAGCAGGAAGCCCAGCACCGTCGGCACCACCGCGTAATAGGCCACCGCGGCCAGGGCGGTCGGCGCCGCCGCCAGCGCCGCCCAGTCGCGCTCCAGCAGCACCGCCGGGACCAGCGACAGCACCAGCCCCAGCCCGGTCATGACCGCCGACTGCACCAGCGGCGGCAGGGCGACGTGCAGCCGCTTGTTCAGCAGGATGAACACCGCCTCGCAGGCCACCGCGCCCAGCACCAGCAGGGTGCCGGCGAGGGTGGAGGCCGGACCGTCGCCGCGCGCGCCCAGCGTGACCGCGACGGCTCCCGCCGTGGCCAGGGCGGTGGCGGCCCAGTCCCGGCCGCCCTGGCGCTCGCGCAGCGCCACCGCGGCGAACAGCGTGGTCATGGCGGGCAGGGTGCCCAGCACCACCCCGGCATCGGCGGCGGAGGTCAGGCCGGTGCCGGCGATCAGCAGCACGGTGTAGCCGACGCTGCCGGCCCCCGCCTGCACCGCCAGCAGGGCCAGGTCGCGCCGGCCCAGCCGCGGCCACGGCACCCGGCGGGCGCGCAGCAGCAGCCAGAACAGCGGGAAGGCGATCAGGAAGCGCAGGGCGGTGGCGGTGAAGGGCGGCAGGCCGGCGCCGGCGAGGCGGCTGGCCACCACGGTGCTGCCGACGCCGATCATCGCCAGGGTCAGGCAGGCATATCCGGAGAGTCGCTGGGTCATGCCCGAGCTATCGCAGGCAGCGGTGCGCGCCGTCTTGAACGGGATTGCAGGCGCGCCTCAGGCCAGATCGCGCCGACGGAACCCCACCCCCGTCATTGCGAGCCCCGCAGGGGCGCGGCAATCCATGCCAGGCCGCGGGTCGGATGCGGCGGGGTCTGGCATGGATTGCTTCGTCGGCTGCGCCTCCTCGCAATGACGACGAGGGGTTACGCCACAGCCATGCGGTAGCGACCAGGCGTGACCCCCAGCTGGCGGAGGAAGGCGCGGGTCAGGTGGCTCTGGTCGGCGAAGCCGGCCTCCGCCGCCGCCTCGGCCGGGGTGCGGCCGCGGGCCAGCAGCTGCCGCGCCAGATGCACCCGGCGCTGCACCAGATAGGCGTGCGGCGTGATCCCGACCTCGCGGGCGAAGCCGCGCAGCAGCTGGAACCGGCTGATGCCCGACAGCGCCGCCAGCTCGGCCAGGGTCGCCGGCAGCTCCGGCGCGCCGTCCAGCCGCCGCAGGGCCCGGGCCACGCTGGGGGCGGGGCCGCCGGACGGGGCGGGGGCCACGCCGTGCCGGCGCTGGACATGGGCCAGGGCGCGCAGCAGCGCCTCCTCGCCGGCCAGGCGGTCCGGCCGCGCCGCGGTCAGGCCGGCGAACAGCCGGGCGAAGTGCCGGGCCAAGAGCGGGTCCTGCGCCACCGGCCGCACGATCTCGACCGGGCCCGCGGCCTCCTCGGCCAGCTCGCCGGCCACCAGGGCCGGGTCGAGATAGATCATGCGCCAGCCGCGGGCGGCGCCGCCGGCCGGCGCGCCGTCATGCATCTCGCCGGGATTGACCATGATGACGTCGCCGGCCCCGGCCTCGACCGCGCCGATGCCGCTCCACGACCGCTGTGCGCCGAAGCCGATCACGCCGATGCCGAACTGGTCGTGCGAATGGCGCGGGAAATGGTGGGTCGAGGCCAGGGTCATGGCATCGATGCCCGGCACCGCCGACCGGTGCTGCTCGACATGATGGGTGCGGGGGGCGCGCATGCCCTGGACCATAGCGCATCCGGCGGCGGCGATCGCGATCCGGAATAGCAACTTATCGGTTGCGCTTTCGGCCGGCATCGGCCATGAATAGGCAACAAGGAGGTTGCCCTTATGACCGATCGGATCACGAAGAGCATCGAGCTGCGCGCGCCCGTCGAGCGGGTGTGGCGCGCTTTGACCGACCCCACCGAATTCGGCACCTGGTTCCGGGTGAGGCTGGAGGGCCCCTTCGTGCCCGGCCAACTATCGCGCGGCCGCATCACCCATCCCGGCTACGAGCATGTGGTGTGGGAGGCCAGGGTGGTGGCGATGGACGAGCCGCGCCTGTTCTCCTTCACCTGGCATCCCTATGCCGTCGATCCCGCGGTGGATTATTCGCAGGAGACGCCGACCCTGGTCGAGTTCCGGCTGGCGCCGACCGCGGCCGGGACCCGGCTGGTGATCGTCGAATCCGGCTTCTGTGCGTTGCCGGCCCACCGCCGGGCCGAAGCCCTGCGCATGAACCAGGGCGGATGGGAGCAGCAGATCCGGAACATCCGGGCCCATGTCGAATCCTAGCGTCGCGGCCCCCGCCCCACATCCGGCCGCCATCCCGCACCCTGCCGCGGTGTTCGCGGCGCTGGGCGACCCCACCCGCCTGTCGCTGCTGATGACGCTCAGCGACGGGCAGAGCCGGTCGATCGCCGCGCTGTCGGCGGACACCCGGCTGACCCGGCAGGCCGTGACCAAGCACCTGCATGTGCTGCAGCATGCCGGCCTGGTCAGCAGCCTGCGCCGCGGCCGCGAAAGCCGCTTCGCCTACCGGCCCGACCCGATCGCCGAGGCGCGGTCCTATCTCGACACGGTGTCGGCGCAATGGGACGACGCCCTGTCGCGGCTCCGCGCGCTGGTGGAGGGCTGAGCGGGATCGGCGCCGTTGCCAAGCCGCGGACCCTCGTGGATACAGGGTGGATCGGTCCACAGCCACAAGGTCGCCGCAGATGCCGGATGAAGAGGCGGTTCGCATCGACGAGGCCCTGGTGGCCCGGCTGGTCGCCACCCAGTTCCCGCATTGGGCGGATCTGCCGATCCGGCCGGTGCAGTTCGGCGGCTGGGACAACCGCACCTTCCATCTCGGCGACCGCATGACGGTGCGGCTGCCGAGCAGCGCGGCCTATGTCCTGCAGGTGGAGAAGGAGCATCGCTGGCTGCCGCTTCTGGCCCCGGTGCTGCCGCTGCCGATTCCGGCACCCCTGGCCAAGGGCGCGCCGGGCGAGGGCTATCCCTGGCCCTGGTCGGTCTATCGCTGGCTCGACGGCGAGACCGCGGCGGCCGGGCGGATCGCCGATCTCAGTGGGTTCGCGACCGCGCTCGGCCGGTTCCTGGTCGCGCTGAAGCGGGCCGATGCCACCGACGGGCCGCCGGCGGGGCCGCACAACTTCTTCCGCGGCGGGTCGCTGGCCGTCTATGACGCGGAGACCCGGCAGGCGATCGCCGCCCTCGGCGGCCGGATCGACGGCGCCGCCGCGACCGCGGTGTGGGACGCGGCCCTGGCGGCGACCTGGCATGGCGACCCGGTGTGGTTCCACGGCGACATCAGCGTCGGCAACCTGCTGGTCCAGGACGGACGGCTGAGCGCGGTGATCGATTTCGGGACCTCGGGCGTGGGCGACCCGGCCTGCGACCTGGTGATCGCCTGGACCCGGTTCGACGGCGACAGCCGCGCGGCGTTCCGCGCCGCCCTGCCCAGCGACCCCGCGACCTGGGCCCGCGGCCGCGGCTGGGCGCTGTGGAAGGCGCTGATCGTCTACGCCCAGCTGCCCGGCACCACCCCCGACCCGGTCGAGGCGGAAAAGTCCCGGCGGGTGATCGACGCCGTGCTGGAAGATCACGCCGAGCTGGCTTAGGCCATCGTTTCAGCGATAGCCGGTGGCGTCGGCGGGCTTTCCGGCATCCTGGACCTCCGGCACATAGCGCCAGGCGTCGGGGCGGGACCCGTCGAGATCGGTGAAGCCGTAGACCTGGGCCAGCCCGCCGCTGGACAGCGACTGCCCGTTCGACAGCGCCCGGTCCGGGTCGGCCGCCAGGGCCGCCACGGCGCGCCCCAGGAAGCGCGGGGTCTCGGAGATGATGAAGTGCGGCTGGACCTTGGTGGCGTCGCGCCAGGTCTCCTCGGTCACGCCATAGGCGTCCAGCATCATCTCGGACCGCATCCATCCCGGGGTGACGCAGACCGCGGTGGCGCCATGCGGGGCGAGGTCCCTGGCATGGGCCCAGGCCATCCGCGTCGCCGCCACCTTGACCAGGTCGTAGAAGGGCGACAGCCGATAGTGGTCGGCATTGTAGTCCGCGGTGCCGTCGGTGACCTCGACCAGCAGGCCGCCCGGCCGCTCGATCAGGAGCTTCAGGGCGTGGTGCGCCGTGACCAGATGGGTGTCGATGCCCAGGCGCAGCAGGCGCAGGCCCTTCCGCAGATCGTGCTCCCAGACCGGCTTGTTCCACTCCATCAGCTTTTCGCCGCCCCAGATGTCGTTGACCAGGATGTCGAGGCGCCCCTGCTCGGCGCGGATGCGGTTGACCAGCCGGCCGACATCCTCGGCGACGAGATGGTCGACCTGGACGGCGATGCCCTGGCCGCCCAGGGCCGTGACCATCTCCGCCGTCTCCTCGATGGTCTCCGGCCGCTCATACTCGGATGGGTGGTCGCGCGTCGTCCGCCCGGTGACATAGACCGTGGCCCCGGCGGCGCCGAGCTCGACCGCGATGCCCCGGCCCCCGCCGCGCGTGCCGCCGGCGACCAGGGCGACCTTTCCCGACAGCGTCATCGATTCCTCCCGGATATGGGCCACGGGCCGGTTGGCAGCCCGGTCCGATGCGGTATATAAACGATTGTTCGGTTATAAACGGAAGTCAAGATGCCTCGGCGCAAGACCCTGTCGGACGAGGAGGTGCTGGCGGCGGCGCACAGGCTGATGCACGAGAGCGGGCCGGAGGCGCTGACCTTCGCCACCCTGGCCCAGGCCTGCGGCCTGTCGGCCTCGACCCTGGTGCAGCGCTTCGGCAGCAAGGCCCAACTGGTGCGCAGCACGCTGATGCGGGCCTGGGACCGGCTGGACGAGAAGACCGCCGGGCTGGCGGCGACGGTGCCCAGGACCGCGGCCGGCGCGGTGCGGATGCTGTCGGCGCTGTCGCGGGACTATGGCGGGATCGAGGCCTATGCCGACGGGCTGCTGATCCTGCGTGAGGATCTGCGCGATCCCGCCCTGCGGTCGCGCGGCGCCGCCTGGAAGGCCGCGCTGTCCGACGCCCTGGAGGACTGCTTCCGGCAGGTGCCCGATGCGCCGCCGGGCATCGGCCTGCTGATGGCGTCGCAATGGCAGGGGTCGCTGCTGTGGTGGAGCTTCGACCCGCAGGGCGATGTCGACCGCTACGTTGAGGACAGCCTCAACCGCTTCGTGGCCGCCTTCGTCACTCCGGGGTGACGAAGGCGGCTACATCCCGAGGCGATCACTGATATTGCTGCTGCTGCTGTTCCTGCCACCGCTCCTGCTGCTCCTGCTGCTCTTCCATCTGGCGCTGCTGTTCCTGTTGCTGCTGCCACTGCTCGCGCTGGTCCTGCTGCTGCTGCCAGTATTCCTGCTGCTCCTGCTGGTCCTGCGCCTGGCGCTGCCGCTCCTGCTCGTCGTCCTGCTGCCGCCGCATCTGCTCCTGCTGCTGGCGGTACTGCTCCTGCTGGTAGAACTGCTGCTGCTGTTGCTGCTGCGAATCGTCGTAGCCCTGCGGCTGATAGGGGTCGACCGCCGCATGGTCGTAATATCCGCCGCCGCCATAGTCCGTCTGGCAGCCGGCCAGCGCGGCCAGGCAAAGCACCGTCAGGGCGCCCGCGACCCCGCGGCCGAGGCGCCTGCGCGCCGGATGATCTCGTTCCACCTGAAGTGAAGCCGTCACGCTCTCGTCCTCCCGGAATGGCGGCGCGTTGGACAAGCACACAACTCGCGGCCGGCCGCCCTGTTCCCCGGGGCGCCGAGATGCCGGGGCCAGCGGGTGGACGAGCCGTCCACCTCCGTCACCGGCGCATCCGAGCCATGCGATCCCCCGCCGCCGCTTGACCGCGGGCCCGCTTTGTTCTCCGCTGGGCGAGCTTCTCCCCTCCCTGCCGCCATGCGGGTCATGGCGGCGCGACGCATCCGGAAAGTGATTGCCATGCCGGCCCAGACCACCCCGATCAGGATCGACTTCGTCTCCGACGTCTCCTGCCCCTGGTGCGCGATCGGCCTCAACGCGCTGGAACAGGCGGTGCGGCGGCTGGACGGCGAGGTGGCGGTCGAGCTGCACTTCCAGCCCTTCGAACTGAACCCGCAAATGGCGCCCGAGGGCGAGGACGTGGTCGAGCACCTCACCCACAAATACGGCGGGTCCGCCGCCCAGATCGCGCAGAACCAGGAGGGCATCCGCCAGCGCGGCGCCGCGGTGGGCTTCACCTTCGACTTCGGCCAGCGCCGCCGCATCTACAACACCTTCGACGCCCACCGCCTGCTGCACTGGGCCGAGCAGGAGGGCCGCCAGCGCGAGCTGAAGCATGCGCTGTTCGCCGCCTATTTCACCGATGGCGAGGATGTCGGCTCGCATGCCGTGCTGGCGCGGGTGGCCGGCGAGGTCGGGCTGGACGCCGACCGGGCGGCCGCCATCCTGGCCGGCAGCGAATTCGCCGAGGACGTGCGGGCCCAGGAGCGGTTCTACCAGGACCACGGCATCCGCGCGGTGCCGGCGATCGTGTTCAACCAGCGGCACCTGATCGAGGGCGGCCAGCCGGTCGAGGTGTTCGAGCAGGCCCTGCGCCGGATCGCGACGGAAGGCTGAAGGGCCGGCCTCAGCCGAAACTCCGCAGGATTTATCAGATCGGTCCGTGCGAGAGAGTGGTGACGCAGCAGGTCGGGAGCAGGCGATGACGTCGTCACCGAAGCGCGCATCGCTCGCCGGCCCAGCGATGCCACCCGGGGTCTCAGCGGCGTTCGAGGCCTGTCCGCCCGCCATCCGGGCACGGCTCCTGACGGTGCGGCGGCTGATCTTCGAGACGGCGGCTGCGACGGAGGGGGTCGGCCCCCTCACCGAGACGCTCAGATGGGGCCAGCCGGCCTATCTGACCGCGGCCACCGGCAGCGGCAGCACGATCAGGCTGGGCTGGCCGCGCGCCGCGCCCGAACGCTGCGCGGTCTACTTCCACTGCCGGACCACGCTGGTTGCGACATTCCGGGCGCTGTTCTCCAACGAGCTGGCCTTCGAGGGAAACCGTGCGATCCTGCTGGGCGCGTCCGATCCCTTGCCGGAAGGCCTGCTGGCCGCCTGTTTGGCGATCGCGTGTGGTTGCGAGAACCGGCGCGCAGCGGACGTTTGGGTCCGTGAGCACCGGAAGCGCAGCAACCGCCATCAGGCGGCCGCGCCGGCGTGGTTCCAGACGGCCTCTAAGGTGTTGGCGCGGCCGGGGCAGCGTAGGCGCGCAGGAAGGCGTCGACGCCGCTGCGCAGCCCGCGCTCGATCCGCTCCTCGCTCGGAATCTCGAGGCCCAGCTCGAGACGCATCTTCATGTGGCCGAGGATCATGGCGCCGAACTGCTCGGCCGCCAGCTCCGGGTCCGGCACCGCCAGCTGGCCCCGTTCGGTGGCGGCGGCGAAGAACGTGGCCAGGTGCGCCTTGCCCTGGCCGGGGCCGGCGTCATACATCATCCGCCCCAGCTCCGGAAACCGGGCGGCCTCCGCCATGACGCTGCGGTACACCTTGTTCACATCGGGGTGGAGGATGAAGCGCAGCAGCGTGCCGCCGGCCTCCATCAGCGCGGCGCGCAGGTCATCCGGCGGCGGCGACATCGCCGCCAGCAGCTCATAGACCCGGCAGGCGCTGCCGACCATGGCGGTGAACAGCTCCTGCTTGCTGGTGAAATGCGCGTAGAGCGTGGCCTTGGACACCCCGGCCTCCCGCGCGATCGCGTCCATGCTGGCCGCGCCGAAGCCCTGCTCGAGGAAGACCGTATACGCCGCCTCCAGGATCTGGGCGGGCTTCCGGCTGGCCGTGGCTGGCGGGGGAAGCGTGTCGAGAAGGGGGCGGGTCATGGCTCTCAGGGATACACCGGGATTGAACTAAACTGAACCGTTCAGTTTGATCTTGACAACACATAGTCCGATCCGCACCTTCCCGCAACAAGACTGAACGGTTCAGTTCACCCCTGCCCGGTTGCCCCCATGCGCAAGCCCATCATCGTCGTCGCCGCCCTGATCGCCGCCGCCGGCGCTGGCTATTTCGGCTATCACTGGTGGACCGTCGGCCGGTTCCTCGAGACCACCGACAACGCCTATGTGCAGAGCGACACCGCCACGCTGAGCCCGCAGGTCGAGGGTTCGGTGGTCGAGGTGCTGGTCACCGACAACCAGATGGTGAAGGCCGGCGCGCCGCTGATCCGCATCGACGACCGCGACTACCGCGCCCAGGTGGCGCAGGCGAAGGCGGAGCTGGCGGGCCAGCAGGCGACGCTGGCCTCGATCGAGCAGCAGCTGGCGCTGCAGGGGTCGATGATCGCCCAGGCCACCGCCACGGTCGACCAGGCCACCGCGACCCTGGCCCAGTCCGGCAACGACCTGGAGCGCGCGCGCCGGCTGTGGGAGTCCCGCAACGGCAGCCAGCAGGCCTTCGAAACCGCCGACACCGACCAGAAGCGCGCCACCGCCGCCCTGGCCAGCGCCCAGGCCGCCCTGGCCAACCAGCAGGGCCAGACGGCGATCCTGGAGGCGTCGCGCCGCCAGGCCCAGGCCCAGATCGAAAAGCTGACCGCCGCGGTCGACCTGGCCCAGATCAGCCTCGACCGCACGGTGATCCACGCACCGGTCGACGGCGTGGTCGGCAACAAGGGGGTCGAGGTCGGGCAGTATGTCAAGGCCGGCACCCAGCTCCTGTCGATCGTGCCGCTGCCGAAGGTCTATGTCGTCGCCAACTTCAAGGAGACCCAGCTCTCCGACATGCGGGTGGGCCAGAGCGTGGCGCTGAGCATCGACGCCTTTCCCGGCAAGTCGCTGACCGGCCATGTCGAAAGCTTCGCCCCGGCCAGCGGCGCCGAATTCAGCCTGCTGCCGCCGGAGAACGCGACCGGCAACTTCACCAAGGTGGTGCAGCGCGTGCCGGTGCGGATCGCCCTCCCGATCGACAACCAGCTCAGCGGCCTGCTGCGCCCCGGCCTGTCGGTCGGCGTCTCGGTCGACACGCGGGAGGAGGGGACCGGCCCGCTCCTGGCCAGCGGCATCTTCGGCGCCGCGGTGGCGGCCGAGCTGCGTCAGTGACCGCGGTGACGGCGACCGCGGCGGCGCCCGTGCCGGCCGCGGCGAAGAAGGCCGGGCCCTCGACGCGCGAGACCCTCGGCTTCTTCACCATGGTCGTCGGCATGTTCATGGCGATCCTGGACATCCAGATCGTCTCCAGCTCGATCAGCGAAATCCAGGCCGGGCTGTCGGCCAGCCCGGACGAGATCAGCTGGGTGCAGACCGCCTATCTCATCGCCGAAGTGGTGATGATCCCGCTCTCCGGCTTCCTGTCGCGGCTGTTCTCGACCCGGATCCTGTTCGTCGTCTCGGCGGCCAGCTTCACCCTGTCCAGCGTCGCCTGCGCCATGGCCTGGAACATCGAATCGATGATCCTGTTCCGCGCCGTGCAGGGCTTCCTCGGTGGGGCGATGATCCCAACCGTCTTCGCCGCCTCCTTCATCCTGTTCCCGCCCGAGAGGCGGGCCGGGGTCTCGGTGCTGATCGGCCTGGTCGCCACCATGGCGCCGACCATCGGGCCGACGCTCGGCGGCTACCTGACTCAGGCCTTCTCCTGGCACTGGCTGTTCCTGATCAATGTCGTGCCGGGCGTGATCGTCACCGCCGGCGTCTGGTTCCTGGTCGATTTCGACAAGCCGAATTTCAGCCTGTTCAAGGGGTTCGACTTCGCCGGGCTGGGCCTGATGGCGACGTTCCTCGGCAGCCTGGAATACGTGTTCGAGGAAGGGCCGCGCTACGACTGGCTCGAGGACCACGCGATCTTCACCTTCGCGGTGATCGGCGTCCTCGCCGGCATCGGCTTCTTCCTGCGGGTGCTGACCGCGAAGAATCCGATCGTCGACCTGCGCGCCTTCGCCGACCGCAACTTCGCCGTCGGCTGCCTGTTCAGCCTGATCATCGGCGTCGGCCTCTACGGCGCGGTCTATATCGTGCCGCTGTTCCTGGCCCGCGTCCGCGGCCTGAACAGCCTGCAGATCGGCGAGATCATGTTCGTCACCGGCCTGTTCCAGTTCGCCTCGGCGCCGATCGCCGGGATGCTGTCGAAGAAGCTGGACCTGCGGGTGATGCTGGGCATCGGGCTGGTGGCCTTCGGCACCGGCGTCTACCTGATGACCTGGATCACCGCGGATTGGAGCTTCTGGGAGCTGTTCTGGCCTCAGGCCATCCGCGGCATGTCGCTGATGCTGCTGTTCCTGCCGATCAACACCCTGGCGCTGGGCACTTTGCCGCCGGACAAGATCAAGAACGCCTCCGGCCTCTACAACCTGATGCGCAACCTCGGCGGCGCCTTCGGCCTGGCCGGCATCAACACGGTGATGATCGACCGGGCGGCGTTCCACACCTCGCGCATCGCCGACCATGTCACCATGACCAACCCGCAGGTGCAGGCGATGGTGGGCAATCTCAGCCAGAAGTTCACCGCGGCCGGGGTCGGCAACCCCGACCTGGCGGCGGTCAGGACGCTCGACAACATGGTGCTGCAGCAGTCCCAGGTGCTGACCTTCGCCGACTGCCTGCTGCTGATGGCGCTGCTGTTCTACGCCGGGCTGCTGCTGATGCCGCTGCTGCGCATGCCGAAGCAGGCGAAGCCGCCGGCCGAGGCGCATTGAGAAGGTCGGGCGGTCAGCTGAAGACCGCCCCGTCGGCGCCGTAGCTGTTGATCAGGCGGCAGCTCTCACGGTCGTAGACCACCACCACGCTGCCCGGGCGGCCCGCCAGCTTCACCCAGATCTGCCGCTGCGAGAACGTCCGGATATACGCATCCTGAACCGGCTGCTGATAGATGCTGGCAAGCGATGCGGCGGTCAGCCGGTAGCCCGCAAGCTGCCCCGCGATCTGCGGCGCGCACTGGTTGCCGCCCAGCATCTGGTCGACGGTCTGCACCAGGGCGGCGTCCGGCGTCGCCGGCGCCGGTCCGGATGACACGCAGGCGGCAAGGCCGGTGCCGGCGAGAAGAATCGCGACGGCCGGGATCGATCGCATGAAAGCCACGCTAACCACCCTCAAGGTTAGGACCATTCCCTAGATGGGCGTTCCCGCCCGCCAATCAATCGCATGACCGCAGGGCCCGGCCGTTTTCACGGCGAAGATCTCTTCCCGAGGCGGGTTCCCCACCGGCCAGCGGACAACAAAAAGGCCGCCGGTCCTGCGACCGGCGGCCTGCCTGGCATCGAACGCCGGGGCGCCCGTTACTGGTTCATGCTGTCGAAGAAGTCCGAATTCGACTTGGTGTGCTTCAGCTTCTCCATCAGGAACTCCATCGCATCCGTCGGCCCCATCGGCATCAGGATCCGGCGCAGCACCCACATCTTCGACATGGTGGCCTTGTCGACCAGCAGCTCTTCCTTGCGGGTGCCGGACTTGCCGATGTCGATCGCCGGGAAGGTCCGGCGGTCCGACAGCTTGCGGTCCAGGATCACCTCGGAATTGCCGGTGCCCTTGAACTCTTCGAAGATCACCTCGTCCATCCGGCTGCCGGTGTCGATCAGCGCGGTGGCGATGATGGTCAGGCTGCCGCCTTCCTCGATGTTGCGCGCGGCGCCGAAGAAGCGCTTCGGCCGCTGCAGCGCGTTGGCGTCGACGCCGCCGGTCAGCACCTTGCCGGAGGACGGCACCACGGTGTTGTAGGCGCGGGCCAGGCGGGTGATGGAGTCGAGCAGGATGACGACATCCTTCTTGTGCTCGACCAGGCGCTTGGCCTTCTCGATCACCATCTCGGCCACCTGGACGTGGCGCGTCGCCGGCTCGTCGAAGGTGGAGGAGATGACCTCGCCCTTCACCGACCGGTCCATGTCGGTCACTTCCTCCGGCCGCTCATCGATCAGCAGCACGATCAGGAAGGCGTCGGGGTGGTTCTCGGCGATCGAATTGGCGATGTTCTGCAGCATCACCGTCTTGCCGGTGCGCGGCGGCGCCACGATCAGGGCGCGCTGGCCCTTACCGAGGGGCGAGACCAGATCGATGATCCGGCCGGTGACGTTCTTCTTGGTCGGGTCGTTCAGCTCCATCCGCAGCGCTTCGTCGGGATAGAGCGGCGTCAGGTTGTCGAAGGTGACCCGGTGGCGGACCCGGTCGGGGTCCTCGAAGTTGATCTGGTTGACCTTGGTCAGAGCAAAATAATGCTCGTTTTCCTTCGGCGCCCGGATCTCGCCCTCGATGGTGTCGCCGGTGCGCACCCCGAAGCGGCGGATCTGCTGCGGCGACACGTAGATGTCGTCCGGGCCGGGCAGGTAATTCGATTCCGGGGACCGGAGAAATCCGAACCCGTCGGACAGGACTTCAAGAACGCCTGATCCAAAAATGGCAACGTCGTTTTCGGCCAGCTGCTTGAGGATGGCGAACATCATGTCCTGCTTGCGCAGCATGCTCGCGTTCTCGACCTCAAGCTCCTCGGCATAGGCCAGGAGCTCGCTGGGCGCTTTGTCTTTCAGTTCTTGCAGATGCATGGGGACCCTGATGGGCGTGGGCAGATCGTCGGCGTCGCGACGTCTTTGGATTGTTTTCTCGGCAGGAAGCTCGATCTCGCGGCGCGAAGGGCTCGACCGCGTCGGCGTATCGATGATCGCCGGAAGACCGTTGAGAACAACAGATGGTTATCGAAGGACCTGCCGCAAGTCAATCACGCGACCCTTTGGCGGTCCTATTTTCGTCATTCCCGCTTTCGCGGGAATGACGAGCAAGGGAATTGGAGGGTGACGGCCTGAGGCCGTTCAGAACGGCCGCACGATCACCATGACCACGATGATCAGCAGCAGCAGCGCCGGAACCTCGTTGGCGATGCGGAAGAAGCGTTCGCTGTGCTGGTTGCGGCCCTCGGCGAAAGCGCGGCGCCACCGCATGCACAGATGGTGCAGCACCAGCAGGATCACAACCCCCGTCAGCTTCACATGCAGCCAGCCCTGCTGCAGCAGCGACGGGTCAATGGTCAGCATGGCGATGCCGAACACCAGGGCCAGCACCACCGAGGGCAGCATGATGCCGCGCATCAGCCGCCGCTCCATGATCGAGAAGCGCTCGTATTCCGGCGTGCCCGGCGCGGTCTGGCTGTGATAGACGAACAGCCGCGGCAGATACAGCATCCCGGCCATCCACGAGATCACGAAGAAGACGTGGAACGCCTTGATCCAGAGGTAGTAAGCCGCCATCCGTCTCTCGCTCCCTATGCCGCTTTACCGGTGTTCCGATACCTCGGAACACCGACTCTGCAAACTCCAGCGCGATTCAGACCCTGATCCTCAGGAACTGAGGCTCAGGGTCATCGCGCTGGGGCACCCCGAAAACGCCGCCGGGCAGATCCGGCCGCCGTCGCCGGCCTCGCATGTCGATCCCCGGCGATGCCCGGCCCGCACCAGGTCGGCCAGGCCGGCGATGAAGCCCTCGTCGGCGCCGACCGTCGGCACCCGCAGGTAGCACGGCGCGCCGCCCTCGTCAGCCAGCTTGCGGTATTCGATGTCCAGCTCGACCAGCGTCTCGGAATGCTCCGACACGAAGGCGATCGGCACCACCACGATAGGCCGCCCGGCATGCGCCGCCTCATGGATCACCGCCTCGGTCGACGGCTCGATCCATTTCAGCCGGCCGACCCGGCTCTGATAGGTCGACACCCAGTCGAGGTCGGGGATGCCCGAGGCCTCGGCCAGCGCCGCGGCGGTGCGCTCGCACTGCCACTGATAGGGATCGCCGGCCTTGACGATCTTCTCCGGCAGGCCGTGCGCCGAGAACAGCACCCGCGGCCGGCCATGCGCCGCCGCCTCGGCATGGGCCGCCCGCAGCCCGGCGGCCATGGCGGCGATGAAGCGGCTTTCGGTGGGATAGCAGCAGACCGCCCGGGTCGGCACGTCCAGCCGGGCGATCCTGCAGGCATCGCGCCACACCCGCATCGACGAGCCGGTGGTGGTGGTCGAGAACTGCGGGTACAGCGGCAGCAGGATGACCTCGTCCGGCGCGAAGTCCTTCACCAGCATCGCCGTCTCCTGGCTCATCGGATGCCAGTAGCGCATGGCGATGAAGGCCTTGACCTCGCCCAGGTCGGCCAGCTCCGCCTCCAGCGCCCGGGCCTGGGCCTCGGTGTTGGGCAGCAGCGGCGAGCCGCCGCCGATCTCGGCATAGATGTCCTTGGCCACCCGGGTCCGCTTCCTGGCGATCGCCCAGGCCAGGATGACCCGCAGCGGGTTGGGCAGGCGGATGATGGCGGGGTCGGCGAACAGGTTGAACAGGAACGGCCGGATCGCGTCCGGATTGTCGGGTCCGCCCAGGTTGAACAGGACGATGGCGATCCGCCGGCTCATGCTCACCCCTTCCTGCGCAGATGCTTGACCAGGGCTCCGACATGCTCCGGCGGGGTCCGCTGCTGCACGCCATGGCCGAGGTTGAAGACGAACGGGCCGCGGCCCAGGGCGTCTACGATCGCATCGGCGGCCCGGATCATCGGGTCGCCGCCGGTCACCAGGAAGACGGGGTCCAGATTGCCCTGCACCGCCGCCTTGGGCTGCAGCGCCCGCGCCGCCCAATCCAGCGGCACGCTGCCGTCCAGCCCGACCGCATCGACCCCGGTGCCGGCGAGGTAGCGCTCGTACAGCAGCCCGGCGCCGCGCGGGAAGCCGATGATCGGCACGCCGGGGGCGCCGGCCCGCACGGCATCGACGATCCGCCGGGTCGGCGCGATCACCCAGCGGTCGAACTCCGCCGCCGGCAGCACCCCGGCCCAGCTGTCGAACAGTTGCACCGTCTCGGCCCCGGCCGCGATCTGGCGCAGCAGATAGGCGCTGGTGGCGTCGACCAGCAGGTCGACCAGCCGGGCGAAGGTCTCCGGCGCCCCGAAGGCCAGCCCCTTCACCGCGGCGTATTCCTTGCTGCCCCCGCCCTCGACCATATAGGTCGCCACCGTCCAGGGAGCGCCCGCGAAGCCGATCAGCGCCACCTCGGGGGGGAGGAGGCCGGCGACCCGGCCGACGGTCTCGTAGACCGGTCCCAGCACGTCGTGGAGGCGGTCGGCGGACAGCCGGCCGATGCCGGCGGCGTCGGTCACCGGCGCCAGCTTCGGGCCTTCGCCCTCGACATAGTCCAGCGCCTGGCCCAGCGCGTGCGGCACCACCAGGATGTCGGAGAACAGGATCGCCGCATCCAGCCCGTAGCGGCGGATCGGCTGCAGCGTCACCTCCGCGGCCAGCTCCGGGTTGTAGCACAGGTCCAGGAAGCTGCCGGCCCGGGCGCGGACGGCGCGGTATTCCGGCAGGTAGCGCCCGGCCTGGCGCATCAGCCAGACCGGCGGGCGGGCCAGGGCCTCGCCGGCCAGGGCGCGCAAAAACGGCTTCTCGGATCTGGTCACGGTCTCTCCCCCGGTGCGGCCATCCTTTACCATGAAGAGAGTCCTTTAGAATTGAGGTAGGCAGTGGATGGCTGTGGATAACGGGGATTGTGACTCTTCCCCATTCCATCCACAGGGTTGCCCCCAGCCGATCGGCAAAGCCTGTGGAAAGCGGGGATGACACGACCGACTCGCTACACCCTCGCGCTTCCCCCTGTCCACAATGTGCGGGACGACTCGACGTCGCATCCGGCCGTCCCGGCGGCCCGGCACAGCGGTCGGGATTCTCGCCCCCAGCCTGATGGAAGAGTCGAGGAATCAGCGGTCAGCGGGCATGGAATCGCGTCAAGCCCCCCTGAAACGCGTTCCATCCCCATTTTGCCCACAGACAATCCCCAAGCCTCGGGATAAAACAGGGCTATGGCGCAGACCAAGACATTCCACCTACATCTCGTTTCGGATTCGACGGGTGACACCATTCATAGTGTTGCCCGCGCCTGCCTCGCCCAGTTCGAGGGGGCGGAGCCGGTGGAGCACTTCTGGAACCTGGTGCGCACCAACCGCCAGCTCGACCTGGTGGTCGAGGAAATCCGCGCCCATCCCGGCATCGTCGTGTTCACCCTGGTCGATGACGGGCTGCGTCACCGCCTGCTGGATGTCTGCGGCACGCTGGGCGTGCCCTGCATCTCGGTGCTCGACCCGATCATGGCGGCGCTGGCGCAGCAGCTGGGCATGGCGGTGCATGGCCGGCCCGGCCGGCAGCACATGATGGACGCCGCCTATTTCCACCGCATCGAGGCGATGGACTACGCCCTGGGCCACGACGACGGCCATCTGGTGCGCGACCTGCACCAGGCCGACGTCATCCTGGTCGGCGTGTCCCGCACCTCGAAGACCCCGACCTGCCTCTATCTCGCCAATCGCGGGGTCAAGGCGGCGAACGTGCCCTTCGTGCCCGGCCTGCCGCTGCCGGAGGATCTGCACAAGGTGACCCGGCCCCTGGTGGTCGGGCTGACCAAGGACCCGGAGCGGCTGGTGCAGCTGCGCCGCAACCGGATGCAGATGCTGAACCAGGCCCAGACCACCGACTATGTCGACCCCGAGCAGGTGCGGTCGGAGGTGGCGGAGGCCCGGCGCTATTTCGCCAAGCACCGCTGGCCGGTGCTCGACGTCACCCGCCGCGCGATCGAGGAGACGGCGGCGGAGATCCTGTCGCTGCTGGCCCGGCGTGGCCGCAATGCGGGGATTCCGTGAGCGGCATCGTCCTGGCCTCCGGCAGCGCCACCCGCCGGGCGATGCTCGAGGCGGCCGGCGTCGCGCTGGCGGTCAGCGCCGCCGCGATCGACGAGGGCGAGGTCAAGGCCTCGATGCAGGCCGAAGGCGCGTCCCCGGGCGATGTCGCCGAGATGCTGGCCGGCATGAAGGCGCGCCGGATCTCGCTGCGCCATCCCGGCGCCCTGGTGATCGGCGCCGACCAGATGCTGGAGTGCGACGGGGTCTGGTACGACAAGCCGGCGGATCGTGACGCGGCCCGGGCCCAGCTGCTGGCGCTGCGCGGCCGCACCCACACCCTGACCTCGACCGCGCTGGCGATGCGCGACGGCGAAAGGCTGTGGCACAGCACCGACACGGCGCGGCTGACCATGCGATCGTTCAGCCATCTGTTCCTCGAGACCTATCTCGACGCGGTCGGCCCGGCCGTGCAGTCCTCGGTCGGCGCCTACCAGCTCGAAGGCTGGGGCGCCCAGCTCTTCGCCCGGATCGAGGGCGACCATTTCACCATTCTCGGCCTGCCGCTGCTGCCGCTGCTCGGCTTCCTGCGCGACCAGGGGGTTCTGCCGTCGTGAGGGGACAGGATCGGGCCTTGTTCAGGCCTTCTTTTTCTAGTCCCCCCTCCCCTTGCGGGAGGGGGTTGGGGGAGGGGTCTGCGCGCGTCCGCGCGCGTATCGGCAAAAGTCCGATTGAGCGGATGGCCGCATATGCCATGGGTTTGGCCGGATCGGGCCGAGAGAACCCCCTCCCCCTACCCCCCTCCCGCAAGGGGAGGGGGGACTCCTATGGCTTCGGCCGGCTGCTGCAATCTGATGGACATTTTCCATGCTGACCGCAAAGGGCCGCCTGGCCGGGGTGATCGGCTGGCCGGTCGGGCATTCCCGCTCGCCGCAGCTGCATGGCCATTGGCTGGCGCGCCACGGCATCGACGGCGCCTATGTGCCGCTGGCGGTGGCGCCGGACCGGCTGGAGGCGGCGCTGCGCGGCCTCCCTGCGCTCGGCTTCCGCGGCTGCAACGTCACCGTGCCGCACAAGGAGGCGGCGATGGCCCTGGTCGATGAGCTCGACCCGCTGGCCCGCCGCATCGCCGCGGTCAACACCATCGTGGTGCGCGAGGATGGCAGCCTGTTCGGCACCAACACCGACGGCTTCGGCTTCCTGGCCAACCTGCAAGCGGGGGCGCCGGCATGGTCGGCCGGGCAGGGGCCGGCGGTGGTGATCGGCGCCGGCGGTGCTTCGCGCGCCATCATCGTCGCCCTGACCGATGCCGGCGTGCCCGAGATCCGGCTGGCCAACCGCACCCGCGCCCGGGCCGAGAAGCTGGCGGCGGAGCTGGGCGGGCCGATCACCGTGATCGACTGGGCCGATCGCGCTGCGGCGCTGGACGGCGCCGCCCTGCTGGTCAACACCACCACCGAGGGCATGCAGGGACACGCCGCGCTGGACCTGCCGCTCGATGCGCTGCCGCGGGCGGCGCTGGTCAACGACATCGTCTATGTCCCGCTGGAGACGCCGCTGCTGGCGGCGACGCGGGCCCGCGGCCATCAGGTGGTCGACGGCATCGGCATGCTGCTGCACCAGGCGCGGCCGGGCTTCGAGGCCTGGTTCGGGGTGGCGCCGGCGGTCGATGCCGCGCTGCGGGCCGCGGTGCTGGGACCGGGACAGGGCTGATGCGGATCCTGGGCCTGACCGGCTCGATCGGCATGGGCAAGTCCACGGCGGCGGCGATGTTCCGACGCGACGGCATCGCCGTGCACGACGCCGACGCGGTGGTGCATGACCTGCTGCGCCATGGCGGGGCGGCAGTGCCGGCGGTGGAAGCGGCCTTCCCTGGGGTGGTGCGCGACGGCGCGGTCGACCGGCGGGCGCTGGGGGCGCAGGTGTTCGGCGACCCGGCGGCGCTGCGCCGGCTGGAGGCGATCCTGCACCCGCTGGTGCGCCGCCGGCTGCGCCGCTTCCTGCGGCAGGCCGGGCGGCGCGGCGACGCGCTGGTGGTGCTCGACATCCCGCTGCTGTTCGAGACCGGGGGCGAGCGCTTCTGCGACGGCGTCGCCGTGGTCAGCGCGCCGCGGCTGCTGCAGCGTCAGCGGGTGCTGGCGCGGCCGGGGATGACGACCGAGAAATTCGCCGCCATCCTGGCGGCACAGATGCCGGACCGTGATAAACAGCGGCGGGCGGATTGGGTGGTGCCGACCGGCCTCGGCCGCAGGGCGTCGCGGCTCGCCCTCCGGGCGGTGCGGCGCCAGGCTTTGGCCCGGCCGGGGCGGCGCTGGCGGCCCTCGATGGCCCTCGATCAACGTGGGAATATGGTGTGATGCGCGAGATCGTTCTGGACACCGAAACCACCGGCTTCCATGCGCTGGGCGGCGACCGCCTGGTCGAGATCGGCGGGGTCGAGATGATCAACCACGTCCCGACCGGTGCGTCCTACCACGTCTACATCAACCCGGAGCGGCTGGTGCCGATGGAGGCGCAGCGGGTGCACGGGCTGACCGACGAGTTCCTGGCGGACAAGCCGGTCTTCGCCGAGGTGGTGGACGGCTTCCTCGAATTCATCGGCGACGCCCAGCTGGTGATCCACAACGCCGATTTCGACATGAGCTTCCTGAACGCGGAGCTCGGCCGGCTCGGGCTGAAGCCGATCCCGATGGTGCGGGCGACCGACACGCTGGCGATCGCCCGCCGGCGCTTCCCCGGCGCCCAGGCCTCGCTCGACGCCCTGTGCCGGCGCTTCGGCATCGACAATTCCGGCCGCACCCTGCACGGCGCGCTGCTCGATGCGCAGCTGCTGGCCGAGGTCTGGCTGGAGATGTGCGGCGGGCGCGAGCCCGGCCTGGCCATCAGCACCTCGGTCGAGATCACCGAGACCACGATCACGATCGAGCGCGTCGCCCGCCCGCCGCGGCCGCACGCCCCGACCGAAGCGGAGCTGGCAGCCCATCTCGCCTTCATCCAGGGCCTGGCCGACCCGATGTGGCTGAAGGAAGGCTGAGGGGAAGGGGCAGCTCCCGGCACCCCCGGCCCAAAGCAAAAAGCACACGGGCGAAGCCGCGTGTCAGTTCACGGTCGGCTGCGGCTGGCCCTCGGCCTCCGAGCGGGCGCGCAGGGCGGCCAGCTGGCGGCGGAACAGCTCGGTGAAGTCGATCGGCTGGATCAGCAGCGGCGGGAAGCCGCCGTTGCGCGTCGCCTCGGCGATGACCGACCGGGCGAAGGGGAACAGCAGGCGCGGCGCTTCGATCAGCAGCAGCGGTGCGGTCTGCTCCTTGGTGACGTTGGCCAGGGCGACCACGCCGCCATAGCTCAGCTCGCACAGGAAGGTCGCGGCGTCGCCGGTCTTGGCCTCGGCCTTGATGTGCAGCACCACCTCGAAGGCGTTGTCGGCCAGCTGCTGGGTGCGGACGTCGACATTGACGGTCACCTGCGGCGGCGTGGCGGCCTGGGTCAGGCTGCGCGGCGCGTTCGGGTTCTCGAAGGACAGGTCCTTCACATACTGCGCCGAAATCTGCAGCGACGGCTGCAGTTGCTGCGCCGCGTCGGGCTGCTGGTTGACGTCCGACATGAAAATCTCCCTGAAACTCGGGCGGGGAGCTCTGACTGGGCTCCTGCCGGCGAAAAGACGGCGTCTCGCTAGCACGGAACCCGCAGCCGGGACAACCGGGGTTGGGCAGGGGACCCGGCTCGGTCGGTGACCCCGGCGCGACTACTTGTCGTCGCCGCGGTGCGACCCGCGGTCCTCTCCCCAGCGCGACTGCTCGATCCGCGGCAGCGAGGGATCGGCGGCGTTGGGGTCGACCTCGGTGTAGTCGGCGTCGATCACCGGGCCGCCGGGGCCCCGTGCCCCGGGGCCGCGGGCGCCGGGCCAGACGGTGAAGCCGCCGCGGCGCTTGGCCTGGGCTCCCAGCCAGCGGATCACGAAGCGCCGCACCGGCGGCAGCAGCAGCGGCAGGGCGAAGGCGTCGCTGAGGAATCCGGGGAAGATCAGCAGCAGCGCCGCCAGCACCAGCAGTGCTGCATGCGCCACCGGCTCGGCCGGCGGCTCGCCCCGGCTCAGCGCCGACTGCATCTCGCGCAGGGCCAGCAGCCCCTGGCGCTTGAGCAGGATCGACCCGATCACGCCGATGGCCACGAACAGCAGCAGGGTGACTGCAACGCCCAGCCAGCGGCCGACCAGGATGAAGACGGTGATCTCGGCCAGGACCGGGACAAGAAGCAGCAGGGCGAGCAGCGGCATGAGTTTCCCTTGCCGTTTGGGGGTCGGCGGCCTATCTGTCGGGGAGCAGGCGTCGTTCCTGATCCGCGCATCCTGGCCCGGAAGGCCGTCCGCCGGTTTGGTCGTCGGACGGGCCGACAACAGAGGTAATGTCGCGCGGCGCCCGGGTCCAGAGCGACGCATTCGCCCAGGCAGGGCGCGCGACAGGTGAAGGGACCGATGGGCGAAGGCTCTTTCCTCGATATTCTGGTTCTGGCGGCGATCGCCGGATTCCTGATTCTGCGGCTGCGCAGCGTGCTCGGCCGCCGCACGGGGACCGAGCAGCGGCGTCCGAATCCGCTCGCCACCCAGCAGCAGCCCCCGGCGCGGCCGGAGCCGCGGTCGCCCGACCGCGCCCCCGACAACGTCGTGGCCATGCCGGACCGTCCGCGCGGCGCCGCCAACGGCGATGGCGGGATGGCCAACGGCCTGACCCAGATCAAGATCGCCGACCGCAGCTTCAGCGAAAGCAGCTTCGCCGGCGGTGCCCGCGCCGCCTTCAAGATGATCGTCGAGGCCTTCGCCCGCGGCGACACCGCGACACTGCGGCCGCTCTTGTCCGACGAGCTCTACGACGAATTCAGCGAGGCGATCCGCGAGCGCCTGGCCGCCGGCCACACGCTTGAGGAGACGGTGGAATCGGTCGACCGGGCCGAGATCATCGACGCCCGCATGGATGGCCGCACCGCCTTCGTCACCATCCGCATCGGCTCGCGCCAGAAGACGGTGCTGCACGATGCCGACGGCACCGTGATCGACGGCAACCCCGACCAGACGGTCGAGGTCACCGACATCTGGACCTTCTCGCGCAACACTCGCGCCACCGACCCGAACTGGGCGCTGGTCGAGACCCGCGAATCCCACTGAGCCGGGTATGACGGCCGCCCCAACCCGCCAGCGCCCGGGATGCGGCCGTCCGGTCAAGGACTCCGACCGCTGATCCGGCATGGCCAGACCCCGAAAACCGAGCGAGGAAGAGCGCCGACTCTGGCGGCTCGTGATGCAGGACGTCGTGCCGTTGCGGCCGCTCGCGCCCGCGCCGCCGCCCCCTGCGCCCGAGGCGGCGCCACCGCCGCAGCCTAAGCC